>CAYQJU010000056.1:0-17401 GCA_964417875.1 uncultured Steroidobacteraceae bacterium
CGCCGAGCAGGTAGCCGGCGCTGGAATGCTGGATGCCCTTGGGCTTGCCGGTGGAGCCGGAGGTGTAGAGCAGGAACAGCGGATGCTCGGCATCCACCCATTCCGGCTCGCACTCGCCGGGCTGGCCATCGACCACGTCGTGCCACCACAGGTCGCGGCCCTGCTGCATTGGCACCTCGCGTCCGGTGTGGCGCAGCACGATGACCTTCTCGATGCTGGCGCCATGGCCCTCTTCCAGCGCCTTGTCGGCGGCGGCCTTCAATTCCACCACCTTGCCGCCGCGCCAGCCGCCATCGGCCGTGATCGCGAAGCGTGCGCCGGCATCCTCGATGCGGTCGCGCAGGCTCAGCGCCGAGAAGCCGCCGAACACCACCGAGTGGATGGCGCCGATGCGCGCGCAGGCGTGCATCGCGACGATGGTCTCGGGCACCAGCGGCATGTAGATGACGATGCGATCGCCACGCTGCGCGCCCAGGGCGCGCAATGCATTGGCGAAGCGGCACACCTCGGCATGCAGTTGACCATAGGTCAGCCGCCGCGGCGGGCCACTCTCCGGCTCGAACACCAGCGCGGTGCGGTCGCGGCGTTCTGCCAGGTGCACATCAAGGCAATTGAAGGACACATTCAGCTGGCCATCGCTGAACCAGCTGTAGTTCGGCGCGGCCGAATCATCCAGCGTCCGGGTGAAGGGCCGGTGCCAGCTGAGCTCGGCGCGTGCCTGCGCGGCCCAGAATGCCACCGGATCGCGCGCGGCCTCGGCGTGCAGTCGCTGCAGCGTGGCCGCATCGAGGATGGCGTCGCGGGCGAAATCTTCGGGCGGTGGAAAAAGCCGGTCCTCCTGCAGGACCGAGTCGATGGATTTCTGGTTCATGCGTCGATTATGCCCCTGCAGGTAGCGGATCAGGAGTCGCGCGATTCGAGGCGGGCCAGCATCTGCGAAAAGCGCGGACAGGTGGAAAGCAGTGTGGCGAAGCTGCCCTGCGCCAGCAGGCGGCCGCCCTCGATGACCGCGATGCTGGCGCAGCGTTGCACCACGTCACGCTCGTGACTGGCGAACACCAGTGTCTTGCCCGGCAGCGCGAACAGGTCATCGAGGATGGCACTGCGGTTCTCGGCGTCGAGGTTCGCGAAGGATTCATCGAACAGCAGCACGGCCGGATCGCGATACAGCGCGCGCGCAATGCCCACGCGCTGGCGCTCGCCGCCGCTGAGGGTGGCACCGTGCTCGCCGACGTGTCCCAGCAGGCCTTCCGGCAGGCGGGCAACCACGGCGTCCAGGCGCGCCATCGATGCGACGGCCGCGATGCGCGCCAGGTCGATCTCACCGGCCTCCTCGCCGAAGGCGATGTTGCTGGCCAGCGTATCGGCGAACAGGTAGACCGGCTGCGGCACATAGCCGATGTGGCTGCGCCAGGCGCCGGCGTTCGCGGCATCGACAGGCATGTCATCGGCCAGCAGTCGGCCGCGATGCGGATGCAGCAGCCCGGCAAGCAGGTTCATCAGCGTGCTCTTGCCGGCTCCGGAGGGACCGAACAGGCACAGGCTGCGGCCTGCGGGGATGGTGAGGCTCAGCGCGTCGAGCTGGTCGTGGTCGCGGCCGGGATGGCGGTAGCCGGCCGCTTCGAGCCGGATGTGCCGGACCGGCGCCGGCATCGCCGCGGCGCGTGGGCCGTCGGGCGCACCGGCTCCGGCTGCACAGTACGGCGCGATCACCGCGATGGCATCGGCATTGTGCTGGATGCTGGCCAGGCAGTCGAAGATGGTGGCCAGCGCAGGCACCAGCCGGTAGACCGAGAAGGCATACAGCGCCAGCCACGACAGCGCCATGCCGGGGTGCTCGGTGCGCAGCAGGAAGTACAGCGCCGCGGCGACGAAGCCGGCGAACACCATCGATTCCAGCAGGTAGTGCGGCATCGCGCGCTGGAACTCGAAGTGCGTGGAAAGGCGCATGGCCTGCTGGTGCGCGCGCTCGAAGCGACGCGCGAAAAAGCCCTCGGCGCGGCGGATACGGATCTCGCGTGCGCCATCCAGCGCCTCTTTCACGGTGGTGGAGACGGCCGCGCCGGCGCGCGTCATTTCCTGCCCGCCCCTGGCCATGCGCGCGCGCGTCACGCGATAAAGCACGAAATACGCCAGCACCAGTCCACCCAGCGCCACCAGCGTGGTCCACGGGTTGAGCAGCAGCAGCAGGCCGACCACGAACCCCAACAAGGCCAGCTGACTGGCCAGCGCCAGCGCGCTGCCGATCACCTCGGCAGTGACGCGCTCGACCTGGTTCACCACCACATCGGCCAGCGCGGCTGCATGCCGCTGGCCGAAGCGCTCCCAGGGCTGGGCCAGCACCGCGCGCAGCACCCGCGCGGCCGTGCGGTGCGTGAGCCGCTCGACGAAGCGGAAGGTCAGCATGTGTTCGGTGGCGACGAACAGGTTGCCCAGCGTCAGCGCCAGCGCCGTGCCGAGGCCCAGCGCGACCACGAAGGCCGGATAGGAATCGATGCCCAGCAGCGCGGCGGCGCGCTGCACCGGCTCACTGCTGTCGAACAGCGCCGGATTGGTCAGCAGCACAATGAAGGGCATCAGCGACAGGATCACCAGGGCCTGCACGATGGTGCCGGCACTGGCTGCAAGGCCCACCCACAGCACGCGGCGGCGATCCGGCGCCTCGAGCAGCGCCAATGCCTGGCGCACAGTGGCGATCATGCAGGCTGGTCCCGGTCCGGCACAGGCGGCGGCATCATCGCTGCAGCGTGAACTTCGCGGTGTCGCCTCCTTCGCGGGCCTCGTGCCACCAGGGCATGCGCCGCGCGATGCGGAACAGCGAGCGCTTGGCCACCGCGCGCGGGCCGTCGAGCCGGGTGCCGGTGGCCGGCAGGCGCAGCCACTGGCGCAGGTAGCGGTTGGCGAGGTAGGTCATGCGCTTTTTCATCGCCTCGGGCGTGTAGTGCTCAGTGGTCAGCGACACGCACAGCCCCTGCACATTCTCGACCCGGTGCGGCCGGTTCTGCGGCCACGTCAGCATGTCTCCCGGGTGCAGCGCATGCGCAGTGGCATCCTGGTCGAACTCGGGCCGGTAGGGCAGGTCGTCGTCTGACTCGCGCGTGAACAGCATTTCCACCCATTCACGCGGCGCGTACTTCTCGCCGTCGGGGTAGATCCACACGCGCTTCTCGCCGCGCAGGTGCCAGAGCATGTTCAGCGGCGCATCGGCGTGGTAGTACACCTTTGCACCGGGCGAGGAGACCAGCAGGTTGGCACTGCGCACCACGGCGCGAAACCCCTTCACCTTCGCCTCGAGTTCGTCATAGATGCGATCCACCAGCTCGCGATAGGTCGGCAGCTGCGTGATGTGGATGATGTTCAGCCACAGCCTTCCGGCCTTCACGGCGTCGAGCAGCTGCCGGGCAGTCAGGTTGCCGCGACTGCCGTACTGGAAGTCATCGAGCCTGTGATGGTCCTCGCCCATGCGATAGACCAGCAGCTCGTCCGGGTCGTGGCGGTCGAAGACCTCGAGCAACGCCTCGTCGGTGAACAGTCCGGTGTCCTGCAGGTTGTGCCGGCAGCGCACGACGCCCGGCAGGGTCTGGCCGGCCGGCCAGTCGATCAGGCGGCTGCCGGGGTACGCATCGATGGCCGCAGCAGTGGCGTTCACGTCCTCTCCCTGCGCCGGATAGTGCCTGGCGAAGTTGCCGCGGCGCGTCCGGACGATGCGATATTGGCATCCCGCCGGGCCGGGCGGGAACTGCGTGCAGGCCCCTGGCGCGCTGGCCAGCATGGTGGCCTGCGTCACGCCGAGGGCGGCGGGACCCTGTGCGCGCAACAACTGCAGCAATGTCTGGTCGGTGGTGGCGGCATCGGGCCCGGCCACCAGCCAGGCCTGCAACCCATCGCGGGTGCGCACCAGCGCCGGCAGCGCCGCCAGGAATCGCCACGCCGCCACACTGTCGTTGCAGGCGGCCAGCTGCACGGCGCCGGGATCGTCACTGTCTTCGCATTGCGCGCCCCACTTGCGCTTGAAGCGCAGCGCGCCGTCGGACAGCAGGGCGCGGGTACCGCCGAAGTCCGCGTGGCGATACCCCTGTGCGATGGCATGCTGCAGGCCGAACCAGTACAGCGCGGTGGCGGCGCCGTCGAATCCATCAGCCGTGCCCATCCACAGGAAGTGGCAGGTGTCACCCTGCGGATAGAACACCCCTGCCGCCGCGACGCGATCGTCCTGCATCACGCGCAGCAGCCAGCCGCGTCGCGCACGCCGCTGCACCAGCCGGTGCGATGCGATCACAGCGCCATCGCCATGGCGATGGCGCACGGCGGGCAGGTAGAGGGTGTCGTAGAACGCGCGCACCAGCGCCGGATCACGCGAGACCTCGCAACAAAAGCCCGCGCGATGAATGCGCGGCAGCTCCTTGCGGCGAAGCGTTGCGCCCAGTCGCCATTGCAGGGCCTCAGGATCACGCGGCAGCGACATCCGCATGCTGATCCAGGCGGGGATCTGCAGATAGCGCCGGCCACGCCGCGCCAGCGCGTCCCAGGGCCAGCCCATGTCGAGCACTTCGGCATCGGCGCGGGGAATCAGTGCGCGATGCGCGCTCCGGAAGGTGAACACATTGCGTTCAAGACCCGTGATCTCCTGCCAGCTGGAGAAGGCCAGGTTCAGAAGCCAGGTGCGGCTGCGCAGGCGACCGGCATACAGCAGCGTGACCATCTGGTCGGAGTTGCGCAGCGTGCCGCGGACCAGCGCCACGCGGCAACGGATGCGGAAGATGGCGCCCAATGCCAACGGCAGCTGGTGGCGATGGGTGCGCCAGAAGGCCACGAGGCCAGGCATGTCAGCCGCCGCGCAGGCGCCGTGCGATGCCACGTCCGGCGCCACGCACGGCGATGGCGTCGATCAGCGCGGCAAGCCGTTCGCGCCGTCGCTGCCGGCGCTGCAGCGGGGCAATGCCTGGCTGCCAGAACCGCAGTCGCAGCGTGCTGCGTGCCTGTGCGGCGACCGCCTTCGGGGAGGACGAGACGTATTCCACGCGCGCCACGCCCTGCTCGCGCAGCCACGCCAGTTCGGCCTGCTCCAGGCATTCTGCGGCGCGCGCAGCCTCGGCACCGCGCAGGCTCGCCGCCCGCAGGACGATGCAGGCGTGCTGGCCGATCACGCCGAAGCGGCTCGCGATCACCCACCCATCGCGCTCGGCCACATGCTGCACGAAGCGCAGCTCGCCCCGGCCCGATTCGCGCGCCAGGCCGAGCACGAAACACAGCAGGTTCCGGTCCTCATCCAGCGGCAGGTCGGCGCCGGGGTATCCGGCCTGCGATTCGATGGCGCCATGTTGCGCAAGGCTGGCTTCCAGCGCGGGCCAGGTCTCGATGCGACGGACGGCGATGCCGATCCCCGCATTCCTGGCTGCACCCGCCTCGCCCATGTCGACGCCCTGCACCGGCTGGCACGACAGGTCGACCCGCCATCCCCGCGCGGCTCCTTCCGCCAGCAGGCTTCCCACCCACGCCGCATCTGCCTGGCCTGCGAGATCGAGCACATCCCATTCGCGCGCATTGGCTTCGAGCACGACCGCCAGCGCCTCGGCACAGCGCGTTGCATCCGCCGCCAGCAAAGCCGCCGGACACCACATCGATCCCATCGCCGCGATCGGCCGCAGCCGGCGCAGCACGGTGCTGCCGCATCGCACCGGTTCGAGCATCCACGGCGCGATGCCGACCACTTCGCCCGCGGCGATCACCACCACCACATGCAGTTCACTCAAGGTGCCGAAGTTGCGCCACCACTGCCACAGGTAGTCGAACGCGGGCGCGTCGGCCGCGCCTTCCATGCCGGCGCGCAAGCGTTGCCAGTCCTGCCGCAGGCTCAGCCATTGCCGCGCACTGCGCACCACCATGCAGTGCATGCCCGCATGCCGGATGTCTGGCGCGGGAAGCGGCAGCGCGCGATCGATCCATGCCATCGGGACTGGCGTCACGTCGAAGCGCATCAGCCAGTACGGCGGGCGACCGGGCTGCGGCGCCTCCTCTCTTGCCGCAAGCGTCAGGCCATGGAAGCGCAGCAGGCGCGCAAGTCCGCGCCAGCCGGCCAGCGCATCCGCCAGTGCATGCGCCTCCAGCGCCATGCCTGGTGTGAACACCTCGCGCTGCCACAGCAGCCGCCGGATCAGCTCGCGCAGGTGGCCTTCATGCCCGGCACGCAGCGCGATCTCCTTGATGTAGACCACGTCCTCCGCACGGTCGTGAAACAGGCTGCGGCTCTCGACATAGGCGAACACATAGCCCTGCAGTGACGCCCCTTCGAACAGGCCGAAGCTGAGGTTGCACACGGTATGCCGTTCGGCATTGCGCAGGATGGCGGCGATCTGCGCCACCGGCTCGGTGAGTTCCGGCGGGAACAGCTCGCGCTGCAGCGCCCCGATCGCAGCGGCGTCGGACGGACCCAGGGGAAGCAGGTGCAGCGGGCCCGGCATTGCGCAGGCCCGCATCGGGCGGGGAATCGTCAGTTGGACCACTCGCGGATGCGCGCATGCAGCGGGCTGCTGCGCGGGAAATGCGCCAGCAGGTACTGCATCTGGTCCGCCAGTACGCGCCGGCCCTTCAGGAAGATGTATTCCGCATAGGTCGGCGTGAATGGCACCGCGATCAGCTGCATCTTCGCCTGCTCGGGAGTGCGCGAGGCCTTGGCGTTGTTGCAGCGGCGACAGGCGGTGGCGACGTTGTTCCACGTGTCACGGCCGCCCTGGCACAACGGGCGGATGTGATCGCGCGACAACTCGGACACCGGAAAGCGCTGCGCGCAATACAGGCACAGGAAGCCATCGCGGCGGAACAGCGTCTGGTTGTTCAACGGCGGCACATAGTCGTGGCGCGTGTTGCCCGGATTGGCGGTGTGCCCCACCGTGGCAATGATGGAATTGATCTCAAGCAGGCTGCGCCGGCCGGTGAGCGCGCTGTAGCCACCGCGCAGCCGATGCAGCAGCGTGCCCACCGAATAGGCCACCTGCCCCTGGGTGTAGAGGCGCGCGGCCTCCTTGTAGTCGATCCATTCCAGCGGCATGCCGGCGACATCGGCACGCAGGATGGGCTGGTTCAGCCCGCAGGACGACGCCGCGCTCAGCTCCGCGCGGTCGGGGTGGTGGAAGGCAGCCTCCACCGCAGCAGCTTCCCGGACCTCCTGGCTCATTCCTGTGAGATTAAGATAGGTGCCGCCGGCAGACAACGGCAACGCTGCGGCCATCCGCCGCCCTGCATGAACGCAATCCGGAGACCCGAATGAAGACATGGCGCGTACCCGCCGGAGGCCAGATCGAAGGCCTGAAGCTTGTCGAGGAAGCCGGCGCCCGCCCCGGCCCGGGCCAGGTGCGCGTGCGCCTGAGCGCAGGTTCGCTGAACTTCCGCGACCTGATGGTGGTGCGCGGCGGTTACGGTCCGCCGGTGCCCGGCGCACTGGTGCCCGGCTCCGACGGCGTCGGCCGGGTGGTCGAGACGGGCGCCGGCGTGACCCGCCTGGCGGTGGGTGATCGCGTGGCCACCAGCTTCTTTCCCGACTGGGTGGATGGTCCGATGACGCCGGCTGGCGTGGCCACCGCGCTCGGCGGCGGCCGCGGCGGCGGCACCTTTGGGCAGGAAATCGTGCTCTCCGCCGAGTCGCTGGTGAAGTCGCCGGCGCACCTGAGCGATGCGGAAGCGGCCACGCTGACCTGCGCCGGCACCACGGCCTGGCATGCGCTGTTCGAGACCGGCGCGTTGCAGCCGGGCAGCACGGTGCTGCTGCTGGGCACCGGTGGGGTGTCGATCTGGGCGCTGCAGCTGGCGCGGGCGGCGGGCTGTCGCGTGATCATCACCTCCTCCAGTGACGAAAAGCTGGAGAAGGCGCGGGCGCTGGGCGCGAATGAAACCATCAACTATTCGCGCACGCCGGAATGGTCCGCCGAGGTGCGTCGGCTCACCGGCGGCGAAGGGGTGGACCTGGTGCTCGAGGTGGGCGGCGAGAAGACCCTGCCGCAGTCACTGGCCGCGGTGCGGCTGCAGGGCACCGTGGTCACCATCGGCGCGGTCAGTGGTTCCGGCGGCGGCATTCCGCCGCGGGCGCTGATTCCCGGCGCGGTACGCCTGCAGGGCGTGTATGTCGGGCCGCGGCGCTACCACGAGAAGCTGGCGCGCTTCGTCGAGGCAGCGCAGATCCGCCCGGTGGTGGATCGCGTCTTTGGGTTCGGGGAATTGCCGGAGGCGTATCGCCACCAGGCGGCGGGACGGCACTTCGGCAAGGTGGCCGTGAGCCTGGAGTAGGCGGTCCGGCGTCACGGACACCGGGGTTCAAGGGTTCACCGCAGGATGCGATTTTTCTCCCATGGCCGCAGCGGACGCTGCAGCACCGGCGCATCGACCGGCGACAGCAGCGCCTGCGGACGGGCCCGCTTCTGCGCTCCACCTGAGGCCATCGCGATGGCGGGACAGCTGCCGGTGGTCAGGTAAGTCAGCGCCGTCTTCAGCTGGCCTTCCAGCGGATCGCCCAGGTCGCGCGTGAAATCATCTTCGGCCGCGCAGCCGGGCAGGTTCGCCAGCGGATGGCCGGTGATGCGGGTGGCGGAGAAGCCCTCGGCATAGTCGCCGAAGTTCATTTCGTTCACGCCGCGGAACTGCACCGAGAAATAGGTGGTGCCGCAGTTGTCGCGCGGATAGAAACCATACGGCTTGCCGCAGGTATTGCCGCCGATCTGGATCACCTCGATGCCGATGCCGCGCAGGCCATTGATGATGGATTCGCTGGCGGAACAGGTGCGGTCTGAAGTGAGCACATGCACCCGATCGAGGCCGAGGCTGGGCAGCGGCTGGCCGGCGGGCAGCGAGAAACCGCGCGCCGTGGAGTGAAACGGCGTCGGCGTGATGATCTGGCCGGTCAGCGGATGCCGCCCGGCATGCTTCGCGTTGAACTGCAGCCTTTCGAAGGTGCGGTTCTGCGTGGCGGCGGGGCCTGCGATCATGAACCCCAGTTGGCTCGCGATGTCCAGGTATCCGCCGCCGTTGTAGCGCAGGTCGAGCACCAGTTCATCGACTTGCCCTGCCGCCAGCTGCGACACCGCGCCCGACAGCGCGGCTTCGGCGATCAGGCTGTGGTCGTTGAACAGCAGGTAGCCGACCTTGAAGGGGCCGGCGTCAATGATGTCGACCACTGGTGCCGGATCGGAAATGATCTGGTCCGCCAGCAGGCTGGCGGTGAAGGTGTCCGCGGAGTCGCGGTCACGGAACACCATGCTGTGCACACTGCCTTTTACAGGCTCGAACATCGCGCGGAGGATGGCGCTGGTGCCGGCCTGCGTCTGGTCGTGGACCACATCGAATCCATCGACGCTGAGCAACTGCGCGCCCCGATGAACGCCGGCAACATCTGCGGGCGAGCCGGGCTGCACGAACTCCGCGACGATCACGCGCGGCACCGCGCCATCCACGATGCCCCACGAGATGCCATGCCCGAGCACGATGCCGCTGGCCAGCTGGCGGTAGTCGTCGGTGTCGTAGGTGTAGTGGAACTGGTCCTTCGGCTGGCCCGAGTCGGCCAGCGCATCGGTGCGCAGCAGGCTGAAGTACTGCAGCACGCTGCTGGTATTGGCCGGATTGCGATCGAGCACTTCATCGGCCCACAGATACAGCTCATGCGTCCAGGAGCGCAGGAAGTGCTTCTCGTGCATTGCCGAGCCTGCGACATCCGGCCAGGGCTGTCCCGTCCACGGATCGATGCGGCCGGTGCGCGGCGCCTGGCAGCGCGCCGCGAACAGCGAGGAATCGCGGAACACGCCCGGCGCGTAGGTGAGCGGATTGGCGGGCGGATCGGGCGGCGGCTGGAGCGGAGCCACCGGCGGAGCATCGCTGCCGCCGCAGCCGGCAAGCAGCAGCAACAGCAGCTTCGGGGCCACTAGAATGACCGGATTGCGCATGGGCCCGATCATCCGTCGCGGCCGGGCCCCAGACAAGGATTCCATTCAAGGTGACAGGATCTTCGTTCTGCCAGGTGGCCATCGACACGCCACTGCGGCAGGTCTTCGACTACAGGTTGCCGCCGCAACTCGTCGTGGAGCCGGGCATGCGGGTGCGCGTGCCGTTCGGCAGGCGCGAAGTGGTGGGGCTGGCGCTGCGCGTCTCGCCGCACTCCACCGTACCGGCCGCGAAGCTGCGCGAGGTGTGCGCCGTGCTCGATGCGGCGCCATTGCTCGGCCTGCCGGACCTGCAGCTGCTCGAATGGGCCGCGAACTACTACCACCATCCGGTGGGCGAGGTTTATGCCACCGCGGTGCCGAAGGCGCTGCGCGTGGTGCGCAAGCGCGCGATGCGCGAGCCAGCCGCAGCGCAGGGCGAGGAATCTGCCGCTGCGCCGCGCGAGGCGCCCTACCCGCTCAGCACCGCGCAGCAGGTGGCGCTGGATGCATTGCGCGCTGCCCGCGGCGCCGAAAACTTCCTGCTCGATGGCGTCACCGGCAGCGGCAAGACCGAGGTCTACATGCAGGCCGTTGCCGATGTGCTGGCGCGCGGCGGCGCGGTGCTGGTGCTGTGTCCGGAGATCGGCCTGACACCGCAGCTGCTCGAGCGCTTCGCGCGGCGCTTCGCCGCCCCGATCGCGGCGCTGCATTCCGGTCTGACCGATGCGGCGCGCGGCCGCGAGTGGCTGCGCACTGCGCGCGGCCAGGCGCGCATCGTCATCGGTACGCGCTCGGCCGTGTTTGCGCCGATCCCGAAGCTGGCGCTGATCATCGTCGATGAGGAGCACGACGCTTCGTACAAGCAGCAGGAAGGCGCGCTGCGTTATTCCGCGCGCGACCTGGCGCTGCTGCGCGGCCAGCTGCAGCAGGTGCCGGTGGTGCTGGGCTCGGCGACGCCGTCGCTCGAATCGCTGCACAACGCCGGCCGCGGACGGCTGAGCCATCTGCAGCTTCCGGAACGCGCCGGCAGTGCCGAGCCGCCGCGTCTGGCGCTGGTCGACCTGCGCGCGCATGCCGTGCACAAGGGCATCGCCGCGCCGGTGCTGCAGGCCATGCGACGGCACCTGCAATCCGGCTCGCAGGTGCTGGTGTTCCTGAACCGGCGCGGTTATGCGCCGACGCTGCTGTGCCAGGGCTGCGGCTGGATCGCGCCCTGCCATGACTGCGATGCGCGCCTGACCGTGCACCTGAAGAGCCAGCGCCTGGCCTGCCATCACTGCGGCGCCGAGGAAGCACTGCCGGAGAGTTGCCCGCGCTGCGGCCATGATGTGCATCCGCTCGGACAGGGCACCGAACGCGTCGAGGAGACGCTGGCTGTGGAGTTCCCCGAGGCGCCGGTGGAACGTTTCGATCGCGACGTGCTGCGCGCACCGCAGGCGTTGAACGATGCCATCGGCCGCGTGCACAGCGGCGATGCACGCATCCTGGTCGGCACGCAGATGCTGACCAAGGGGCATCACTTTCCCGATGTCACGCTGGTGGCGGTGCTGAATGCCGACCAGAGCCTGTTCAGCACCGACTTTCGCGCGGCCGAGCGGCTGGCGCAGACCATCGTGCAGGTGGCCGGCCGCGCCGGGCGCGCGGGCAAGGCCGGCGAGGTGCTGATCCAGAGCCTGTATCCGGAACACCCGCTGCTGAACACCTTGCTGGCCGACGGGTATGCCGGCTTTGCCGGCGACGCGCTGGCCGATCGCGCGCAGGCGCAGTGGCCGCCGTTCTCGCGCATGGCCGCGCTGCGGGCGTCGGATGTCACGGCGGCGGGCGCGACGGGATTCCTGTCGCGGGCAAGGGCACTGCTGGCGCCGCCATCCGGGGTGCTGCTGCGCGGGCCGGTGCCGGCGGCCATGTCACGCCGGGCCGGGCGGCACCATGCCCAGCTGCTGGTGGAATCAGTCCATCGCGGGGCATTGCAGTCCTTCCTCGCCACCTGGGTGCCGCAGCTTGCCGGCATCAGCGCGCCCCGTTCGCTGCGCTGGGCGCTGGACGTGGATCCGCTGGAGCTGTTCTGAAGCCCGGCGGGCGTGTCCGGCGCAGGCGCTGCAGGTAGACTTGCCGGCCTCCATGAAGCACGAAATCGAACAACTGCTCGGCGCCGCGATGGCGCAGCTCTCCGGCTCCCTGCTACCGGCCGACACCCCGCTCGACAACCTCGGCGTGGAGCGCACGCGCGATGCCGCCAATGGCGACTTCGCCAGCAATGTGGCGATGCGCCTGGCCAGGGCGGCGCGCAAGCCGCCGCGCGAACTGGCGCAGGCCATCGTCGGTGCGCTGCCGGCCCATCGCGGCATCGAGAAGGTCGAGATTGCCGGCGCCGGCTTCATCAACTTCTTCCTGGCGCGCGATGCGCAGGCGGAGGTGGTGCGCCGGATCCTGTCCGAGGGTGAGCAATACGGACGCAACCAGTCGGGTGCGGGGCAGCGCGTACTGGCCGAATTCCTGTCTTCCAACCCGACCGGCCCGCTGCATGTTGGCCACGGCCGGCTGGCGGCGGTGGGCGCCAGCGTGTCGAACCTGCTCGCGGCCAATGGCCATGAGGTTTATCGCGAGTACTACATCAATGATGCCGGCCGGCAGGTCGACATCCTCGGCGCCAGCGTGTGGCTGCGATACCTGGAAGTACTGGGCGAGAAGTTCACCTTCCCGGCGAACGGCTACAAGGGCGACTACATCCGCGAGATCGCCGCCGAGCTGCTGCAGCATGCGGGCGAGCGGCTGCTGCGGCCTGAGGGCGAGGTGTTCGGCAACCTGCCGCCGGACGAACCCGAGGGTGGCGACAAGGAAGCCTACATTGATGCGGTGATCGCACGTGCGCGCACGCTGCTCGGCGAGGCCGGCTTCGACGAGGTGGTGCAGCTGGGGCTGAAGGCCATCCTCGCCGACATGGAGAACGACCTCACCGAGTTCGGCGTCACCTACGACCGCTGGTACTCGGAGGCCTCGCTGGCGACCAGCGGCGCCATCGACCGTGCGCTCGAGCGCCTGCGCCAGCAGGGCCACATCTACGAGAAGGATGGCGCCCAGTGGTTCCGTGCCACCACCTTCGGCGACGAGAAGGATCGCGTGGTAGTGCGCGAGAACGGCGTGAAAACCTACTTCGCGTCCGACATCGCTTATCACCTCGACAAGCGCGAGCGGGGCTACGACCTGCTGCTTGACGTGCTGGGCTCGGATCACCACGGCTACACCGCCCGCGTGCGCGCGGGCCTTGCGGCGCTGGACCAGCCACCCGAATCGCTGGAAGTGCTGCTGGTGCAGTTCGTGTCGCTGTTCCGCAAGGGCGAGAAGGTGCCGATGTCGACGCGCGCCGGGCAGTTCATCACGCTGCGGCAGCTGCGCGCCGAGGTGGGCAATGATGCCTGCCGCTTCTTCTATGTGATGCGCAGCCACGACCAGCACCTGGACTTCGACCTGGAGCTGGCGAAGTCGCGCAGCAACGAGAACCCGGTCTATTACATCCAGTACGCGCATGCGCGCGTTGCCAGCGTGCAGCGCCAGCTGGCTGCCAAGGGCCATGTCTACGATGCCGCGGTGGCGCTCGCGAGTCTCGACACGCTGACTTCCGCGCATGAAACCGCGGTGCTGACGGCGCTTGCGAAGTATCCGGAGATGATCGCGTTCGCCGGCGCGCAGCGCGCGCCGCATGTGGTGGTGCATTACCTGCGCGAACTCGCGCAGACCTTCCACACGTGGTACAACGCCGAGCAGTTCATCGTCGAGGATGCGCGGCTGCGCAATGCGCGCATCGCGCTGGCACTGGCCGCGCAGCAGGTGATCCGCAACGGCCTGGGCCTGCTGGGGGTATCGGCTCCGGAGACCATGTAATCGTGGCAAGGCAACGACTCGCGGCCCGCGATTACAAGCACGGCTCCCGCCGCAACGGCGAGACGCTGAGCCTGCGTGATTACCGCCAGTTCGGGCTGGGGCTGGCCATCGGTCTTGCCATCGCCGCCTATGTGTGGGTGCAGTCGCAGCCGGGAGAAGAAGAACCGAAGCCCGTCGCCGATCCGGTGGTCGCTGCGGCCGAAGTGTCCTCCGCGGAAGAACCCGACCCGGCCGAGCAGTACGACTTCTATGACATGCTGCCGAAGTTCGAGGTGGTGGTGCAGGAGGCCGACCGCAATCCGCGCCGCGACCAGCCCTCGGTAACCATCTCGAAACCAGGCGCCTATGTGCTGCAGGTCACCTCCTCGCGCAACCAGGCCGATGCCGAGCGATTGCGCGACCGGCTGGCCAAACAGGGCATCAATGCCTCGATCCAGCGCGTGACCATCGACGAGAAGGAATGGCACCGCGTGCGCGTCGGGCCGTCGCGCGACCTGAAATACATCAACCAGATGCGCGAGCAGCTGCGCGCGGCGGATCAGACGTTCATCGTGTATGAGGTCGGCGAGTAGCACGCCAGCCGGGTTGGCCGGCCCGCGACGGCGCTCGCATTGCCGCGGGCGGAGGATCTGCCTCTCAGCCCGCGGCCCGTTGCTTCCTCAGCGCAGCACCACCAGTTCCACGCGGCGATTCTGCTGGCGGCCTTCCGGCGTGCCATTGTCCGCGGCGGGCTGGTCCTGCCCCACGCCGGCTGCCTCGAGGCGGTTGGCGGCAATGCCCTCACGCTCGACGAGGTACGCGACCACCGCCTGCGCGCGGCTCTCGGACAGCGTTCGGTTGCCGTCCGCGGTGCCGGAATTGTCCGTGTGGCCCTCGATCCGCAGGCGCAGGTCGCTGCGCTGGCGCAGCGCATCGGCGATGTCCTTCAGCGTCGGCGTGGATTCGGGACGGATGCGCGCACTGGCGGTGTCGAACAGCACGCCCTGCGTGGCCACGCGGCCATCAGCGGCCAGCGCATCCTGCAGCGTGCGGTCCGTGGCCGCGACGCGGATGGGCCCAAGGTAGGTGGGCCTGTCGGGCCGGGCAGACCAGAAGATCAGGTGCAGGGCGTCGCCGCGACGGATCACCGCGTTGGGGACGTTCACCACCCGCTGCTCGCCGAAATACATCTTGGCGTAGGAGCCATCCACGGCAATGCGCACCGGCGTCAGTCCGTCGCGGACTGCGAAGGTGCGGTTGGTTGCACGCGGACCCTCGCCCTCCAGTCCGCCGGCGTCGTGCTCGATGAGGAAGTAGGACGCCTTGTACGTGCCGTAGTTGGTCGGCTTGCCGGTCACTTCCGGCGCGGTCATCACGGCCAGCCACTCGTCATGCGCGTTGTGGACTTCCAGCTCGATGGTGAAACGCTCGGGCAGCGTTTCGGGAAGGGGAACCTGCAGCGCGCTCATCGCGGTGACACGCAGGTAGCGGCCGCCCTGCCACTCGACCACTTCCATGTTGCCCTCGCCGAAGGTGAGCCGGCGCGGGAAGTTGCCCACACGGTCGTTGCTGTAGTCGTCGTAGAAGAGGACGCGCTCGCCCGGCGTGAAATCGTAGTTGGCCCAGACCCCCTCGCCGGGACGCAGCGCGGCAGTCGCGTTCGCGCCGGGCGCAGCCGCGCCGGCCGAGGCGCCACCCGCGGTGGCGGCGGGTGCGGCCGGAGCCGCCGATCCATCGGGATTCTTGTAGACCACCTCGCGCCCCTCGGCGCTGGCCCGCTCGGCGCAGGCGCTATCGCCCACCGCGCATTCGATGGCGTCGGTCACCGCGCGGTCGGCGCGGCGCTCGGCCTCGCGCTCCACGGCGCGCTCGACGCCACGCTCGGCAGCACGGCGGGCGCGGTCCAGCAGCCCCTGGGCGGAGGCGACGTCCGTCCATGCGAAGGCAGCACAGAGGGGAATCAGCAGGGCGGTGGCAATGCGGTTCACGGGGGTGATCTCACGACGTTTGCAGGAGGCTGAACGTTAGATTGGACGGTGCCTTGTTGCAACGGCCGCGGGTGGCGTACCACCTGCCCAGTCGGAACTGGTCACGGGGACCTCAGGACATCCCGCGAAACCCCCGCCGCGCCACCAGCGGATCCAGCCGCGCCAGGATCAGCCACGCGAACATCGACGCCAGGCGGCGCCAGATGCTGCGTCCGCGCCGCCAGCGGGCCAGGTGCACCATCTTCGAGTGGCGCAGCGCATGCGCGAACCAGGTGCGCGCGTCATCGGCCAGTTCCGGCCAGTCGAAGCGCAGCAGCAGTTCGTAGTTGATCGACAGGCTGCGGCGGTCGAGGTTGCCTGAGCCGGACCAGACGATGGAATCCATCACCACCACCTTGGCGTGCAGGATCTGCGGCTGGTACTCGTACACCCGCACGCGGCGGCCCAGCAGGAACTTGTAGAAGCGCTCGGCCGCAAGGCGTGCCAGCGGCACGTCGCTCTTGCCGGCCAGCAGCACGCGCACCCGGCCCGGCCCGCGCGCCACGCGATACAGCAGCCGGCGCAGCAGCTTCGAGGGCACGAAATAGGCCGAGGCGATGGCCACCTGGTGCGCCTGCGCCAGGTCGCGGCGCAGGACATAACCCAGCACCCCGCGCGGCATGCCGGGACCGGAGCTGATCACCTGCACCGGCGCATCCGGCTCGACCGCGGCGCGCCAGTTGTGGCGCATCTCCCGGCGGAAGCGCTGGTAGGCGCGCGGCGTGAACGGCGCGAGCTGCAGCATGGCATCGAAGTTGCGCTCCAGCAGCCTGACCACCGGACCGCTGACGCTCACGCCGCTGTCGCACCAGCCATGCGTGACACCATCCCCGGCATATTCCGGCGCGACGTTGAAACCACCGACGATGGCGTGCGTGCCATCACAGGCCAGCAGCTTGCGGTGGTTGCGGATCGCGCGCCGCAGGAAACGCCGCGGATTGAAGCGCACGACACGCGCACCGGCCTCGCGCAGTGGCTGCACGAATTCCTCGCTGACGCTTTCGCAGCCGAAGGCATCGAGCAGCACGCGCACTTCCACATCGCGGGCGCAGGCGCGCAGCAGCGCCTCGCGCAGCAGGGTTGCGGGGCCCTCCTCGCGCATCAGGTAGGTTTCCAGCCGCACGCAATGCCGGGCCGCGTCGATGCGGCGCTCCATCTCCGCATAGGCCTCATCGACGGTGGCCAGCCAGCGGGCCCGATAGTCGCCCAAGGTGCGCTCTGCGAAGCGTGGGCAGCTGTTTGCCGCTGCTGCGATGGAGGGTGCGCTCACCGGCCGGATACTACACGGGCGCCGGTGGAACCGGGCCGGCAAGATCTTGATCCGACGGGCATTTTGAGTCCTTGAAAAACCCCGCGCCGGTCTAAAATAGGGGAAGTCTCTCCCATCGAGGTCGATCCGAAACTCATGAAACGCGTCCTGCTGCTGATCGCAACCAACATTGCCGTCCTCGTCGTGCTGTCGGTGGTCGTGCGCCTGTTCGGCCTCGACCAGTACCTGAGTGATCCGCAAGGCCGCAGTTACTACGGCGCCCTGCTCGCCTTCGCCGCAGTGTTCGGCTTCGGCGGCGCCTTCATCTCGCTGGCCATGTCCAAGTGGGTGGCCAAGCG
>CAYQJU010000057.1:0-17294 GCA_964417875.1 uncultured Steroidobacteraceae bacterium
CCTGCTCCTCGCGCACCAGCACGCGCAGCTTGCTGCCGATGGGCAGCGTGCGGATGGCCGCGGCACCGCCGGAGCCATCCGGTCGGCCCCGCGCGATGGCCAGCTCGGCCTGCAGCCGGGCGAATTGCTGCTCATGTTCGCGTGCCCGCTCGGCAGCCGCGGCGCGCTCGGACTCGAGCACGGTTTCCAGTTCGATGAAACGCGCCTGCCAGTCGGTGCGTGGTGCCGGCGCTTCGGGCGTGGCCGGCGTGGCTGCTGCGGGGCTGCCGGCGCGTGCGGCGGCCATCGCATCCTCGGCCTCGGCCAGCATCGCCGCGTGCACGTCGATGCGCGCCTGCATGCTGCACAGCGCCTCGTGCAGCAGCTCGTTCTGGCGGCGCAGCTGCTGCAGCTGCGCATCGTGTGCGGGCAGATGTGCCGCATCCGCCGGCAAGGCCGGCATGGGACCGGAAGCCGCGGACACGGCCGCGGCCTCGCGCAGCATCGCGCACTCCCTTTCCAGTTCACGGCAACGCTGGTTCGCCGCATCCAGCTGCATGTCCAGCGCGGCGATGCGTTCCGTCGCCTGCTGCAGCTGCAGCTCGTGCTCGCGCAGCGTGGCCGCAAGGTCGGATGTATCCACCGGCCTGGCCGCGATCGGCGCCAGCGCCGGGCCCTGGAAGGTATCGGTGAGCGCATGTTCTGGCGGCCCGGCGTCGCGCACACGCACGCGCGGCCGGATGCGCACCGGTTCGACGCCGGGCGGCGGCGGCGCCTGCGCTTCGGCATCCTCCTCCTTGAGCAGCGGCAGCGTGTCGGTGCTGTCCAGATCGAAGCTGCCGGGCTGTCCGGGCCTGGAGGGCGGTTCCATTTCAGGGAGCCAGCAGTTCCACCAGCCGCGCCGGAGTGGCTTCGGCAGCGGCGAGCACGATCAGCTTCGGGCCGGAACGCACCGTGCCGGCCGCATCGATCAGCACCACGCGCCGGATCGACGCACCGCGCTGCTCCAGCAGCCGCAGCGCGGCCGCGGCGCCGCTGCCGCGCGCCAGCACATCGACGCTGCGGATGCGCATGTTGTCGAGGAAGTCGCAGGCCGCATGCACGGCGGCATCGGTGGTCGGCACGCCCGGCGCCGCATCGGTGCCACCGGTGCCCGGCAGGTCGAAGGCATACACCGAGCGCTGAGCGCCCAGCGACTGCATGAAAGGCAGGAACACCTGCCCGCCCTCGCCCTGCCCGTGCAGACAGATCACCGAGGTGAGTTCATCGAATCCGCCGCCGGGCGGAATGGCATTGTGCAGGTGCAGCTGCCCGTACCGGCAATCGTAATAGGCACGCCGCAGGCGCGGCTGCGACGCGGGCTCCTGCTGCTGGCCGTTGCGGGGCATGGCGGAAATGCGGCCGGGCTAGAACATCCCGGCGCCGGGCTTCTCGACCACCGCCGGCGCCTGGCGCCCGCGGATGTGATCGCCCGTAATCATCGCGTCATAGCCCGCACCGGGCGGAACCATGGGATATACGCCGGCATCCGGATCGATCATCACCTCGAGGAAGGCCGGGCCATCGAACTCCAGCCATTCCTTGATCACGCGCGGCACGTCGGCCTTGCTGGCCAGGCGCACCGCGTAGCGGAAGCCGTCGGCCTGCGCGGCCTTGACGAAATCCTTGGTGTGCAGCGATTTGTCGGTGCAGGCCATGCGGCCGGCATAGAACAGCTTCTGCCACTGGCGCACCATGCCGTCGCCGATGTTGTTCAGCACGCACACCTTCACCGGCAGGTTGTAGGTGGTGGCGGTCTCGAGCTCGCCCATGTTCATGCGGATGCTGGCATCGCCGTCGATGTCGATGACCAGGCGCGCAGGATGCGCCACCTGCGCGCCCAGCGCGGCCGGCAGGCCGAAGCCCATCGTGCCCATGCTGCCGGAGGTGAGCCACAGGCGCGGATCCTTGAAGTCGAAGTATTGCGCGGCCCACATCTGATGCTGGCCGACGCCGGTGGAGATGATCGCCTCGCCGCGCGTGAGCTTGTTGATCTCCTCGATCACGTAGTAGGGCTGGATGACCTCGCTGTCGCGATCGAAGTTCATCGGATGCGATTCTTTCAGCCCAGCCAGTTCCTGGTGCCACACGGAGTAGTCCGGCTTCGCATCGAGCGTGCGCGCATGCGCCACCAGGCTCTTCAATGAGTCTTTCAGGTGGCCCACGTGGTGCCACTGCACCGGCTTGACCTTGTTGATCTCGGCCGCGTCGATGTCGAACTGCGCGATGGCGCGCGCGCGCGGCGCGAACTTCGCCGGGCTGCCGGCGACGCGGTCGTCGAAGCGCGCGCCCAGCGTGATCAGGAAGTCGCAGTCCTCGACGGCATAGTTCGCAAACGCGGTGCCATGCATGCCCAGCATGCGCAGTGCCAGCGGCGAGGTGGTGTCGACCGCACCGATGCCCATCAACGTGGTGACCACCGGGATGCCCAGCAGCGTCGACAGCTCGCGCAGCTCGCTGGTGGCATTGGACAGCACCACGCCGCCACCGGCATAGATCAGCGGCCGGCGCGATTGGCCCAGCAGCGTGAAGAAGGAGTCGAGCTGTGCCTCGGACAGGCGGCGCGCGGCCATCTGCCGCAGGCGGTTCTGGTAGGTGCCGATCGAGGCCACCATGCCGCGGCCCTGGTAGGTGCCCTGCCAGTTCTGCACGTCTTTCGGGATGTCGACCACCACCGGACCCGGGCGGCCGGTGCGCGCCAGCTCGAAGGCGGCACGGATGGTGCCCTCGAGCTTCTCCGGATCGGTGACCAGGAACACATGCTTGGCCACCGCGCCCATCACCGCGGCGATGGGGGCTTCCTGGAAGGCGTCGGAACCGATGGCTGAACGGGCCACCTGGCCGCAGATCACCACCATCGGGATGGAATCGGCCATGCAGTCGCGCACCGGGGTGACCATGTTGGTGGCGCCGGGACCGGAGGTGACCATCGCGACGCCGACACGGCCGGTGGAACGGGAGTAGCCCGCGGCCATGAAGCCGGCGGCCTGCTCGTTGGCCGGCACGATCAGCGGCAGCTGCGGACGGCCGGATGCCACCTGTGCCTCGTTGTAGAGGAAGACGGCGTCATAGCAGGGCAGCACTGCACCGCCGCTGTATCCGAAGATGGCGGAGGTGCCCTCGTCGGCAATGGCCTGCACCACCATGGCAGCGCCCGTCATGACCTGGCCTGCGAGAGGGTGTGCCGGAAGTTCGGCCTGGGTGGCGGTGTCGTTCATGGGGTCGTAAAGGTTACCATGCGACAACTATGCGTCACATCATCGGAATTCTCCTGCAAAACGAGTCGGGCGCGTTGTCGCGCGTGGCCAACCTCTTCTCCAGCCGCGGCTACAACATCGAATCCCTGTCGGTGTCAGCAACCGACGATCCCAGCCTGTCGCGCCTGACCCTGGTGACCCAGGGTTCCGACGCCGTGGTGCAGCAGATCGTCAACCAGCTGCACAAGCTGATCGACGTGGTGGCGGTCGATGACATGACCGGCGAGGACCACATCGAGCGCGAGCTGGCGCTGCTGAAGCTGCGCGTGAAGCCCGGCCAGCGCGACGCGGTGCGGGCGCAGGTGGACCAGGCCGGCGGCCGGGTGATGGCCGACGAGCGCGACTACCTGGTGGTGGAACTCACCTCGAGCGAGGCGGCGATCAACGAACTGGCCGGAAACCTCGCCAGGCAGGGTGAGCTGCTCGAGATCGTGCGCAGCGGGGCCCTGGCGATGTCGCGCCAGGAACCCACGCTGCACGTGGTGCAGGCCTGATCAGAGGGCCGAGTCGTCCGTCTCGCCCGTGCGGATGCGGATCACGCGGTCGATCTCGGTGATGAAGATCTTGCCGTCGCCGACCTTGCCGGTCTTGGCGGCCTTCAGGATGGCCTCGATGACCTGATCGACCAGGTCGCTGCGAACTGCGACCTCGATCCGGGTCTTGGGCACGAAGTCCACGACATACTCGGCACCACGGTACAGCTCGGTATGGCCGCGCTGGCGACCAAAGCCCTTCACTTCCGTGACCGTCATGCCGGAAACCCCGATTTCAGACAACGCGGCACGAACGTCGTCAAGTTTGAAAGGCTTGATGATTGCAGTAACCAGTTTCATGCGAGACTCCCGCCTCCGTAATTCTCTATGGCGTTCCGAGCGGTCCAGGGGACTGGATGTCAGATTGCACCTTTCGTGCCACGACCATCCTAGCGCCAAACCCGGGGCATCGCAGCCTTCCGGGCCACGCCACTGCATGACACTGCACCAATTCAGGGCGACATGATGCAACGCGCGCGCGATGCTGGTGCGATGCCCGCTGCCGGTGCACTTCGACGTCTCCTTCTTCTGCTGTGCGGGGCGCTGGCCGTCACCGGTGCGCGCGCCGCCGACCTGCAGCTGCTGCATGCCGATGCCGGCGTGGTGCGCGCATCGCCCGCCGGCGATGCGCAGCAGCTGCAGCTGCGCGTCGAAACGCCCGCGGGCGTGCACACGCTGCGGCTGCGCCGACATGCCACGCTGGGTGCAGTGGCGCGCGGATCCGATGCCGAGGCGTTCACCGGCGAGGTCATCGGCCATGCCGGCTCTTGGGTGTCGGTGACGCGCATCGGCAGCCGCTGGAGCGGCCTGTGGTTCGACGGCAGCGAATTCTTCGGCATCGAGTCGGCCGGCGCGCTGGCCGCGGCGCAGCGCAAGGCGCTGCCCTCGCGCCCGCTGCAGCCGATGGTGTTCCGCCTGCGCGATGTGGTGTGGGAGGAAGCCTCGTTCGAGGGCGACCTGCGGCATGCGCCGCCGGGCAACGGACAGCGGATGGCGCAGGCACTGGCATCGGCGATGACGCCGGACATGGCCGCGGCCACCGCAGGTCCCACGCACCGGCTGAAGCTGGCCATCGTGGCCGACTCGGCGCTGGCCGCGCGCGATGGCGGCGAGCTGGAAGCGAACCTGCTGGCGCGCCTGAATGTCATCGACGGGCTGTTCAGCAACCAGGTCGGCGTCGAGGTGACGGCCGACAGCGTCACGCTGTTCACGCAGCGCCGCTCCGATCCGTTCACCGACACCGACGAGCCCAGCGGGCTGCTCGACGAGCTGTCGGCGTGGCGCGCCAGCAATGCCTGGCAGCGGCAGACCGCGCTGACGCACCTGTTCACCGGCCGCGACCTGGAGCGGCGCACGGTGGGACTGGCCTACCTCGACACGCTGTGCAACCGCCGTTTCAGCGCCAGCCTGTCCGAGGCGCGTGGGCCGGCCACCTTTGCCGCGCTGATCGCCGCGCACGAGATCGCGCATGTGTTCGGCGCGCCGCACGATGGCGAGGAAGGCGGCGCCTGCGCCACCACCACCGGCAACCAGTTCCTGATGGCGCCGCGCATCAATGGCAGCCAGCAGTTCTCGGCCTGCAGCCTGGCGCAGATGGCGCCGCGGGTGCAGGCCGCGTCCTGCCTGCAGAAGCTCAGTCCGGAAGGCGTGGTTCAACCGCCGGTGTCGCCGGTTACCGGCGGCGATGGGGGTGGCGGCGGACTCGCCGGCCACGCGCTGGCATGGCTCGGACTGATGGCGCTGGCCGGCGCGCGCCGGCGCCTGCGTCAGATGCGCGCGAACCAGTCGGCGAGGTAATCCTCGAAGCGGCCCGTCTGGCCTGCTTCCATCGCGGCCCGCTTGGCGTGGGACTGGCGCGCCTCTTCCTCGAACTCGGCCAGGCGCCCGGCATTCGGCGGCGGCAGCGCCAGGAAGTAGTCGCGATGCGCCCGCGACATGCGCAGCGTCATCGTGAAGAAATCCTCCCCGCCCTGCTGCAGCGCTGTGAGCAGGCGGGCCGACGGGGTGCGCGATGCATCGGCCACCTTCTCCTGCTGCGTGCGCAGCGCGGCGGCATAGGGCCGCGTCGCATCGCCCTCGTCGAGCAGCTCGCAGATGCCGGTCATCGAATCGAGGATCTCTGCCGCCCAGGAAGCCAGTGGCACAGGGCGGCCATCGCGGCGCAGGTTCAGTCCCGGCTCGCGGCCGCGACGCGCCACCTTCAGGAAGTTGTCGTCGATGGCTTCCTGCTCGCTGATGCCGACGGGCGGGCTGTCCTTCAGCATGCACAGCACCGCGAAGGCCTCGAGGAAGCGCACCTTGTTGCCATTCACGCCCATCGGGTCGGTGGCCGAGCAGTCCAGCGCGCGCATCTCGATGTATTCCACGCCGCCGCGGCGCAGGGCGCTGCTGGGGCTCTCGCCGGAACGCGCCACCCGCTTCGGGCGGATCGGCGTGTAGTACTCGTTCTCGATCTGCAGCACATTGGTGTTGAGCTGGATCCAGCGGCCGTCGCGCTGCACGCCGAGCCGGCTGTACTCCGGATGCGGCGTGGTCACCGCATGCTTCAGGTCGCGCAGGTATTCATCGAGGCTGTTCACCGACACGCTGACGCCGGCCTGGTTGCGGTTGCGATAGCCGATGTCGCTCATGCGCAGCGACGTGGCGTGCAGTCCGGCGGCGACCTGGTCGTCCAGCGCCACGAGGCCGTCGATGTCCGCCCCGGCGAAGTCGCGTCCCACGGCCGGCGAGGCGCCGAACAGGAACAGCACGATCCACGACAGCCGGCGGTAGTTGCGCAGCAGGTCGAAGTAGCGTGCGGAGCGGAAGTGCTGCGTGTCGCCATCGCGCTGCGCGCTGGCCGCGGCATGCACCTCCCACAGCCTGGCCGGGAATGAATAGTTGAAGTGCAGGCCGGAGATGGCCTGCATCAGCGCGCCATGGCGGTGCCGCAGGCCCTCGCGATACACATATTTCATCATCCCGACATGCGAGCTGCCGTATTGCGCGGTGGGCACATCGGCGTCGCCGCCCAGGCGACAGGGCATCGAGTTGGCCCACAGCACCTCCTCGCCCAGGTGCCGGTGCACGAACTGGTGCAGGTCGCAGAGGTATTGCAGCAGCTCCCAGCTGGTGCTGAACGCCGGCGTGACCATCTCGATCAGCGCCTCGGAAAAATCGGTGGTGATGTGCTCGCTGGCCACCGGCGCACCGAGCGCCGGCGGATGCAGGGCATGCGAGATGCGGCCCTCGGGCGTGACGCGCAGCGACTCGCGCTCCACGCCCTTCAGTCCGCCCTGCAGCACCCCGCGTTCGCGGAAATTGACCAGGGCGGCCAGACGTCTTTCGAAGATGGTATCGATGGCGCGCCCCATGTGGCGGGGCAGTCTACACTAGCGC
Organism: uncultured Steroidobacteraceae bacterium; assembly: GCA_964417875.1. Taxonomy (GTDB): domain Bacteria; phylum Pseudomonadota; class Gammaproteobacteria; order Steroidobacterales; family Steroidobacteraceae; genus ZC4RG30. Next base: position 7,187 of record CAYQJU010000057.1, read on the forward strand.
TCCGGGTTTACTATTCCACTGAAAGAGGTAGCTCATGCTGGCAGCAGGCTCGGTGCGACGCGTCGCGATCGTCGGCGGTACGCGCATACCTTTCGCGCGTGCGCATGGCGCTTACGCCGGCGTCGGCAACCAGGACATGCTCACCGCCGCATTGCGCGGCCTGGTCGAGCGCCATGCACTCTCCGGCCAGCGCCTGGGCGATGTGATCGCCGGCGCGGTGCTGAAGCATTCGAAGGACTTCAACCTGGTGCGCGAGTGCGTGCTGGGTTCCGGCCTGCATCCGCAGACACCGGGCCTGGACATCCAGCGCGCCTGCGGCACCAGCCTCGAGGCGGCCATCCTGGTGGGCAACAAGATCGCGCTCGGCCAGATCGATGCCGGCATTGCCGCCGGCGTCGACACCATCAGCGATCCGCCGGTGGTCTATCCGTCTTCCTATCGCGAGCTGCTGCTGGCCAGCTATCGCGGCCGCTCTTTCTGGCAGCGGTTCAAGCCCTGGCTCGGCCTGCGGCCGCGGCACTTCAAGCCCATCATGCCTGGCGTGGTCGAGCCCCGCACCGGACTGTCGATGGGGCAGAGCTGCGAACTGATGGCCAAACGCTGGCAGGTGTCGCGCCAGGAGCAGGACGAACTGGCCATGCGCAGCCATCACAATGCCGCGGCCGCCTGGCAGGCCGGCTTCCATGACGACCTGGTCGTGCCTTTCCGCAGCCTCAAGCGCGACAACAATGTGCGTGCCGACACTTCGCTGGAAAGGCTCGGCAAGCTGCGCACCGTGTTCGACCCGGGTCCGCAAGGCACGCTGACGGCCGGCAACAGCACCCCGCTCACCGACGGCGCGGCGGCGGTGCTGCTGGCCAGCGAGGAATGGGCGCGGGCGCGCGACCTGCCAGTGAAGGCCGTGTTGACGCAGGGCCGGAGCTGGGCGGTGGATTTCGCCACTGGCCATGAAGGCCTGCTGATGGCGCCGGCCCATGCGGTGTCGGCGATGCTGCAGGATGCGGGGCTCGCGCTGCAGGACTTCGACTTCTATGAAATCCACGAGGCCTTTGCCGCGCAGGTGCTGTGCACGCTGAAGGCCTGGGAGTCGGTGGAGTACTGCCGCGAGATGCTGGGCCGCGATGCGCCGCTGGGTTCCATCGACCGCAGCAAGCTGAACATCAAGGGCAGCAGCATCGCGATGGGGCATCCCTTTGCCGCCACCGGCGCGCGCATCCTGGCCGTGGCCGCAAAGCTGTTCGACGAGCTGCCGCATGCACGCCGCGGGCTGATCTCGGTATGCACGGCCGGTGGCATGGGCGTGGCCGCCATCGTCGAGCGACCCTGACGCCCCGGCCGCCGCGGCCAACACCCGAGGAGTGCACATGAAGCGCGAAAAGAAAGGTGATTTCACCCGCCTGATGGCCCGCGACGGCCACGAGTTCGACGCCTGGCTGGCGCCGGCCACCAGCACGCCGCGCGGCGCCATCGTGGTGCTGCAGGAGATCTTCGGCGTGAATTCGCACATCCGCGCGGTGGCCGAAGACTTTGCCGCCGAAGGCTACGTGGCCATCGCGCCCAGCCTGTTCGACCGCGTGCGCCGCAATGTGGAACTGGACTACAGCGCCGCATCGGTGGAGCAGGGCCGCGGCTATGCGCTGCAGCTCACCGAGGCGCAGATCCTGGCCGACCTCACCGCCTGCATCAACGTGATGAAGCGCAACGGTCCGGTGGGCGTGGTGGGTTACTGCTGGGGCGGCAGCGTCGCCTGGCTGGCCGCCTGCGAGCTGCCGGTGCGCGCCGCGGTGTCCTACTACGGCACGCGCACCGTGCAGCTGCTCGACCGCAAGCCGCGGGTGCCGGTGCAATACCATTTCGGCGAGAAGGACCAGAGCATTCCGCCGGCCAGCATCGCGAAGATCCGCGCCGCGCATCCGGAAGGCGAGTTCCACCTGTATCCGGCCGACCACGGCTTCAACTGCGACCAGCGCGCCTCCTTCGATGCGGCCTCCGCGCGACTGGCCCGCGAGCGCACGCTTGAGTTCTTCGCCCGGCACCTGGCCGAGAAGCTGGAGGACGACGAGCAGCCGCTGGATGAATGGGGCGATGCCTGATTTCACGCCCTCCGCGCAGTACCGCGATGCGCCGCCCTGGCGCACCGGCCTGCTGCTGGTGAACTCCGGCACGCCCGACAGCCTCACCGCTGGCGGCGTGCGCAATTTCCTGCGGCGGCTGCTGTCGGATCGTCGCACCATCGAGACGCCGCGGCTGGTCTGGAATCCCATCCTCTACGGCATCATCCTGCCGCTGCGGCCGGCGCGGGTGCTGCCCAAGTACCGTCGCGTGTGGACGGAGCAGGGCTCGCCGCTGCTGTGCCATTCGCTGGCGCTGCGTGATGCACTGCGCGCCAGCCTCGTGGATGCGCAGGGTGAACCGGTGGCGGTGGAACTGGGCATGCTCTATTCCACGCCGGATGTGGCGCAGGGACTGGCCGCCCTGCGCGAGGCCGGCGCCGAGCGCATCGTCGTGTTGCCGCTGTTCCCGCAATACTCAGGCACCACCAATGCGGCGACGATGGACCAGGTGGGCGCAGCGCTGCGTGCCTGGCGGCAGGTGCCCGCGCTGCATGTGCTGCCCGACTATGCGGTGGAGCCGGCCTACATCCAGGCGCTGGCCGGCACGGTGCGCGCGCATCGCGCGCGCCATGGCGACGGCGACCACCTGCTGATGACCTTCCATGGCATTCCGAAGCGCTACTGCGATGAGGGCGATCCCTATGAGCGGCGCTGCCGGATGACCGCCGAGGCGCTGGCCGCCGCGCTGGGGCTGCATGCCGACCAGTGGAGCCTGAGCTTCCAGTCACGCGTGGGCGCGGCCGAATGGCTGAAGCCCTACACCGATGAAATCCTGGTGCAGCTGGCCGGGCGCGGCGTGCGCACACTGGATGCCATCTGTCCAGGCTTTGCCGTGGACTGCCTGGAGACGGTGGACGAGATCGGCCACGAGGGCGCGGAAACCTTCGTCGCCGCCGGCGGTGCATCGCTGCGCTACATCCCGGCGCTGAATGCCGATGCGGCGCATGTGGCGGTGATCGGCGCGCTGCTGCGGCCACTGCTGCAGGCCACCTGACGCCACCGATGCTGGGACGTTTCCTCGAACTGTCGCTGGTGGTGGGCGATACCGCCGCAGCCTGGCAGCGCTGGCTGGACTTCGGCTTCGCCGCCGGCGAGGCCGGCGACATCTGGCCCCATGCCTATGGCGCACTGGCGTGCGAGGGCATTGCCATCGGGCTGCATGCCGCAGGCGAGGCCGCCGTGTGCGTCAGCTTCGTGCGCCCGGAAGTTGCGGCGCTGGAACGCGCGCTCGCCGACCGGCTCATCGGCGTGGAGCGCGCCCGCCTCGGCCCGGAGGACTTCCACCTGCTCGAACTGCGCGAACCGGGCGGCATGCTGCTGCGCGTGCAGGAATCACGCACCTTCTCGGCACCGGCGGAGCTGCCGGCGCGCAGCATGGCCGGCGTGTTCCGCACATTGAGCCTGCCCTGCCCGGACCTGGCCGAGGCGCGCGGCTTCTGGGAGCGCCTCGACTGCGAGGTGCGCGACACCGACGAACCCTGGCCGGCGCTGCTGGTGGACGGAATGCCGCTGGCCTGCCATGAGACCGCAGCATGGCGGGAGCCGCTGCTGGTGTTCGATGGCGGCGGCAGCGGCGCCAGCGCGCGGTCCGCCACGCGCGTGCCCGCGCTGGCGCGTCGCGCGCATCGCCTGCTGCCTACGCCTGATGGCGTGGCGCTGCTGGAGCTCGATCCGGCCTGATGCTCCGCGCTTACAATGCAGGCCGGTCTTCATGGAGCCGTGACATGCCCCTGCCGCGCCCAGCCTGCCTGCTTCCCGCACTCTTGATCGCCTCCACGGTGGTGCATGCCGACGAGGGCATGTGGACCCCGGACAACTTCCCCGCCGCGATGGTGCGCGAGCGCCTCGGCGTCGACATCACGCCTGAATGGCTGCGGCACGTGCGCCTGGCCACGGTGCGCCTCTCCGGTTGCACCGCCTCGTTCGTGTCGCCGGACGGGCTGATGCTGACCAACCATCACTGCGTGGCTTCGTGCCTGGCGCAGCTTTCCACCGCCGGCAACGACCTGGTGCACGAGGGCTTCATTGCCGCGGGCCGCGATGGCGAACTGCGCTGCCCCACGCAACGCGCCGACGTGCTGATGGGCACGCAGGACATCACCGCCGAGGTGCAGGCGGCGATGGCCGGCAGGGACGATGCCGCTGCCAACGAGGCCCGCAAGCAGGCACTGACGCGGCTGGAGAAGTCCTGCGAACAGGCCGCCGCCGGCACGCGCGATCCGCGCCGCTGCGAGGCGGTGACGCTGTATGGCGGTGGCCAGTATTTCCTCTACCAGTACCGGCGTTTCGATGATGTGCGCATCGTGTTCGCGCCGGAATCGGCCATCGGCTTCTTCGGCGGCGATCCGGACAATTTCCAGTTCCCGCGCTGGACGCTGGACATGGCGCTGCTGCGCGCCTGGGACAACGACGCCCCGGCGAAGTCACCGGCGCATCTGCCGGTCAACTGGGAAGGACCTGCCGATGGCGAGGCGGTATTCGTCTCCGGCCATCCCGGCAGCACACAGCGGCTGCTGACCGTGGCGCAGCTGGAGTCCGAGCGCGCAAAGCTGCCGTTCTGGCTGCTGCGCGCCAGCGAGCTGCGCGGGCGCTACATCGAGTTCTCGCGGCGCGGCACCGAAGCTGCGCGCATCGCCAAGGATCCGCTGTTCTCGGTGGAGAACCGCATCAAGGTGCGCCGCCGCCAGCTCGATGCGCTGCTCGACAGCGCGGCCATGGAGAAGAAACGCGCAGCCGAACAGGCGCTGCGTGCCGCGGCCACTTTCCCGGCCGGTGCCGATCCCTGGGTGCAGATCGAACGCGCGATGGCGCGCGAGCAGCAGCTGCATGTGCCCTATACCTTCATCGAGGGCGCAGCCGGCTTCGACAGCGCCTTGTTCGGCTATGCGCGCGCGCTGGTGCGTGGGGCGGCCGAACGCGCGAAGCCCGACGAGCAGCGGCTGCGCGAGTTCGTCGACACGGCATTGCCGCGCATCGAGCAGCAGCTGTTTGCCGACGTGCCGGTGTATGCGGCGCGCGAGTTGCTGACGCTGTCGTTTGGCCTTGCGCGCATGCGCGAATACCTCGGGCCCGATCATCCGCTGGTGCGCAACCTGCTGGCGGAATTCTCGCCCGAGGAGCTGGCGCGGGGCCTGGTGTTGCAGAGCCGCCTCGACGATGCGGCCGTGCGGCGGCAGCTGTGGGAAGGTGGCGCGGCGGCCATCGAGGCCTCGGATGATCCGATGATCCGCATCGCGCGGCTGGTGGATGCCGAGGCGCGGGCGCTGCGCCAGCAGTATGAAGACGAGGTCGAGGCCGTGGTCACCACCGCCACGCAGGCCATTGCCGCGACGCGCTTCGCGCAGCTGGGCACCAGCGTGTATCCGGATGCCACATTCACCTTGCGCATCAACCCGGGCGTGGTGCAGGGCTGGAACGAGGCCGGCACCGACATCGCGCCCTTCACTACGCTGGCACGTGCCTTCGAGCGGGCCACCGGCACCGATCCCTTCCGCCTGCCGGACAGCTGGCTCTCGAAGCGCGAGGCGCTCGACCCCGGCACACGCATGAATTTCGTCACCACCAACGACATCGTGGGCGGCAACTCCGGCAGCCCGCTGGTCAATGCGCGCGGCGAGGTGGTGGGGCTGGCGTTCGACGGCAACATCCACTCGATCTCCGGCGCATACTGGCATGACGCCGCGCGCAACCGCGCAGTGGCGGTGCACCCGGCCATCATGCGCCTGGCGCTGACGCAGGTGTATCCGGTGGCGCACCTGCTTGGGGAACTCGGCCTGCGGCCATGACTGCGTAAAGGGGGAGCGATGAGTGGTCTGTCGATACGCCCTGCGACGCTGGCAGACGCCTGGTCCCTGTGCGGCATCTACAACCATTATGTGCGCCACACCATCGTCACCTTCGAGGAAGAGCCGCTGTCGACGAAGCTGATGGAGGCGCGCATCAGTGCGGTGCGGGGCCACTCGCTGCCGTGGCTGCTGGCCGAGAACCGCAATGGCGTCGTGGGTTATGCCTATGCCGGCCAGTTCAAGGACCGCGCCGCATACCGCTATTGCGTCGAGACCACCGTGTACCTTGCGCATGGGCGCGAGGGCCAGGGCATCGGCACGCGACTGTATTCGGAACTGCTGGCGGCCCTGCGCGCGCAGGGCATCCGCAACGCGGTGGGGCTGATCGCATTGCCCAATGCACCGAGTGTTACGCTGCACGAAAAGCTCGGCTTCCAGCATACCGGCACCTTGCAGAGCGTGGGCTTCAAGCTCGATCGATGGATCGATGTCGGCTACTGGCAGAAGGTGCTCTGATTGCCCGGCGCGGCAGCGCTTTGCCCGGCTGTGGAATGGGTTCAGAATCCCCGGTCCTGACCAACAATCCCCGGGGGGGACGATGGACGAGAAGAACCTGAGCCGCCGCCAGATCCTCGGTGGCGTGGCGGTGACGGCCGGCACGGCGGGCCTGCTGGGAGCCTGCACCACCCCCGGCGACCCGGCCGGCAGCCAGGGTGGTCCGGCCCCCGAATTCCCCGATCGCGGCGAGGCGCAGAAGCCGCCGATCACCGACATCAAGGACAAGGTCGCCTACATCACCGGCGGTTCCAGCGGCATCGGCCTCGGCATTGCCCAGGCCCTGCATGAGGCCGGCGCCAAGGTCATCCTCGGCAACTACAACGACAGCCAGTGGGCCGAGGCGCTGCCGAAGTTCCCGCCCGACGATCCGCGCGTGAAGACCATCGTGCACGACGTGATGGAGCGTGACACGTGGGAAAGCAAGGCCGACGAGATCGAGAAGCTGTTCGGTCCGGTGGATATCCTGGTGAACAACGCCGGCGTCGGCCTGCAGCAGGGCATCGTCGAGGGCAGCTACAACGACTGGGACTGGGGCATGGGCGTCAACTTCTGGGGCCCGGTCTATGGCATCAAGACCTTCGTGCCGCGCATGCGCGCCCGCGGCACGCCCTCGCACATCGTCACCACCACATCCACCAGCGGCATCCTCGTCGGATTGCCGGTGGGCATCTATGCGGTGTCGAAGATCGCCGCCACCGGACTGATGGAGCAGGCGCGCGCCGACCTGCACAACACCAACATCGGCACCTCCTGCCTGGTGCCGGGCATGACCAGCACCAATATCGCGCGCAGCGAGCAGGCGCGGCCAGAGGACCTGCGCAATGACGGGCCGCAGCAGCCGCAGCGTCCGCTGGGTGGTGGCGGTGCGCCGCGCGGTGGTGGTCCGGCCGCCGCACCGGCGGCGGTGAATCCACTGTGGCAGCGGCCGCAGGATCCGCTGATGGTGGGCCGCCTGGTGGTGAACGCCATCCTGAACAACGACCTGTTCATCTTCCCGGCACCGGAGTATCGCCAGGGCGTGCTGGCGCGCGGCATGGCGATGGCCGAGTCGATGGTCGATTACTACCCGATGCCGGAGAACATCCAGGCCGGCGTGGATGCCGGGCGCTACTACTTCACCGACATCTTCGTGCAGGAGATCAAGCACCGGCGGGCCACGCGCGATCGCGACATCAAGGGCTTCGGTGAAGGCTGAACGCACGTCACCACGCCATCACGGACATCCACCCACGCACCATCAGGACGGAAACATGGACGAGCAGACTTTGAATCGCCGCTGGCTGCTGGGGGGCATGGCGGCGGCCGGGGCCGCCGGGATTGCGGCAGGACTGGCGCCGCGCGAGGCCGCCGCGGCGCAGGCTGCGCAGGGCGCTCAATCGCCCGCAGGCGCCGGCGACTCGCAGCAGCCCACCCTCAGCACGGTTCGAGACAAGGTGGTCTACATCACCGGCGGCTCCAGCGGCATCGGCCTTGGCATTGCGCGCGTGATGCACGAGGCCGGCGCGAAGGTCGTGATCGGCAACCTGGACGATCGACAGTGGGCCGATGCGCTGAAGCACTTCCCGGCCAATGATCCGCGGCTGATGACCGTGGTGCACGACGTGATGGACAAGGACGGCTGGCAGCGCACCGCCGATGCCATCGAGCAGAAGTTCGGGCCGGTGCATGTGCTGATCAACAATGCCGGCGTCGGCCTGACGCAGTCGGCCTCCACCGGCTCGCTGAACGACTGGGAATGGGGCATGGGCGTGAACTTCTGGGGCCCGGTGTATGGCGTGAACACCTTCGTGCCGCGCATGCGCGCGCATGGCCAGGGCGCGCATATCGTCACCACCACCTCGACCAGCGGCATCGTGCCCAATCCGTCCACCGGCATCTATTCAGTGTCGAAGATTGCCGCGGTGGCGCTGATGGAGCAGCTGCGCAACGAACTGCGCAGCACCAACATCGGCACCACCTGCTTCGTGCCGGGCAACACCACCAGCAACCTGCGCGACAGCGAGGACTATCGTCCGGACGAGCTGCGCAACGAGGCCGCGGCGGCGCAGGCCGCAGGTGCGGGTGGTGCGCGCGGCGCGGCCGCCGGCGGCGCCAATGCCAATCCGAACGCCAACGCCTTCGCCGCCCAGTCGCGGGCGCCGGCGCCAGCGCCCTCGCCCTACTGGGCGCGGCCGCAGGATCCGGTGGTGGTCGGACGCGTGCTGCTGGACGGCATCCTGCACAACGACCTGTTCGTGGTGCTGCAGCCCGAATGGCGGCCCGGCGTCGAGGCGCGCGCCGATGCGCTGCTTGAATCGATGGTGCCGCTGCAGCCCATGCCCGAATCGCTCGGCGGACGCGACTACACGCGCACCCCGATCTATGTGCAGGAGATCGCGCATCGGCGCGCCACGCGGCGGCGCGAGGTGCCGGGCATCTGAAGTCTTCTTGCGAAGGGAAGACTGTGACATCAGGAATGAACCAGGAGGGATGAGTCAAGTGAACCGCTCGAAACTGATCACGACCGGCGCCGCATTCTGCGGTGCCCTGCTTGCTTCGATGATGGCCGGTGCCGGCCAGGCTCCGGCCGCTGGCGGCGCGCAGGCCACTCCTGCATCGCAGGCCACGCAGCGTCCGATGGTGTCCTGCCAGCGCGGCGGGCTGCAGCATGCCGTGCGGCTGTATCTCGAGGCGCAGGCCAAGGGCGACATTTCCGGCCTGCCGCTGGCCACCGGCCTGGGCTACACCGAAAACCTGGAGCCCGCCGACGTCAACACCGGCTTCCTCACCAAGCCGCTGGTGATCGACAAGTCGCTGAGCCTGTATGACGACCGCTCCTGCTCGACCTTCACCGAGATCATCGTCACCAACCAGGACGAGCCCTATGTCGCCGGCGTCACGCTGCGCGTGAACCACGACAAGATCGCCGAGATCAAGGTGATCTGGACCACCACCGGCTACTGGCTGTTCAACGCCGACAACTACCTGCGCTACAGCTCCGATGAGAACTGGGGTCCGATCCCGGCCGATCGCCGCACGCCCTATGGCGACCTGATCTTCGCGGCCAATGCCTATCTCGACGGCTTCCTCGAGGCCAAGGTCGACCATGTGCCCTGGGGCTATCCCTGCGTGCGCGTGGAAGGCGGCATGACCACCAGCCGCGGCCGTGACGATGACACCTGCGAGGCGGGCATGCCGGCCGGCGTGAATGTCGCCAACCGCCAGTTCGTGGTCGATGAGGTCACAGGCTCGGTGGTGGTGTGGTGCACCTTCGGCGCCGGCGGCCCCAACAGCAGCGGCGCGGCCGACACGCACCTGTTCCGCGTCGAGAACGGCAAGCTGCGCTATGTGCACACGCTGACGCACCTGTTGCAGTCGAGCTTCCGCGGCGGCGGCGGCACGACGGGCACCGAGGCGGATCGGCCTCCGGCTGGGGGCAACTAGCTGATCCCCTGACCTGATCGGGCCATCAAGGCCGCGCCGGAAGAACCGGCGCGGCCTTTTTCTTTTCAGGCGTGGCCGCCTGGGGAATGCGGCACGACCACGGCGCGACCGGACAGCTTGCCGTCCACCTCCTTGCGCCGGACGGCGCTGGACCGGGAAATGTCGGCTGCTATCTCAACGTTCACCCCGCAGCTGCTCGACGATGGCCGGATTCTCGAGCGTGGAGAT
>CAYQJU010000058.1:0-17238 GCA_964417875.1 uncultured Steroidobacteraceae bacterium
ACGCACTGCCTGAGATCCGGCATCACGCGCAAGATGGCGTTACCAGAGCGCTTACGAACAGATCGAACACGAAGGCCGCTTGCGGGCAATGCTGGCGCAGATCCAGTTCGTAGCCGGCGTTAATGTCCATCACGGCAGCCTTGAGCCTGCTGCAGCGCCCAGGCCCCATCAGCTTGACGAACGGCCGCACGTCCTCGCGGCCCCGTCCTCGTCCGATCCACAGCACGCGCTTGCGCGTTGGCTCGACGATCACCGTGGCATAGCGGTGGTCCTTCTGGATGGTGAACTCGTCCATCCCGATCACCTCGATGCCATCCAGGTCCACCGTCCGAGCTGACACGGCAGGGCTCGCTTGTCGATGTTCTTCACCATCTTCCAATCCAGCTCAAAGTGCCGAGAAACATGCAGCACGGAGGCCGCTGAGCAAAGCTGGGCTACCGAGTCGGCCAGGCGGCGGGTTACCCGGCTGTCCGGGCCCAGCCAGCCCAGCACCTCCAGCTTCGGACCGCAGTGTGAGCGGGCCACGCGCACCCGGGACAGGGCCAGTTTCGGTCTTTGGTTGCTGTATGCTCTTGGCCGGCGATTGGGCAGCATCCTGCACTTCCTGGATTCCAAATAACGCCGACGACAACCAGGTGGAGCGAACCGTTCTATTGAACTTTCTTGACGTCGCAAAAGCTCCTAGCCACAGATTCCTCAGCATCCAAACCCAAACATGGCGAATTCCTCGCCATCCTCAACTACCAGTCCTTCCTTCATCGGCGTATCGAGATCGGGGACGTTGCCGCCCACTTTCCGTTTTCCCTCCGAGCTGGCTTTTCTCGAGACGATAAGATCGCCTTGAACGCTCGTGCTAGAAACGACACTTTGCACCGCCGCATGCTCCGTCCGGTTTTCTTGGCGCACGGATTTTCCTCCTCTCATTCCACTGCCACTTCAACGCGCTTCGCCTCGACGTGCATGGCAATTCCTCGAAGGGAGTCGTCCCCGAACACACACTCCGGCTCGATCTCTACACCAAAATCCTGCTCCAACCGAAACAGCATCATCATCATCGATACGGAGTCGCCGCCCAGTTCGAAGAACCTGGCGGAGCTATCGATCTCCCCTGTCCGCTGCAGAATGTCGTTCCATATCTCCGACAATTTCTGCACCGTTGTTGCCGCTACTTCTCCCGACATGTTCAACTCCTTTCGCCCTACGCAACCCCTTTCCGCACCAACCCGGTGAGCGCATGCCGGTCGATCTTGCCGGAACCGGTGCGCGGAAAATCCGGCTCGCAAACCACGGTGATATCTTCCGCGGGAAGACCGAATGCGCGACCGATCTTATGTCGCAAGGCTTCGACATCCAGGTCGACGCGCCTGGAGACGACTCCCACGATCAGGTGCCGGCCGCCCGTAGCGCCAACCGCAATCACTTCCTCGCCGCACCGCTCGGCGTCGAGGTATTTCTCGACCTGCGCGCAGTACACGCCGCGCGCGCCGACCATGACGGTATCCGCGCCGCGTTCCAGCAGCGTCAGGAACCCGCCTTCTCCCAGCATGCCGATATCCCCGGTTGCAAACCACGCTTCATCCGACTTCGTGGCCGATACTTCCCCACGATATCCACTGAACAGCATTGCGCCGCACAGTTGTATCTCACCGATTTCGCCGGGCGGCAATACCCGACCCTCGGCATCGACGACCTCGATGTCCACCGTTGGCAGCACAGGGCCGCAGGAGTCAGGCCGTGCCATCAACTCTGCCCCGGCTGTCACCGCGATCGAGCCGCTTGTCTCGGTGAGTCCATACCCGGTGGAAAAACGCGCGCCGGGCAGCCGCTCCAGAATCTCCCGCACGAGGCTGCCACGCAGCGCGGAGCCGTGGACGCCGAAGGACTCGATGGTCAGCTCGCGGCCTTTTGGCAAGGGAGCGCCCAGCAGTTCGCGGATCATGCGCGGCGTGGCGCCAGCAAGGGATTTGACCTCCTCCCTGCAGGCCAATTCGGCGGCGAGGGCTGCTTCCCAGCGTGGCAACAGCACGATGCGCGTGGAGGTGTTCAGCGACAGCAGCAGATGCGTGTAGCCGCCGACGTGTGTCAACGGGCCGGCAAGCAGAGAGGACGACGGTCCGCCGCCCGGTCGTGCCGTGCTTGGCCCGCCTTCCAGTTGCCGATTGCGCCGCGCCGTCCAGGCGCCGGCCAGCATCATGTTCCACAGACCCGTCAGCAGCGCTCGGTGGGAGATGATCGCCGCCTTGGGCGTGCCCGATGAACCGGAGGTGAAGGCGATGAGCGCTTCACTCTCCGGGGTGATGTCGGCGTAGACGCCAGCAGGATCGGCCACGGAGGCCGTCAACTCGATCCATGACAGAGGCTGGCAGGTGCAAGTCACCTGGCCGGCGAGACTTGCTGCCAGTTCCGTTGTGGTCAGCACCAGGTCGCAGTCCGCCGCGGCAACGTAGCGCGATATACGCTCCACATCCGCTTCGAACGGCACGAGCACCGCGACCGCGCCGGCATCCGTCACGCCGATGAGCCCGGCGGCAAATTCCGGCCCGTTTGGGAACACTAGGGCAACGCGCTGCGGCTGATGCGCAGACTGCCTCTGCCGCCCGCAGAGTGTGGCGACCGTCCGCGCCGCCGTGAATAGCACTCCCAGACTGATGCATTTGTCTTCCATCACTAGCGAAATGGCATCCTGCGGCCGCTTCCCAATCCGGGCGTAGAACTCCCGCAGCGTCCTGGGCGCGTGACGGAATATCCGGCGCCCATCGGCAAGCGCTTCCAGCTCGAACGGCGAGCCGGGCCCGATCAGCGCTTTCACCGAATCGTTCATACCCGGGTGCGTCATGTGCTCAGAGCCACGGAGGCCATATGGCCATACATGCCATCGCACACCGCCAAACCCGTGCGCGCGCCGGCCACCTGCCGTCCGCTGCACTTGCCTTGCAGTTGCCAGGCCAGCTCGCAGACCTGCGCCAGCGCCTGGGCGGAGACCGCCTCGCCGAAGCTGGCCAGCCCGCCGCTGACGTTGACGGGAATATGCCCACCCAATGCGGTGGCATTGGAGCGCAGCAGCGCTTCCGCTCCGCCGCGTTCGCACAAGCCGACGTGCTCGTACCATTCCAGCTCGGAGACAGAAGACACGTCATACAGCTCGACCAGCGAGAGATCTTCGGGGGCAATGCCCGCGGCGTGCAGGCTTTTGGCGACGTTGGCCGCCCGCCACGACTCGCCGCCAGCGGCAGGCACCCTGGAGGAAAGATAGGGCATCTCGATGCCCTCGTCCGGCAAGGTGGAAAGCGAGATGGCGCGTATGCGCGCGCCGCGCCGGGAATGTCTTTTGGCAAACGCCTCGCTGCAGATCACGATGGCTGCCGCTCCGTCGGAGAAGGTGGAAATGTGCAGCAAACGCAACGGCGAGGCCACCATCGGTGAAAATTCGATTTCCCGCGTGCGCAGGGCCGTCCTGAAACGTGCGTGAGGGTTCAAGGCACCGTGAGCGGAGTTCTTGATGCGCACGCGGTGCAGGTCGTCGGCGGTGACGCCATGTTCGTGCACGCGACGGGTGGCCCGCAGGCCCAGCCAGGCGCGGTTGGGGATCTGCGCGGCGGCACGCGCTTGGGTCTGCTGCACGGGTTCGGCCACGTCCGCGCCCACGACCAGCGCCGCCTCGCAGCCGCCGGCCAGCACCCGGTCGCGGGCCACGGCCAGCGCCTGGGCACCTGAGACGCAGGCGCCATAGACGGTCACCGCCTCCACCCCGTGCAGGCCGAGCATCCGGCACAGGCTGAAGGCCGCCACATAGCCTTCATAGCCGCAGCGCACGCTGCCGGCCGCGACCACGAAGCCGATGTCGCGCCAGGCAATGCCCGCGCTATGCATGGCCGCGCGGGCCGCCACGTTGGCGTACTCCAGGAAGGAATGCCCCCACTTGCCCCACGGGTGCATCCCGGCACCAAGTACCACCACCGATTTGCTCATGACCGCGCCTCACGCCAGGTGCGCCAGCCTGTCAAGTGTGCATCGCTACCATGATTGCAGCTCTCTTCCACGCACTCGACGAGCATTCCGATCACCGGCTCCGCCGCGCACCGATCGAAGGTGCCGATCACAAGTTGGCCCTTCTCAGCCACGTGCACGGCGAGGATACAAGCGTCCACGCCAGCGCTCTCGCTCCTGCGAGCTTCGCCGAGCGTCGTCCAGGACCAGACCACGCCGCGCGTGCTCATGACTCACCGGATAATGCGCACTTTCCGCGCCCGGTCGCCGCGTTCGGACCTGCATTAGCCATCTGACGCAGGATCGTGGCGAAGCGCCGCGAAGCCCGCTCCACCTCGGCATCCTCGAAGACGGCGGCGTCGAAGAGCATTTCCCAATGCAGGGAGGACTGATCCCAGCGTGGCGTAACGAACAGTGCCACGCCGCCACTGGCGGGTACGTAGCGGCCCCGTGGGGCGAGCATCAGCGGCTCGACCCGCAGCGGCGAATTGTCGCTGGCCGTGGCACGATCGGCACTTGCTGCGGGCGCCAGTGGCAGGAAGTTGAAAACCGTGGACTGCTTTGGAAAACTACCCAGCGCCTCGGTCAACGCCGTGCCGATCTCCATACCGGGTAGATCGAGCACCGGCAGGGCCTCGACGGTGGCGCTGTGCACCGCCCGCATCGCATCGATCAGCGACATTTCGGCTTCGATGCGCACACGCAGCAGCCACATGTCGAAATAGCAGCCGATGGCCCGCATGGCCTCCCTGCACCGCCTGCCGGTGTGGCAAACCCAGGTCACCACTTCTGCGCTACCGCCCCACTGCGCCATCAGCAGGGCATAAGCGGCGAGCACTGCGCTGGAGATCGACACGCCGGCTGACCGCGCGGCCTCGATCAGGCGGGTGCTTTCCTCGGGGGTGAGGCTGCCGGCGATGGGCGGTAGCCTGGCTTCCGGGACTGGGTAGCGGCGTTCACCGGGCAGCACCACGGGATCGTGGCAGCCCGCGAAGCGTTGCCGCCAATAGCCGCGCGCGCGTTCAGCCGCGACCGAGGACAGCCATTCCCGTCTTGCCAGCATGGCATCCGTGAACTGCGCAGTCGGAGCATCTGGCCGCGCTTGGCGGGCGGCCTGCTGCTTGTAATGGCGCAGCACCTCCGACCAGATGACGCCGAAGGACCAGCCGTCCGTGATGGCATGGTGGATCACCATCACGCAAACGTGCTGCTGCTCGTCGAGTCGGCCGACGCCGACGCGAAACAGCGGCCCCAAGGTCAAATCGAAGGGCTGGAGCGTGAACTCGTCTACGGCCTCCTGAAGGCCGCGCCCTTCAAGCTGGATCTGGTGCAAAGCGACCTGCATGTGCTCGGCAGTAGTCAACCAGACCTTGTCCTGATCGTCGCGAACGACCATTGCCCGCAGGATGGCATGACGATTCACGAGCCACTGGAAACTGCGGCGCAGCAGTTCGACGTCGAGGGGTTGCCCCGTGCAGCGGATTGCCGACACCAGATGTACCCACTGGAAACGATCGGGCGTGTAATGGCTAACCCAGGATTCCTGCAGGTAGTTCGGTGGATAGCGGGTTTGCTCCTGCGCGACGGCCAGCATTACAGCCTCCTGCGATAGCTGTGCACGCCCAGATGCAGCACGGGAGAGCCGTCCGTGGGGTGCGCCGTGAAGGCGCAAGAGACGTGCTGGTTGCGGCCGAATTCGCATAGCGCGTCATCTGAGCGGCGTATTACCGTGATGCGCCGCTGGCGCGAGCCCGGTGCGCCGACAAGCATCGAGAGATTGCTGTCGTCACTGCTTTCGACGGTGATCTGCCGCGCAAAGCCACCGTCGTATGTGCCGGCCAGTTCCGCGAATGAGAACGGCCCGGTGAGCTTTTGTGTATCGACACCGCTTTCGTGTTTTGAGTCGCTTGGAACTGTCTCCCGCGAAGCCTGCTCGCTGATGAGCTGGATCGCGCGGTCGCGCAGATGGGGCACCCAAGCGTTGACGCCGACCGCATATGCCGCTCGACGCGTCACGTCGATGCGCAGCGCCACGGTTTGGCCCAGCACGGACCCGTTGTGCCCCAACATTCCGCCTTCGTAGCGGCCACAGACATGGCCGAAGGACTTCGGGATCAACTCAGCCAGGTTGCTCGTCTTCGCTTGCGGCGGCAGGTCGACCACCGGACGGTCGAGCTCGGTGTGGAGCCAGGCGTTGGCATCGTCCAGCAGCCATTCGCCCACGGTCAGCACATCGTGTAGCCGGATTGTCATGTCCGGCAGCGAAGCGCGCCAGAAATCGCTGAAGGCCGGTTGCCTGACGGGCGCGAACTTGCGCGGCTCCTGAGTCGGCACGTGCTGCCCGACAAAGCAGCCATTCTCCTGATCTTCCTTCGCCCTGCCTACCGTGATGCCCAGGGGCTCCAGCAACTCATCCCTGAGCAACTGATCCACGGACTTTCCTGAAATCCTCTGCAGAAGGCCACCCACCAGCACATGCTCCGAATGCTCGTAGCTGAATACGGTGCCTGGCGGGAAAAGCAGCGCCTCACCGCGCAGCTGCTCGACGAGCTTCGGCCAGGAATGCCCCCATTTGATGCGGGCGTCAGTCACATCCAGCCCGCGATACCCCGAGGTGTGGCTCAGCAGATTGCCGAACGAAATGCGTTCACCTGCCGGGCTGCCCGCCAACTCCGGCAAGAACGCGCCCAGCGGCGTGGCCAGGTCCAGTTCGCCCCGCCGGATCA
Organism: uncultured Steroidobacteraceae bacterium; assembly: GCA_964417875.1. GTDB lineage: Bacteria > Pseudomonadota > Gammaproteobacteria > Steroidobacterales > Steroidobacteraceae > ZC4RG30. The sequence continues at coordinate 6,714 of CAYQJU010000058.1, forward strand.
TCTTCTGCGCCACCAGCGACATGAAGAACTTCATCAAACAGGAAACCTCGAAACGCGAGGCGTCGACCAGCGGATCCCGCTGACCAGCGGTAGCAATCCCGGAATGAAACGAGGCCCGAACTCCCGCGCGGCTTTCCACGACCGACAGCCCTGGTACGCCGGCGTCTTCGCGCCCAACTTCCAGGCCACCCATGACATCTCCTCGATCCGGTGCCGATTGCATTGCCCCCATCCCCAGTGCTCCACACCGATAGTTGATCGTATGAAAATATCGGAGAAGCAATGCGTTAGCCTCTTTCAACGTGAAACATGCGCCAACGGACAGAACCGTCCGTGCTTGAATTCTGCATAGGAATCACAGAAAACCCATCCCTGCTGCAACTGACAACTACAACACAGTTCCAGGGGGATGGATTCCGTGTACGACATTTGGCCGCCGTTTTTCCTGTTGTCATTGGTTGCGCCGGAAAACGATGCGGCAACATCCAGCGAATGCCGACTGGATTCGACATCCAGCTTCGGCTCCAGTCCGGAGCTGGCGCCGCCGCAACGCGAGGGCTCTGTCTTCGCGCCGCGTCAGATCCCCTCTGCCCAGCCATCATGACCGGAGCAATTTCTCCGGTTGGCGCTACGGCGTTCTGGATCGCGGCCGCTCGCGCTCTCGAGACGGAAAGCACACAGCCGCTGTTTTCCGATCTACTGGCCCGCTCACTGGCTGGCGACTTGGGTTTTTCCGTAATGGCGCAGTTGAGCCCGGCAAATGCAGGCTTCCGCGATGCGCCGTTGCTTCCGGACCCCTACCTGTCCGTCCGTACGCGCTTTTTCGACGATGCGCTGGTGGAGGTCACTGCACAGCAAGGTATACGGCAAGTTCTGCTGCTTGCCGCGGGCATGGATACACGCGCGTTCCGCTTGTCGTGGCCCGTTGGGACGATCATCTACGAGATTGACCGAGACGACGTGTTCAGCAGGAAGGCATCCATACTTCTGGAGCAGCGGGCGGTGGCGGCGTGCGAACGTCGAGTGGTGTCGACAGACCTATCGGAAGATTGGACTGGAACACTTCTTGCCGCGGGTTTCGACGCCGGCCGCCCCGCAGCCATACTGGCTGAAGGACTCGTGATGTACCTGCCGCCCAGAGTGGTGTCGGGATTGATGACAGGAATAGCATCAGTGGCGGCGGATGGAAGCTGGCTCGGATTCGACGCCGCCAACCCCGAGTTGCTGACATCGAACCTGACGTCAGCCACCGTGGCACGGCTGTACGAATTTGGCGCACCTTTTCAGTCGGCGATGGTCGATCCAGAGCTTGCTCTCGCCATTCACGGATGGCGCGCGAACGTCACCTCACCGGATCAGCCCGAAGCGAGCTACGGCCGGTGGCCATTTGCCCCCATACCGCTGACCGTACCGGGAATCCCAAGGGCGTTGTTCGTAACGGCCCGCCGCAATGCCCGAATGCAAGGCAGCTGATCCCTGTTACCCCCGAGCACCACGACGTAATTTCGGAGAACAATTTGAGGAGGTTTCGTGCATAGCGTCTGCCGATCATTCTTGCTGTTGTCCTTGGTCACTCTGGGCGCTTGCGCCCCGAAGGGCGCCGATTCCGTCCCCGAAGCCACGTCGGCGCAAGAGCCGATGAGCGGCGGCAGCGCCATTGTTCTCCTGGATGGCGCTTTCGCTGGTTCATGGCCCGCCGGCCTCGATCCGGCCACCAACCCCAACGGCGGCGCCAACGTCAACATGATGAACGCCATCTTCGGCGGCCTGTTCCAACTCAACGCCGATGACGACGGCTCGAACCCCAGGATCGAAGGCGTGCTGGCGGAGAGCCACGAGATCTCACCGGATGGCAGGCAGGTGAGCATTCGCCTGCGCGAAGGTGTCGTCTTCTCCGACGGTACCCCCTTCGATTCCACGGCGGTGAAGTTCAACATCGAGCGTGCGCTGGCCTCGGATTGCGTGTGCTCCCCCGCTGGCTGGCCCTGGGACGAGAAGACTCCGGTCAGCACGCCAGACGATCTGACGGTCGCGTTGCACTTCCGCGAACCCTACGGTCCGGTGATCAATGCCATTCCCTCCTCCAACCTGAACTGGATCGTCTCTCCTTCCGCGCTGCAGGCGGCCGGGGAAGACGCTTTCAAGATGATGCCCGTAGGTGCCGGCCCCTTCCAGATCGTCAGCAACAAGCTTGGAGCCGAGCTGGTGCTGGAACGAAACCCCCGCTGGTTCCAGAACGGCCGCCCATATCTCGACCGCCTCAGCTTCCGCTCCATCGGCGGCGATCAGGCCGCCTACCAGGCGCTGCTGGCCGGCGACGCGGACGCCTATGTGGGCATGTCCTCTCCCCTGCTGCTGGGAGAGGCTGAGAAGAACAAGAAGCTGACCGTGACGTTGCAACCGGCTACTTCGGTCGGCGTGATCCAGCTCAACGCGAAGCACAAGCCCTTCGACGACCAGCGCGCCCGCGAGGCGATCTACTACGCCACGGATGGCGACGCCATCAGCAAGGGGTTGTTCCACGGCCGAGACCATTTGAGCCAGTCCTTCACGGCCAAGGGCGGCATGTTCTTCCACGACACGGTCGAGGGCTACCGCACATACGATCCGGAAAGGGCCCGTGCGCTCGTCAAGCAGATCGGTGGGTTGAAGGTCACCCTCTCGACGCTGAGATCGCCGATGGCGGAGCAGATTCTCACGGCGTTGCAGACCCAGTGGCAGGCCGCGGGCATCGAGACGCGGATCGAAACCCATGACATCGGTACGCTCATCGAAAGCCTGACCTCCGGGTCGTGGCAATCCATGCTCCAATTCGCGGGCTCCTTCGACCCGGATGTCGGCTCAGGTCTGCGCTTCCGATTCGGCTCCACCTCCCCATTCAGCGGCGTTAGCGACCCGACCTTGGACCAAATGATGCACGCCGCCATAGGCACCGTGGACATGGCTCAACGTGAGGAGCTGTATCGGGACATCTCGCGCTATCTCAGCGACAAGGCTTATGCGCCTTTCCTGAACGCCTCGTCCCGCGCCCAGGTCACCACCCGTCTGCGCGGCCCCGGCTTGACGACTGGCATCCCGCCGCTGCTGTCGGATACGGGGATTCTCTGGCAGGACGCCTGGCTGGCAGCCAGGTAGCAGCCAGACGGTGCTTCGCCTGAGATGGATCGCGGGCCGTCTGCTGAATACGATTCCCGTGCTGCTGGGCGTTACGCTGCTGACCTTCTTCCTGCTGGAGCGGCTGCCCGGCAGCGCCGCCAGGCAGATGCTCGGACCCGAGGCCACACCGGCGCAGGTGGCGGCGCTCGAAAAGCGCCTTGGCCTCGACCGCCCCGCGACGGAACGATACGGGCACTGGGTGGGGGCGGCGGTCACGGGGGATCTGGGCCAGTCGATGGCCAGCCGCCAGAGCGTAGCCGCCCTGCTGCGCGAACGCTTCGCGGTCACACTGCAACTGGTCTTCTGCGCCATCTTTCTGTCGCTGATGGTGGCGCTGCCCGCAGCGATCCTGGCCGCCCGGTACCCCGACAGCTTGGCCGACAGGGCGATGTTGACCACAAGCATGGCTGGCCTTTCTGTGCCGGGCTACGTTCTTGCCCTGGTGCTGGTGCTGGCTTTCTGCGTGCACCTGGGGTGGCTGCCCGCCATAGGCTATGCGCCACCCGCTGACGGGCTTGCGGACAACCTGCGCTCACTGGCGCTGCCGTCGCTAGCCATCGCCTTGCCGCTGGCCGGGCTCTACCTGCGCGTGCTGCGCGCCGACCTGCTGCAGAAGCTGACGCAGGAGGAGTACGTGACCGCGGCCATTGCGAAAGGTGCGGGTCCTTGGCGCGTCATCCTCCATCATGCCCTGCGCAACTCCGCCGTGGGAGTCGTGACGCTGGTCAGCTTGAATCTCGGTGTGCTGCTGGGCGGTACGGTGGTGATCGAGCAGATCTTCGCCTTGCCTGGCCTCGGCCAGTTGCTGTTGCAGTCGGTGACCATCCGAGACGCGCCCGTGATGCAGGGCGTCGTGCTGGTGCTGGGCTTGTCGATCGTCGCTGCCAACCTCGCCTGCGATCTGCTGTGCGGGTGGCTGGATCCCCGGAGCGTACATGGATCGCAGGCCCGCGCCTGAGAAAAACACCCCGTCGGGTGGCGGCACAGCGCACCGGCTGTTGCTGGCCGCGCGTCGCGCAAGATTGCTCGGCCCGCTGGGTCTCGTGCTTCTGTTGTTGGCGCTGCTCGTCGTCGTGCCGACCCTCCTGTCGCTGCCACCGCCTGTCGGCGGCAACATTCTGGATGCCAACCAGCCATTGTTCTCGCGCTTTCACGTCCTCGGTACGGACATGAACGGCAACGACGTGGCATCGCGACTTGCCCACGGCGGTCGCACCTCTCTAACCATTGCGTTCGGCGCCAATGCCATCGGCCTGCTGCTGGGCGGCGCGATCGGCGCCGTCGGTGCATATCGTGGTGGCCTTTCCGACACCCTCACGATGCGCGGCATCGACACATTTCTGGCGATTCCGGCGCTCGTCCTGGTGCTCGCCGTTTCGCAAATGCTCAAACCGACGGCCATGAACATCTCGCTGACACTCGGAGCGTTCTCGGTTCCGGCGTTTGCCAGGGTGGCACGCTCCGCCACCCTCCTGGTCATGCGCGAGCCTTATGTACTTTCGGCACAGCTCTGCGGCGCTGGCTCTTGGGGAGTGCTGTGTCGTCACATTGCCCCGGCCATCGCTCCCGGCCTGCTGACTTTCGCCTTTCTCGGCGTCGGCACCGTCATCACCATAGAGGGGGCGTTGAGCTTCCTCGGCTTCGGCATCCAGCTTCCCGCGCCGAGCTGGGGCGGCATGATCTACCAGGGCCAGCAGGTGTTGTCGGCAATGCCGCGGTTGGTGTTGATGCCTGCGGCGCTGCTGTTTGTGACGGTTCTCGGCTTCAATCTTCTCGGTCAGCGGCTCAGGGAGCACTTCGAAAGATGACGCCCGCGGCCGCACCAACGCCGTCGCTGCTCGAAGTGTCCGATCTTTCGGTCAGGTTTCTCGTTCATGACAAACCGCACGTGTGCGCCGTTCGTTCGCTGAGCTACAGGCTCGACGCCGGGAAGACGCTCGCCATCGTCGGTGAATCGGGTTCGGGAAAGACCACTGCCTGCCGTGCGCTGATGGGACTGCTGCCCGACTCTGCCGTTGTGCTGGGTGGCATTCGAATCGACGGCGGCGACTACGCCGAAGCGCCGGAATCCGTCTGGCGCGGCATCCGCGGCAGGCTCGTGTCAATGGTGTTTCAGGACCCAACGCGGTCTCTCAATCCGACCATGCGGGTCGGCGCCCAGATCGTCGAGGCGATCAGGCTGCACCGGCGCGTGGACCTGTCAGAGGCCCGACGTGAGGCGGTGAGCATTATGGACATGCTGAGAATCCCTTCCGCCACCTCGCGCTTTCATCAATACCCGCATGAGCTTTCCGGCGGCATGCGCCAGCGCGTGGCCATCGGTATGGCCATAGCCGCCCGCCCCAAGCTGCTCATCGCCGACGAGTGCACCCGGTCGCTGGACCCGCTGACAGAAGCCAATACCTTGCGACTTTTTCGGGATACCCAGAAGGAATTGGGCATGGCGATCATTCTGATCGGTCACAACCTCCACACATTGGCAGGGGTAGCCGACGACATGCTGGTCATGTACGGAGGCGAGGCCGTGGAATGCGGCTCGGCAACGGCCATCATGAACAGGCCGAAAATGCCCTACACCCGCGCTTTGCGGGACGCAGCCTGCGATGACGAAGGCATCATGGACAGGGAGTTCCGGCGCAGGGCCTCACGCCAGTTCCCGAGCGGCCCAACGTGCGTCGCTCCCGCGGCCGCTGCGCCCATTCTCTCGGTCAAACAGGTCGCGTACTCCTACGCACCGCGCGCACCTGGTCGCGCCAACGCGCAGGTACCTCCGGCGCTTTCGAACCTCACCTTCGACATCGGTGAGGCGGAGATCGTCGGCGTGCTGGGAGAGAACGGCGCCGGCAAGTCGACGCTTGCCAGGGTGATCATGCGCATTGCGGGGCCGGATTCAGGTGCTGTGCTCTTTCAGGGCGTAGACTTGGTTGGGCTGCGCGGCAAAGCACTGCATTGCCAGCGCCGCCACATGCAACTGGTCATGCAAGACCCCATAGGCTCCCTGAATCCGCGCTGGCGGGTTTCCGAACTGGTGGAAGAGCCGCTTCGGGGCTTCAAACTGGGCGACAAGGCATCCCGCGCGCGGAAAGTCGCCGAAGTGCTTGACCGCGTCGGTCTGCCACAGTCCGAATACGGCCAGAGGCGGCCTCGCGAACTCTCCGGCGGCCAGTGCCAGCGGGTAGCCATCGCCCGCGCCCTCACTGTCGATCCGAAGCTGCTGATTCTGGATGAGGCCGTCTCGACGCTCGACGCACTGATTCAGTCGCAAATCATGGACCTGTTGCTGCACCTGCGCACGGACCTGCGGGTTTCCATGCTCTTCATCTCCCATGACCTACGGCTGGTGCGTCGTGTCAGCGACCGTATAGCTATCCTGCACCGTGGACTGCTTTGCGAGATCGGCGCAACCCATGCGATCTACGCCAACCCGGCACATGCCCACTCCAAAGCCCTTATCGACACTATGAAGGTCCACCGGAAACCGGAAGAGGAAAGGGATATCCGTGAAACGGCAATAGCGCTTCAGGGGCGCGGTTGAACTCTGCCGGGAAGGCGGTTCCTCATACTGTTCATGAAGACTTCTTCCGAGGTCTCCCGCCGCATTCTGACCAACGGCTCAATGTCCTCCGTGACTACGTATCGCAGCCGGTCTGTCCCGTCGGTCACGGCCGCATGGACTGACTCCGCGATGCGATCGGCGTGGAGCGGCACGGCTGCCGCCATGCTCCTGAACATGCCCTGCATTTGTGTCATGAATTCCGCGTACTCAGGCAGGACGGGAAAGTCCTTGCTCCTGTCCTGGCAGGTCGCCATGAAGTTGCTGCCACCGATGCCACCCGGCTCGATGATCTTGACCACGACGTTCTGCGACAATAACTCGTAGGATAGCGCCTCAGAGAAACCCTCCAGGGCGAACTTGCTTGCGGTGTAGGCAGAACCCATCGGCATGGCGAAAACGCCCGCTGCCGAGGTCACATTGGCGACCACCCCTCCGCCGTTGCGGCGCATATGAGGCAACACCGCCCGGCACACCCGCATCGGGCCATATACGTTGATATCGAACAGACTGCGTATGTCTGTCTCGGAAGTCGCCTCGAAGAGGCCTGTGATGCCGTAGCCGGCATTGTTGATGACAACGTCGATCTGCCCGAACCGTGAGATGGCGACGTCGATGGCGAAACGAACGCTTTCCTCACTGCTGACATCCAGCGGGGTGTAGAGGATATTGCTTTGCTTACCGATCTCCGGGTCCACCTGCGGATTGCGCATGGTAGCGACTAGATTCCATCCCTTGCGATGGAATACGCGTGCACAGCCCCTGCCCAGCCCCGACGACGCACCGGTTATCAACACGGTCTTCATGCCAACCATCCCAGAACCTGTATCACCCGACAGTATCAATTAGACCAGCGCGCCCGCAACGTTGGAAATCGCACATACGCGCGATACCCAAAGTCGTGCTGTGCCCAACCCTGGTCGCGTTCTTTGCCGTTGTCCCTTCCGGCACGTTGTTTGATACCGCGGATAATTGTGGCCATCGGCTTCTGAATGGCAAATGTGCAGCTGGTCTTCACGTCGTACGCTTCCAAAGCTTCTGCCAGTAGATTCGACTGTGAGACGTTGACCATCATGTCCTTGGCGGACAGATTCTTTGTTTTGATCCTGCCCCCGCTTCACGGATACTCGGATAAGCGATTCAATATCGCAATCCGAGGTGAGAGAGATGATCAGGAAGAAATCCGTGAGAAAGGCAGGGCGTAAGCAGTTCAGTGCTGAGTTCAAGCAGCAGGCGCTGTTGCGGGCGGTGAAGGACAGGATGCCGTCGGTGACCCGCGACTGGGCCTGGAGCCGGCACAATTGTATGCGTGGCGAGCGAGAGCCCAGCAGCGGGGCCAGGATGCCGAAGTGCAGCGTGTGCAGCAGGCAGAGACGGCCTGACTGAAGCGCGAGGTGAGCCGCGTGGAAGAAGAGGTCGCTTTCCTAAAAAACGACGGCGTACTTCGCGAAGCAGCCCAAGTGAAGTACGCCACGATGAAGGTGCATGAAGCCGGATTCGGGGTGCGTCTGTTGTGTCGGGTGCTGGACGTCTCGCCCAGCGGGTACTACGCGTGGCGGAGCCGGACCCCGTCGAAGCAGGCACAGGGCCGTGCCGTGCTGGATGCGCAGGTGCGCGAGGAGTTCGAAAGGCGCAAAAGTCGGGCCGGTGCGCCGCGTTTGTCGCGGCATCTTGGCCGCCGCCAGGTGGCGCAGAGTCTGCGCCGGCAGGGCCTGCGGGCGAAGGCCGCAAAGAAGTTCAAGGCCACGACGAACTCGAACCACACGCTGCCGGTGATCCAGAACCTGTTGAAGCAGGATTTCACGGCCCAGCGTCCGAACCAGGTGTGGGTTGGTGATATCACCTACATCGGCACCGACGAAGGCTGGCTGTACCTTGCGGAGGTTCTGGACCTGTACTCGCGCAAGGTGGCGGGCTGGTCGATGTCGGACCGGATGACCGCCACGCTGGTGTGCGATGCGCTGCGGATGGCACTGTCCGACCGCGGCAGCCAGGGTGGATTCAACCGGTCGTCGCAACACCTTCAATCAAGGAGGTGTTTATGGGCCGACCTGCGAGTTGGATGTAGAAGCTGACGGGGCGTTATGCGATGCGTTCACGTGGAGCGCCGGCGCATCGGCGGAAAGTGGAACGATAGTTCTGGCAGCAAATCGCCACCGGAATTACCAGTGAGAAGGCTGCACAGGCCGTGGGCGTGTCGCAACCGGTTGGCGCGCGCTGGTTCAGGCATCGTGGAGGCATGCCATTGTTCATGTCGACGCCTGTGTCCGAACGGTACCTGTCCTTCGCAGAACGCGAGGAGATTGCCTTGGTGCGAGCCCAAGATATCAGCGTGAGGGGAATGCTCGTCGCTTGGAGCGAAGCCCCTCGACCGTATCGCGAGAGCTGACCCGTAATGCTGCAACACGTGGCGGCAAGCTCGACTATCGGGCATCGGTCGTGCAGTGGAAAGCCGAGCTTGTGGCCAGGGGGCCAAAGCCGCCAAGCTGGTCACCAGGGTCTGTCAGAAATTCTGTGTGAGAGCCGGTTGCATTGATCAATCGTTGAAGACGAACCGCTCGCCAAACTGGATCGCCAGCTGGGCTTTGGCAGCTTGCCACGCGATGGGCGGTCGCTTCCAGTTCTCGGTGATGTGCCGCAGCGCCAGCCAGATCAGCTTGGTTGCCGCCTGATCGGAGGGGAAGTGGCCCTTGTTGCGCACGGCCTTGCGCACCGACGCGTTCAGACTCTCGATCGCGTTGGTGGTGTAGATGATCTTCCTGACCTCCGCCGGGAAGGCGAAGAACGGGATCACCGCCTCCCAGTTGCGCCGCCAGCTTGCCGCGATGGCCGGATACTTGCGGCCCCAGACGCCTTCATCGAACGCCTGCAGCTCCCGTTCAGCCGCCTGGGCATCATCGGCGCGGTAGATCGGCTTGAGGGCCGCGGCGATGATCTTGCGCTCCTTCCAGGAGGCAAACTGCATCGAGTAGCGGATCAGGTGCACGATGCAGGTCTGAACCACAGTGTCGGGGAAGACGGCTGTAATGGCTTCTGGGAAGCCCTTCAGGCCATCGACGACCGCGATCAGGATGTCACTGGTGCCGCGGCTCTTCAGCTCGTTCATCACGCGCAGCCAGAACTTGGCTCCCTCAGTCTGCTCGATCCACATGCCCAGCACGTGCTTGTGGCCGCTGGCGTCCATGCCGATGGCCAGGTACACCGCCTTGTTGCGCACCAGCCCTTCATCGCGAATCTTCACCCGCAGGGCATCGAAGAACACGATCGCGTAGGTGGGTTCCAGGGGCCGGGACTGCCAGGCAGTGACCTCGTCGATCACCTGGTCGGTGACCGCCGAGACCAGATCCGGGGAGACCTCGATGCCATAGAGCTCACGCACATGCCCCTGGATATCCCGGGTGCTCATGCCGCGGGCGTAAAGGGCGATGATCTTGTCGTCGAATCCGGGGAAGCGCCGGCGGTACTTGGCGATCAGGGCTGGATCAAACCGGCCGTGCCGATCGCGCGGGATCGACAGCTCCATCGGCCCTTCCGGCGTCAGGACCGTCTTCGGGCTGCTGCCGTTGCGGTGGTTGGGGAGGCCGGCTGCCGCCTCGTTCTCCAGGTGAACGTCCATCTCGGCGCCCAGCATGCGCTCGGCCAGAGCCTTCTTCAGGTCCCCGATCAGGCCGCCGGAATCCAGTACCGACTTGGGATCACGGCCAGCCAGCAGCTGGTCCAGAAGCTCAGCAGAAAATGCCTTCGTATCGTTCTTGGCCATACCTCTTCCTCGCCCTCTCGGGCAGTGTATGGCTCTTCACACAAAAATCCTGACAC
>CAYQJU010000059.1:0-17071 GCA_964417875.1 uncultured Steroidobacteraceae bacterium
CCGGTGGTGCCGGAGGAGAACAGGATCCACAGCGGGTGGTTGAACTCCACCTCTTCATACTGGAACGACTCGCGCGGCACGTCCGGATGGTCGAGCAGCTCGTTCCAGAGGATGGTCTTCGGCGTGAGCCGGCGCGGATTGGCCGCATCCAGATAAGGCAGCTGGATCACATGCTCGACGGAGTCGAGCTTGCCGAGGATCTTTTCCACCTCGCCGCGGCGGTCGAAGGGCTTGCCGCCATACTGGTAGCCGTCGACGTGGAAGAACACCTTCGGCGTGAGCTGCGAGAAGCGGTCGAGCACGCCGGGCGTGCCGAAGTCCGGCCCCACCGACGACCAGATCGCACCCAGGCTGGTGGTGGCCAGCATCGCCACCAGCGTCTCGGGCACGTTGACCATGTAGGCGCAGATGCGATCGCCCTTCTTCACGCCCAGCTTGCGCAGCTGCGTGGCGACGATGCGCACCTGCCGGCCGAGTTCGAGCCAGGAGAGTTCCTGCAGCGGCTGGCGCTCGTTCAGGTGCAGCACCGCGATGGCATCGGGCCGCTCATGGCGCAGCATGTGGCGCGCATAGTTGATGCGTGCGCCGGGGAACCATTCGGCCCCGGGCATCGTGCGCTTGCCCAGCACCGCGGTGGGCGGCTGTGTGGCTTCGATGCCGAAGAAATCCCAGCAGGCCTGCCAGAAGGCATCGATGTCGGTGGTGGACCAGCTCCACATCGACTCGAAGTCGGGGAAGGTCAAGCCCCGGTTCTCGCCCAACCAGGCCCGGAATTCGGTCAAGCGCGCCCGCGCGATACGTTCCGGCGAAGGCGTCCACAGCACAGTACCCGGCTCGATCATTCCCACCCCAAGCAAGTCCCGAAAAAAGTCCGCTATTGAAGCATGATTGCGCGGGCAAATGCCTCCCCCTCAAAATCGTCCGCGGACATATGAACGATCCTGAATCACTCGTATTAGTGCCGGGTTTGGTGTGCGATGCGCGGGTGTGGCGCGACCAGGTGGCCGCCCTTTCTGCGGCACGCGAAGTCATCGTGGCGGAGCATGGCCTGGCCGATCGCCTGGGGACCATGGCCGGCCAGGTGCTTGAGCGCGCGCCGCCGCGTTTTGCGCTGGCGGGGCACTCGATGGGCGGCCGCGTGGCGCTTGAAGTGCTGGCGCGCGCGCCACAACGCGTGTCGCGCCTGGCGCTGCTGGATACGGGTTACGAAGGACTCCCCAACGGCGATGCCGGCGAGCGGGAAAAGTCCGGACGCTATCGCCTGCGTGACATCGGCCGTCGCAACGGAATGCTTGCCCTGGGCAGAAACTGGGCGCAGGGCATGGTGCATCCGGCACGGCTCACCGATGCCGCCTTGATGGACGACATCCACGCGATGATCGCGCGCGCGCCGCTGGCGCGGTTCGAGGCGCAGACCGAAGCGCTGCTGCATCGTCCGGACCGCACCGCGCTGCTGGCGGAGATCCGCGTGCCCACGCTGGTGCTGTGCGGAGCCGAGGACGCCTGGAGTCCGCTCGCCCGTCACCAGCAGATGGCAGCGCGCATCGCCGGCGCCACACTGCTCGCCGTGCCTGACAGCGGCCACATGGTTACGATGGAGCGGCCCGCCGAGGTCACGCAGGCACTGGCTGCGTGGCTTGCGGCCTGACAACGCGAAGAAGAAGAAGAAGAAGCAGGATCCACATGCAATTGCTGCGCTCGCTGCTGTTCACCGGGTTCTTCCTGCTGTTCACGTTCCTCTATGCGACCGTCTTCGCCATCGTCGCGCCGCTGCTGTCATGGCGCCGGCGCTTTGCACTGGCGCGCGGCTGGGCGGGCACGGTGATGGCGGCGCTAAGCCTGCTGTGCGGCCTTCGCCACCGCGTCGAGGGTGCGGAGCATCTTCCTGCAGGCGAGGCCTGCATCGCGCTGATGAAGCATGCCTCCACCTGGGAGACCGTCGCGCAGACGCTGCTGGTGCCGCCACAGGTGTGGGTGCTGAAGCGCGAGCTCACGTGGATTCCCTTCATCGGCTGGGGCATCCGCCTGCTGCACGCCATTTCCATCGACCGCAGCGCCGGCGGCTCAGCGGTGCGCCACCTGATCGAACAGGGCCGCGAGCGGCTCGCCGCCGGCCAGTGGATCGTGGTGTTCCCCGAGGGCACGCGCATGCCACCGGGGCAGACGCGCCGCTATGGCGTGGGCGGCGCGGCGGTGGCGGCCGATACCGGCGCGCGCATCGTGCCGGTGGCGCACAACGCGGGCTACTTCTGGCCGCGTCGCGGACTGCTGAAGAAACCCGGCACCATCCGCGTGGTGATCGGCGCGCCGATCGAGACGCGCGGTCGCGACCCGCGCGAGATCAACGAGGAGGCGCAGCGCTTCATCGAGGCGCATTCCGGGCCACCGGCCGCCTGAGCCGCCGGGGCCGGTGCCGGCCCGCCGAACCGCGTCGCGACTACTTCACCTCGTAGACGAGATTCACTGTCGTGAGCGTGTCGGTCTTCTTGAAGCCGGCCGGCGGGTCGGTGTTGTGGCGCAGTGCATAGGCCAGCGACAGCGCGATGCGGTCGGTCATCTTCACCTGCACGCCGATCTCGTTCTGCAGGAAGTTGTTGCTTGATGCGAACTCGCCGCCGAAGCGGTCGAAGAGGCTGGTGCTGGCGGTGAGCTGGTGGCTGAACTCCAGGCTCGCAACGCCGGTGACGCTGCTGTCGGTGTCGCTGTCGATCCCCAGCGTCTCCCAGAACTTGTAGCCGGCGCCCACCTGTCCGGTGAGCCTGGTGATGTCGTTGTCGATGAAGCGCCGGCCGACACCGGTGGTGACGAGGCCCTGGTGGTCGAAGCCGCTGAAGCGGTCCTCTTCGTATCGGCCGCCGCCGTACCAGAAGGTGTCGGGGCGGAAGTCGAAGCGCGTCTGGCCGCTGGCCTCCCAGCGCTTGGCCGTGGTGTCGCCCTCGCTGCGCACATACAGGCCGGCAAGGCCGAGCTTGTGTTCCCAGGCACCGAGCTTGCGCGTCGCGGACACGCGCGCGTTGGCGGTGCGCGAATCGCTGTTGCCGCTGGCGATGGCCAGGCCCGCCTCGCCCTTGCCGGTCCACTGGGCGGCGGCCGGCAGTGCGGCCAGCAGCAGGGCGCCGGCACAGGCGCTACGGAAGAACAGGCGCATGGTCATCATTTCACCTCGTAGACAAGATTCACGGTGCTGAGGGTGTCGATCTTGTCGAAGCCCTGCGGCGGATCGGTATTGAAGCGCACCACATAAGCCAGCGACAGCGCGATGCGGTCGGTCATCTTCACGGTCAGGCCCACCTCGTTCTGCAGGAAGTTGTTGCCGGAAGTGAACTCGCCGGCGAAGCGGTCGATCAGCGTGGTGCTGTCGGTGAGCTGGTGGTTGTACTCGAGGCTCGCGACGCCGGTGAATGAGTTGTCCTGCACCTCGGCCGCGCCGATGGGATCGAGGAACTTGAAGCCGCCACCGATCTGCCCGATCAGCCGCGTGCGGTCATTGTCGTAGAAGCGGCGGCCGGCGCCGGTGGTGACCAGGCCCTGGTGATGGAAGCCGCTGAACGGGTCTTCTTCATAACGCAGGCCGCCATACCAGAAGTTCGCGGCGAAGAAATCGAAGCGCGCCTGGGTGCTGGCTTCCCAGCGACGGGCGGTGGTGTTGCCGTCATTGCGCACATAGAGGCCGGCCAGGCCGAAGCTCCATTCCACACCATCGTCCTTGTGCACGGCATTGACGCGGGCATTGGCGGTGCGGGTGTCACTGTTGCCGCTGGCAAAGGCCAGTCCCGCCTCGCCCTTGCCGGTCCACCGCGCCGCGGCCGGCATCGCGACCAGCAGCAGGCAGGTGGCGGTGAGCAGGCGGGCAACGGGAATGGCTGACATGGGCATCGGTCCTTGGACGGGGGAGGGGGGCGATGTTAACGCGCCATGCGCCCCCCTGCCCCGTGTCGGCCCGTGTCGGCCCGTGTCGGCCCGTGTCGGTGATCGCCCTCGCCAGCCGCGCGGATCAGGTGCGGTCGTTGAAGGTCCAGCGGAACGCGAGGATGCCGCGGGTCTCGTCATCGCCGTTGCCGGCAAGGTCCAGGCCCATCGAGAACAGCGGCGTGAAGTGGTAGCGGAAGCCGGCGCGGAACATCGTGTCGCTGGCATCGAAGGCATCCTCGCCCAGGTCGAAGTCCACCTCGGTGTAGTCCAGGCCCGCGTTCCACTCGATGCGGCCGGTGCCGCCGCGCAGGCCCAGGTGCAGGCCGTAACCATTGCCGCTGAACGCATCCACCTCGGTCTCGGTGCGCAGCCGCTGCAGCGATGCGCCGGCGACGAGGTCGAGGCCGCGTGCCAGCGGATAATTGAAGCCGACGCCCAGCGCGCCCTGGCTGATGTCGAACTCCTCGTCGTAGTACTTCAGGTCGTAGCGCGTGGTCGCAAGGTCGAGGAAGCCGAACAGATGCGGCGTGAGCTCGGCGCTGCCGCGCAACGTGAGACCGCCACCTTCGGCGTCGAGGTCGCCGGCCTGATCATCGACGGTGGAGCCGGACAGGCCCAGCTCGAGCATGTTGTAGCTGAAGTTGTCGGCCAGCACCGGTCCGGACATCAGCGCGGCGAGTGCGCCGCAGGTGATTGACTTGCGCATTGTGTTTCAGGCTCCTTGCGGCAGCGCCGGGAAAAAAATGGGGGTGACCTTTTGCGAAGGTCGGGTCCATTGCAGCGCCAGGGGGCTGAACCCGTGCTGAACTGTGTCTCAGGTCCTGTGATGGCTGCGACCATCGACGCAGCGCGGTGCCCTCGGCACATGAATCGCAGTCACCTTCACAAATGAAAAAGGGGCGGCCGTGAGGCCACCCCTTGAACATGCCGGAAAGCCCGGACTGATTGATCAGCGACGTCCGCCGAAATCGTAGCGGGCAACAAAGCGCAGCGCCGAGCCCAGGTCATCATCCTGATAGTCAACGCCGGCTGCGAATGCCGGGGTGAAGTTCCAGCGACCACCGACACGGAAGGTCGTGTCCGAGCCGTAATCGCCCACATCGCGGTATTCCAGCAGGCCATGCAGCTCGAGACGGTCCATCGGGCGGCCGCGCGCACCAACGCCCACGCCAAAGCCGAATTCACCGTCCCCACCGTCTGCCTTGAAGCGCTTCACGGCGCCGGTGGCGAACACATCCAGCAGCTCGTTGATCGCGATCCGATACCCGGCGCCCGCGCTCAGCAGGCTGGCATCGAGACCGCCGTCGAACTCGATCGCGTCGATGCTTGCAGCGCCGAAGACTTCCGGAGTGAACTGCATCGATCCGGCAACGCCGAATCCGTCATAGTCATCACCCGAGAGAAACGATGCTTCAGCCAGGTTGTAGCTGAATCCTTGTGCCGAAGCGGCCTGTGCGCCGAGGCCAAGGGCCGCGAAGGTAACGATCGCTACAAGTTTGCGCATTGCTGGAACTCCATTCATTGGCTCACCGGTTATCGGTGCGCGCAGATGATAGTCGCTGTTGCGTCCACCAACCAATTGTTGCGTTTTCCCTACATCTTGTAGGATTACGTAACCTCCTTTGCGGGAAGAACGGAGTGCCCTACTCCGGCACGACCTGCATGCGGCAGGTTTCATCCGGCAGGAACGCCTCCTCGCATCGCAGGCTGCGCAGTGCCGGGCGGAAGCTCAGCAATCGCGGCGCACCTTCATGCGTCACGGCCGAGGTCAGCGCGACATCGGTGTCTTCCAGATAGACCTCGATGAAGGCCTGCAGTGCCGACAGACGATCGAGGCCGCCGGCCGCAGGATCGGCATGCGCGACGAAGCGCGCCTGCCAGTGGCGTGCCCGCGGCTCGGCCAGTCGCAGCTGCGACAGGCAGCGGTCCAGCAGCAGAAGGTCGGTGGAGAGCGTGTTGTCGGTGAGATCCGGATGGGTGCCGACGCGGCCGGGCCGGCCGGCCTGCACATGCACCAGCGCCCCGGCTTCATGCACCTCGTCGCTGAGGCACAGCGCGAAGCTGCCATGCAGCCGCGCATGCAGGATCTGGTCGTGGCGCGCGGCCACGAACGAATCCATCGCGACATTCACTTCCGGCGGTCCGTGATCCTTCACCTGGCGTTCTTCTTTGATCAAGTCGAATCCAATGCACGCGCCGGCCCAGTGTGGCAGCCGGCGGCGGCAGGCAACGCGGCCTGCGTCACACTCGCAGCAGCCCGCGTTGTGACCGGTGGCGGCATCAGGGCACGCGGGCCGCGCCCGCGGGCGGCCGGGCTGCGGGCACATGCCGCCCACGTCATAATAGGCGGCTCGATCAAGTCATGGCCGGAAGTCACCAGGAGCGGAATGGACTGCAGATTCTTGGCCACCGGCGGCGCGGGTGTGCTGGCCGCATTGCTGGCCGCTGTGCCCGTACCGGCGCAGCGCATCGACAACCCCCGGGCGCTGCGCGTGCAGGGTGAGCAGCTGGCGCAGTTCCGGGTGCTGCGCGGGGATGCGCCCGAAGAGCACTATCCCGCTGCGGCGCGCAGCGCCGGCATCGACGGCTTCGTCACCGTTGATGTGATGATCAACGAATCCGGCCAGGTGCTCGAGGCGCAGGTGCTCAACGAATCGCCCCGGGACCATGGCTTCGGCATCGCCGCGCTCGACACCGCCAAGACGCTGGAGTTCGCCAACCCGCTGCGGCGCTGGGTGGTCTTCACGCTGACCATCGAATTCCTGCCATAACTCATGACGGTCGCCGCCCGACTGCGCCTGCGCTGGCGCACCTTGCTGACTGCGAGCGCCGCCATCGCCGTGCTGCTGCTGACGCTGGTGCTGGTGCCGCAGTTCGTGGCGCGCGACGCGCGGCTTGAAGGACTGCGCCAGCAGGTGGACCAGGTGGCGCGCCTGGCCGCCAGCCACATCGATGGCGACCTGCATCGCGCGCTGCAGGACGGCGATGCCGCCGCCGCCGCGCTGGCCACGGCGCGCGCGCCGCTGATGCGCCTGCATGCCACCTGGCCCGAGGCGTTCTATGTGTACACGATGGCGATCCGCGACGGCACGGCGGTGTTCATCCTCGACACCGCGCAGGATGCCGCGTTCGCGGCGCAGCGCGGCCTTCGTCCCTCTCATTACATGGAACCGTACGAGCAGCGCGAGCAGTATCGCGATGACTGGCTGGAACGGCTGGCCGCCGGCGAAACCTATGTGACGCCGGGCTTCCAGAAGGATGACTACGGCACCTTCCTCAGCGGCCATGCGCCGGTGTATGACAGCAGCGGCGCGATGGCCGGTTTCGTCGGCGTCGACTTCGCGCTCGACTACTACCTGGCCGAGGATGCGCGCTTCCGGCGCATCGAGGTGGCCAGCGGTGCGGTGGCGCTGCTGCTGTCACTGCTGCTGGGCCTGCTCTATGCGCAGCGCGACTTCGCGCAGCAGGCCGAACTGCGCCATCACTACCGGCGCTCGATGCAGGATCCGCTTACCGGGCTGCCGAACCGTCGCGGCGCACTGGCCGCCATCGACGACCTGTGGTTCGCGCCCGCCAGTTCGCATGCGGTGCTGCTGGTGGACATCGACAACTTCAAGCACATCAACGACACGCGTGGCCACCAGGTGGGCGACGAGGTGCTGCGCGCGCTGGCCCATGCACTGCTGGGCAGCGTGCGTCCCGGCGACATCACCGCGCGGCTCGGCGGCGATGAGTTCCTGATCTTCGCCCGCAATTGCGATCGCGACGCGGCGGAACAGATCGCGCGGCGCCTGCTGGCCACAGTGCGCGCGGTGCAGCGGCCGCAGGCCTTCACGGTCTCGGTGGGCTGCGGCATCACCACCGGCACGCAGGGCGGCTTCGACCTGCTGTACCGCCAGGCCGATGCGGCGCTTTACAAGGCGAAGAACGGCGGGCGGGACTGCTTCGCGATCCACGACGGCTGAGCGGTCCCGACGCTCCAGTGCGCGGCGCGCGCTTGATCTGCGTTCAGGACGGATTCACGGTGCAGTGACATGATCGGCGCATGCGCTGCTTCCGCCTGCTGATCCTGTGTGCCGTGCTGGCCATGCCACCGATGGCCGCCCTGCCTGCCGAGGCCACGGTCGCGCGCAGCGCGCCACAGCAGGTGGCGCGGCGCGTGCTCGACCTGGTGAACAAGGCGCGCTCGGAAGGCCGGCGCTGCGGCGCTGAAAACTTCCCGCCCACCGCGCCGCTGGCCTCGGCGGCGCCGCTGGATGCCGCCGCGGAGGCGCATGCCCGCGACATGGCGGCGCGCGAGTATTTCGCACACCGCGGCAAGGACGGCCGCGAGCCGCGCGACCGTGTGCGTGCCGCCGGCTACCCGGCGCGGCTCACCGGCGAGAACATCGCCTTCGGTCCGGAGTCGGCCGAGGAAGTGGTGGCGGGCTGGCTGAAGAGCGCCGGCCATTGCGCCAACATCATGGACGGGCGCTTCCGCCACATGGGCATCGGCTTTGCCACCGCGGCGAAGGCCGGGCATATCTACTGGGTGCAGACGCTGGGGGCGCCGGGCGGCTGAGGCCGGTGGCCGACGCGCGGCGGCGGTGTCAGGCAGGCGGCGCGGTCAGGCGCGCGCGCGGCGCAGCGGCGCATCGTCGGCGTCGCTCGCCCTGCGCAGCGGCTGAGCCTCGCGCTCGCGCGCCAGCAGCCACGGTCCCACCTCCGCCGCACGCATGCCGCGCGCGTACAGGTAACCCTGGCCATAGTCGCAGCCCAGGTCCACCAGGATGTCGTGCTGCGCCCGCGTCTCGATGCCCTCGGCCACCACCTGCAGGTCCAGCGCATGCGCCAGCTGGATGGTCGAGGACACAATGGCGCGGCTGCCATGGTCGATGGCGAGGTTCTCGACGAAGGACCGGTCGATCTTCAGTCGGTCCACCTGCAGGCGCTGCAGGTAGGCCAGCGATGAATAGCCGGTGCCGAAGTCATCGATCGACAGCTGCACGCCGAGCTCGCGCAGCTCGGTCAGGATGGCGAAGGCGCGCTGCGGATCGCTCATGATCGCGCTTTCGGTGATCTCCAGCTCCAGCAGCATCGCCGGCAATCCTGCGGACTGCAGCAGCTGCGCCACGTCGTCGACCAGCTGTGAGCTCTGCAGGTGGCGCGCCGAAAGATTGATCGCCACGCCCACCGGCGTGCCGGCCGCGCGCCAGATGGCGCAGTCCTGCAGGCCGCGCTCCAGCGTCCAGCGGGTCAGCGGCGTGATGATCTCGGTGGCCTCGGCCAGCGGCATGAAGTCGGCCGGGGACACATTCCCCAGCTGCGGGCTGTGCCAGCGCGACAGCGCCTCGACGCCGGTCACGCGGCCGCTGCCCAGGTGCACCTTGGGCTGGTACACCAGCGACAGCTCGTCCTCGCGCACCGCCTGGCGCAGCAGCGTCAGCATCTCGAGGCGCCGCGGTGAGTTGATCTCGGTGGCGGGGTCGAACACCTCCAGCACCGAATGCCGCGACTTCGCTGCATAAAGCGCCAGGTCCGCCTTCTGCAGCAGCGACTCGCCGTCCTCGGCATGCTCGGGCCACAGCGCAAGGCCGCCGCTGACGCCCAGCGACACCGGCACGCCGCGCACCGGCACCGGCTCACTGGCGCTGGCCAGGAAGGCGCGGCACACCCACTGCACATCACCGGCGGCTTCGCCGCGATCCAGCAGCAGCGCGAACTCATCGCCGCCGAGGCGTGCGATGAAGGCATCGTCGGGCAGCAGGCTTGCAAAGCGGCTGGCGATCTCGCGCAGCACCAGGTCACCGACGCTGTGGCCCAGCGTGTCGTTGACCTCCTTGAAGCCATCGAGGTCCATCAGCAGCAGCGCGCCGCGGTTCGGCTGCGTGTCGCGGCCGAATGCGGACTCGAGGCGCTCGGACAATGCCAGGCGGTTCGGCAGTCCGGTCAGTGCATCGTGCGTGGCGTGGTAGTGCAGTTCGCGTTCGCGGTTCTTCTGCAACGTGATGTCGCGCAGGCGCAGCGTCACGATGCGCTGGTCCTCCACCACGATGCTGGCGCAGCTCACCTCGAGCACGACTGCGTCCATGCCCGGGCGTTCCAGTTCGACTTCGCGGCGCGCGGACTCTGCACCGCCCGGCACCAGCAGGTCCTGCGCCTCGGGCACGAAGGCGCGCACCGGCGCGCCGGTGAGCACGTGCGCGGACGCGCCCAGCAAGGTCTCGGCGCGCGGGTTCGCGGTGAGGATGCGGCCTTCCTCATCCAGTGTGAGGATGGCTTCGGTGGACTGCGTGACCACCTCACGCAGCAACGCGTCCTGGCGGCGGTAGCGCACCCAGTAGTGCAGCGCCCGCAGGCTCTCGCCATGCATGCGGTACAGCAGCGTGCCGGTGGCGGCGACCAGCACGGTGACAATGGCCGGCAGCGGTTCCCACCACAGGTCGAACACGCCATACAGCAGCGCCGATGTCGCGGCGAGCAGCAGCGCCGCGGCCACCGCGAAGCCGGCGAGCAGCGTCCAGCGCAGGCGCCGCGCGGCCAGTGCGGCGCCGGCAGCCACCAGCAACACAGCCAGCAAGGCGAATCCCTGCGGCACGCGATGCAGCGGGTGGGCGCGCAAGGTCTCGTAGGCAAGCATCTGCACCATCACGCCCGGCAGCGTGCCGCGCACCGGCACCGTCACCAGGTCGCCCATCTCGATCGCCGTGGCGCCGACGAACACGGTGCGTCCGCGCAGCACTTCGGCGGCTGAAGGATCCTGCAGCACGCGCGCATAGGACAGCGTCGGGAACGACTCGGGCGCGATGCGGTAGTCGATGAGCCGCGGCTGCGCCTGCGGTCGCATGTGGCCGGTCAGCACCTGCGCCAGCGCCGGCGTCCAGCCGCTGAACTCGTCCGGCGTCAGGTCGGCCAGTTCGCGCACCGGACCATCTTCCGCCTGCGAGAGATTCACCGACCCCAGCGTGGCGTGCTCGCGGATCTCCGGGATCGGCTGGAACAGCATGTTGCTGCTGGCCGTGACGCTGCTGAGCTGCCAGAACTGCGGCAGCACCACGCGACCGGAGTGGCGCACGGCCTCGGCAAGTCGCGCATCGGCCTCGGGGGTGGAGTTGGAGCTGAAATCGATGTCGATGACGATGCGCGATGCACCGGCCTGCGTCAGCGCGTCGATCACGTCGGCATGCCAGCTGCGCGGCCAGGGCCAGGTGCCCAGCTCGCTCAGGCTCTGCGCATCGATCTCGACCAGCGCCGCGTCGGTGTCGATCAGCCGCTGCTGCATGCGCGTCTGCGCATCGAACAGCGCCCGATCCAGTGGAGTCAGCCAGCCGGTGACGAAGGCGACGAGGCCCGCAAAGGCGGCGGCCGCGGCGATGACCAGCATCGCGCGCGGCCGACCGGTGGGCGCCGGTGGAGTTGTGCTCATCGCAACGGCGGGAGCACGCGCCGGTCAGTTGGCGCCACGACCACCGCCACCCCCGCCGCGGCCGGGATTGCTGGGATCATGGCCACCGCTGTCATTTCCGTGACCGTTGTTGCCGTCGTCGTCATCGTCGTCACCGGGGGGCGGTGGCGGCGGATCTTCCGGCTCGGGCTCGGGCTGGGGCTCGGGCTGCGGTTCGGGCTGGGGCTCGGGCTCCGGTTCGGGCTCGGGCTCGGGTTGGGGCTCCGGCTCGGGCTCGGGCTCGGGCTGCGGCTGGGGCTCGGGCTCGGGCTCGGGCTGCGGCTGCGGCTGCGGCTCGGGCTGCGGCTCCGGCTCGGGCTGCGGCTGGGTCTCGGGTTCGGGCTGCGGCTGCGGCTCCGGCTCAGGCTGCGCGGGCTCCTGCGGCTCAGGGGTCGTGCCTGGATCGGGCTGCGGCGGCTTCGGGCCAGTGCCCACCACGGGCGGCGGCGGCGCGGGCGCGCGCCGTGTGTCGATCGCGGCCATCAGTTCACCGAGATCGCCCTGCACACGCTCGACATTCGACAGTTCACCCAGCGCCAGGACCGTGGTCGCCGGCATGGCCAGTGTGTTGGCTGCGGCAATGCTTCCGGCCGCTGCGGGAGGCGGCGGAACGAACAGCGCTGCAGGCTGCACCACGATGCGGCCTTCGCCGGCACCCTCGCCGCGCGTCGCACTTTCATTGGGCCGCAGCAGTACCGCCTCTTCCTCGACACCCGGTGCCGCCACGGACAGCGAGCCCTCGAGCAGCGAGACCTGCGTGTCCCCATCATCGACGGCCACACTGAACACGGTGCCTTTCACCACCGAGACCAGGTGACGCGTCTCGACGCGGAACTCGCGGTCCTTGCGATCCACCGAATACAGCACGCGTCCCTGCTGCTGCCGGATGGCCTGCGGCGCGCCGCGCTGCGCAGGCACGTCCGGCAGGATGACCACCGAGTTCGGGCCGATGTTCAGGTCGGAGCCAAGCTGCCGCAGCGTAACCATGCCATCGGCACCGGTATGCACCTCGACCGGAGCCGCCAGCTTCATCTCGAGCTTCGCCGGCATGGCCTGCCCGCGCGAGCGCAACGACACCGCGCCCTTCATCTGCACCACGAGCACGTCGGATGCAGTCGCCACACCCGATACGAGGATCGCGAGCATCGCCGTTACATAACGCATTGAATGGAAACGGTTCATGCGACCTCCGTTGATGTTGTGCAGGCTACGTCGCCATTTGCCGACGTGCTGTGAGCGACATCACAGGGCGCAGGCGCCAGGTCATGCACAATTCCGGCGCGTCGCCTCTGACGCTGTCGCGGACCAGGATGCATTTGACATGTCGTCCCGCATGAAACATATCGCTGCAGTTCTCGCCTGTTTCGCCACGCAGGTTGCCATCGCCGATACCGGTGGCGCGGCGGCGGCCGTCACCGGACGCGACCCGCTGCTGAATGCGCCCTACATCACCGGCACGCATTACAGCGCGCGCGACCTGCTGCCGGCGTGGTTCGATGAAGTGGGCCAGCCGGTCAACAGCGAGCGTCTTGAAGCCATCGCGCGGCGCATCGAACAGATGTACCAGCGCGACGGCTTCCTGATTCCGCTGATCGTCACCGAAGGCGCCGCAGGTTCAACCCCGCACCTGCATGTGTTCGAGGCACGCGTGCATGCGGTGCAGGTGCGTGGTGATGCCGGCGCGCATCGTGCGCGTGTCGCAGCCGTGGCTGCGCAGCTGGAGTCGCAGCCGGTGATGCACAAGTCCATGACCCAGCGCGCCATCCATGAACTCGAACAGCTGCCCGGCCTGTCGGTGCGGGCCGGTTTCGATCCGGTGCCCGGCAATCCCAACAGTTTCGCGCTGACGCTGCGCGTGCGCTTCGAGCGCACCGAAGGTTCGCTGGGCGTTTCCAGTCGCGTGTCCGACGAGATCGGCGATGCATTGCTGTCTGCGCGCCTCACACTCAATGGCGCGCTGCGCATGGGCGAGCGGCTCAGCCTGACCGCCGCCAGCTCCAGCACCTTCGGCAACTATGCCTATGCCAGCGGCCGTGTGGAGAAGCAGCTGGGGCGTCTGGATGTGGGACTGTTCACGTCCCACGCCGAGTCGAATACGGCACCGGATTCCAACTATGACGCGCAGCGCTATGCGTTCGAGACCGGCATCACGTGGCTGCGTTCAGATGGACTGGTCATCCGTCCGCTGGTGGCACTGGCTGCGCGCAATGCCCGGCACGAGGATGACGAGGGCGAGGCCTGGAGCTTCACCCGCACGCGCTCGCTGGAAGCAGGCGTCGAAACCCGCCTGCGCAAGGAAGGTCGCGTCACCCACCTGCGCATTGCCGGCGAGAAGGGCCTGGACGGCTGGAATGCCTCCGGTCACCGGCGCAATTCCGTGGCGCCGGACATCACCTTCACCAAGTTCACGCTGGATGCGGCACACGCCCAGGTACTGACACCGGGCTGGCAGCTGCGCGCCGGGCTTGAAGGTCAGTGGTCCCAGGCGGACCTGCCGCCCGGCGAGCGCTTCACCTATGGCGGCAGCCAGTTTGGTCGCGCGTTTGATCCGGGCGAGATGATTGCAGATCGCGGTGCGTCCGCCAGCCTGCAGCTGGACCGCTACCGCCAGTGGAACAGCGGCTGGCTCGACTATGGGCGCGCCTTCGTGCAGGCCGACTACGCCATCGGCGAGGTCAAGGGCAGCAGCGGGTATCACACGCTGCGCGGGGCGTCGGCCAGCGCCGGTGTTGCCGGCCGCATGCACGGCCTGACCACCACGCTCGAAGCCGGCTATGCGCTGCAGCGTGTGGAGGCGGATTCGAACCGGCTGCGTTTCTTCATCAGCACGCAGTACGCGTTCTGATCTGCAGCGATTGACGGTCGCGGGGCTGATTCCGCGACCGTCGACCGTCACACGTCGAGATTCGCCACCGTCAGCGCGTTCTTCTCGATGAACTCGCGCCGCGGCTCCACATGGTCGCCCATCAGCGTGTTGAAGATCTCGTCGGCGGCAATGGCATCTTCGATGCGCACCTGCAGCAGGCGGCGCGTGTCCGGATTGATGGTGGTATCCCACAGCTGGTCCGGATTCATCTCGCCCAGGCCCTTGTAGCGCTGCATGCTCTGGCCCTTGCGCGCCTGGTCGAACAGCCAGTTGATGGCTTCCTTGAACGAGCCCACCTCGCGCCGCTGGTTGCCGCTGACCACATGCGCGCCCTCGCCGATCATGCCCTGCAGCGTGCGTCCCAGTCCGGCGATCTGCGCATATTCGGCCGAGGCGAAGAACTCCGGCGGCAATGCCCGCTCATGCTGCGTGCCGTGTTCGGTGCGCCGCACGAGGATGCGCGCCGGACGCGCATCTTCGCCGTCGGCCTCGGCCGCGGCACCGGCCTGCACCTCGATCTGGAAGCGCCGCGCGGAATCATTCAGCGCATTCAGCGACTGCGACAGACCCTCTGCCCAGCGCTGCAGGGCCTCGAGGTTGTTGAAATCCGCCTGCGCCAGCACCGGCTGGTAGATCATCTGCTCCAGCAACCGCGCGTCATAGCGGCGGCTCCAGCGCTTGATGATGGCCTGCACTTCCATGTACTGGCGCGCCAGCATCTCCAGGCTCGAACCCGCCAGCGGCGGCGCCCCGTCGTTCACATATAGCGCCGCATCGTCGATGGCATTGTTCAGCAGCAGCTGGTTGAGCTCGGCCTCGTCCTTCACGTAGATCTCGTGCTTGCCGCGCTTCACCTTGTAGAGCGGCGGCTGCGCGATGTAGATGTGCCCGCGCTCGATCAGCAGTGGCAGCTGGCGATAGAAGAAGGTCAGCAGCAGCGTGCGGATGTGCGAGCCGTCCACGTCGGCATCTGTGTTGTGGCAGCAGATGCCGCCCATGCCCGCGATGAAGTTCTCGTCTCCTTCGACCGAGAAGTCATACACCTGGCCATTGCTGGGCGCGACTTCCTCGATGGCGGTGACGGGCAGGGCCATCAGGTCACCATCCAGCATCTCGAAGCGCCGGTTCAGCTCGTTGGTGCGCGAGGCCTGCAGTCGTGCGCGCAGCTGTTCGGCACCATGGTGATCGGCCCACACGGGGGCCAATGCCTGAAGGTCGGGCGCCGCGCACACCGACACCACCCAGTGGGGATGGCGCGTCTGGCAGGGGGCACCGCGGATCTGGCGCACCACGCCATCGGGCTGCATCTCGGTGAGCGAAGCGACCACACCATGGGCCGACATGAGGTACATCAAGCCGCTGGCAAGATCGCGCGAACTGGTTGCAAAAGCCACGCGCTGGCTCGCCACAGTGCCGTCGCCCAGCAGATATCCCCGCAGGAACGCCAGGCGCAGTGCGGGAGAAACATTGAACACCAGATCGGGAATTCGCTTGCTGATGGAATCGGATCCGGTGAAGCCGAAACAGGCCTGCCATGCCAGCGTGGCGGCACGATGCAACAGCCGAAGCTCGGCACAGCGGCCCTGCTGCCGGTACATCTGCGGCGCGATGCCGAACACGCGCTCCATGCGCGCTGCCATCTCTTCGGCGAAACGCTCGTTGCTGCGCCCGATCGCGAAGCGGATGCCGTTGCGATCGGAGCAGGACCCTTCCGCCAGATAGAAGCCCAGCAGCGTCAGCAGGTCTTCATCGACGCGCAGCCGGGGCGCAATGCCAAGGTGCCCGTAGTGCTGTGGCGCGAGCTTGAAGTCGGTGCGGCCCGAGAAGAATGCCAGGTCGTCTTTGCCGATGTCGGAAAGCCGCACCCAGTTGCGCACCTCATTTGCACCCGATCCGCGGTACTGCTGACTCCAGGCGCGGTGCAGGCGGCTTTCGCCAACTGCCACCCTGTCTTCAAACGCATCGGCGTTGGCGCCGGGAGAAGGAATCTCGACGCGGGCCTCGACCAGCTCGGGACGTGAAGCATGCCTGCCTTCCACTTTCTGCTTGCAGAAAGCCTCCACCGCCGGGCCGCGCAGCCAGACCTGGCTCGCGGACTTCTCGTTGGCATGCAGGACGGGTAGCAGCTCAAGGAACTCCGGCGCGGTGACTGGAAGATTCAGCTCCCTTGGCGCCACCATGCGATCGCCGACCTTCAGCTCGGAGCCCTTCTTGAGCCGGATCGCGCCATGCTCGTGCACGAACACGCTGTGACTTGAGGTGACGCGCACCGAACGGCCATAGGCCGTGCGCACATTGAACAGCTGGTCTTGCAGCGGGTGGCGGATCACTGCCTTGATGGGACGGAAACGCACGCGGCGATTGTCCACACCGAAGCACAGCACTTCGCCCAGGTCGCCGCCGGTGAGCTTGTCTTCACCACGCGCGTGCTGCACGCGCCCGGGCGGGGCATGGCGGAGCGCCGCATCGATGAATTCGCCGATGCGCACCATGCGCGCCATGCCGTCGGACTGGCGCACGAAGACATGATCGTCGCCATCCACGCTCATGATGATGATGCGGTGATACCGCAACTTGTCGATGTTGAATTCATCGCGCCCGATGCCGCAGCCCAGCGCGGTGATCAGCGTGCCGACCTCCTGGGACGAGATCATCTTGTCGAAGCGCGCGCGCTCCACGTTCAGGATCTTGCCCTTCAAGGGCAGGATGGCCTGCGTGCGGCGGTCCCGGCCCTGCTTGGCGGATCCACCGGCGGAATCACCCTCGACGATGAAGATCTCCGACAGTGCGGGATCCTTCTCCTGGCAGTCGGCGAGCTTGCCGGGCAGGCCGGCGATGTCGAGCGCGCCCTTGCGACGCGTCATCTCGCG
>CAYQJU010000060.1:0-16632 GCA_964417875.1 uncultured Steroidobacteraceae bacterium
CCGCCGGTGGTCTGGAACAGGATGTCGTCGCGGTTCACGGTGTGGAAGGCGCCCACATGCCAGCGGATGCCCGCACCGGTGCGGCCGCGAAGGCCCATTTCGGCGCTGCGCGCCACCACCTCATCGAGCGGCGGGTCGGCGAGGAAGGCATTGGGCAGGCTGCACGGAGCGTTCTCATCCGCACAGGCCAGTTCCACCGCGGTGGGCGTGCGGCTGGCCTGCGACAGGCTCAGGTAGCCGACGAGGCCGGTATCGCCGCGCCAGGTGAGGCCCAGTGCCGGGTTGATCCGGTCGAAGCGATGCCTGCCGTTCAGTTCCGGGTCCTGCCCGGAGCGGTCGGCCAGGGTGATGCGGGTGTTGTCATAGCGGGCCGATGCCGTCAGTGACAGGCTGCGCGTCAGATCGAAGGTGTCCGCGGCATACAGGCTCCAGGTGGTGACGCGACTGTCCACCTCGGTGCGGAACTCATCGGCGAACAGGCCGGTACGGGTGGTGGAGCGATCTTCGGCCAGTTGCGCCACCTCGACCACCGAATCAAAGCGGCTCTTGCCGCGCTGCCAGGCCGCGCCGAGGGTCAGGTCGTTGCGCCGACCCTGGCCCAGGTCCAGTTCATGGCCGAGCTGCAGCGAGGCGCCATGGCTGCGCGTCCGGCGGCTGCCGATGTTGTTCACGGCGTTGAGCTCTTCGTCGTCCAGCTCGGCCGCAATCGGATTGCCCTGCGGGTCGAGCACCAGCGCATAGGTGTCGCCATCGCCGCACTCGCCATCCGCGTCGAGGTCGTCGAAGTCTTCCTCGACCAGCAGCTCCTCTCCGCCGATGTCGCATTCCTCGAAGATGGTGCCGTCGCCATTGAAGGTGGCCGTGCGCAGGTTGCGGTAGAAGGCATTGCCGGCCAGGCGGACGCCGCTGCCGAGCGCGGTGCTGCCCGATGCGATCAGCTGCGTGAGGTCGTTGTCGGTGATGTCCGGATGGGTGAACACGGCATTGCGCTCCACGGCCAGCAGTTCGGCCGGCGAGGCGCCATTGCCGCGCAGCGTGCTGTCGGCATGCGCCACCGAGAGATCGAAGCGCTCATCGCCGTCGCGATAGCTCAGCGCGCCGAAGCCGCGCAGGGCCTCGGAGCTGGAGAAATCGCGCCAGCCATCTTCCTCGAAATAGTCCAAGTTGCCATACCAGCCCCAGGTGCCATTGTTGCCGCCGTGCTGCAGCGAGCCGCCGCGCCGCGCGAAGGATCCACCCCAGGCCTCGGCGCCAGTGCCCTCGTAGGTGAAGCCATTCTTCATCGCCAGCGACAGAGCGCCGCCCAGCGAGTTGAGGCCGAACACCGGATTGGTGCCGGCCAGCAGCTGCACACCCTGGATGGCCGACAGCGGCAGCAGGTCCCAGTTCACCGTGTCGCCGAAGGTCTCGTTCATGCGCACGCCATTGGCGTACACCGAAAGGCCCTGCGGCAGGCCCAGCAGCGGCGAGGCCGTGTGGCCACGGAAGTTCACGTCCGGCTGCAGAGGGTTGTTCTGCGCATGGTTGATGCTGACGCTGCCGAAACCCCGATGCAGCAGCTCGGTCAGGTCGGTGGGCTGCAGTGCCTGCATGTCGTCGGTGGAGGCGGTCTGAACGCGGGCCGGCACGCGGTCGCGCGCGATGGCCTCGCCATAGGGCGCAATGACCACCACCTCTTCGAGGATCTCGCCTCCGTTGGAATCGGCCGCCCAGGCCACACCCAGGCAGGGCAGCAGCAGTGCCGCGCGAACCGCGGCCCGGATCGTCGAATGCATCAAGTCCCCCAATCGGTCATTGAATGGCCGGGGCGGGATTTTCCGCGCCTGCCACAGCGACGGCCAGCCTGCGTCTTCCCGGCAGGCAGCGGGATGTTTTCCCGACACCGGCGCCGCTTCAGCCCCGCGGCGCCTGTGCCTATGATCGCGCGATGAAACTGCCAATGCCCCGCTTCCTGCTGCGCGACTCGTTGTGGCGCGACCTGACCATTGCCGTTGGCGCGGCGGTGCTGGTGGCCTTCCTGGCCGCGCAGATCGAGCTGCACGAGCAGCTCTTCGAGGCCACGCGCCGCTTCGAGCACTATCAGCTGGATGAGTGGCCGGCCGGCCTGCTGGCGTTCGCACTGTGCATGGTGGTGCTGTATGCGCGCCGCCATGCGCAGCTGCGCCGCGTGCTGGGCGAGAACCGCCACCTGATGCAGCGACTGCTGCAGGTGCAGGAGGAGGAGCGGCGCCGCCTCGCGCGCGAGCTGCACGATGAGCTGGGACAGATGCTCAATGCCATCAAGCTCGATGCGCTGGCCCTGTCCGCTTCACCCGCGGCGGCGCGCATCGCCGGCAATGCCGACCGTGTCTATGCCGCAGCCGGCGACCTGGTGCGGCGCCTGCGTCCCACCGCGCTCGATGAACTCGGCCTGCGCGCAGCGCTCGAAGCCTGCGTCGACCAATGGCGGGTGACGCATCCGGCACTCACCGTGCACCTGGCCATGAGCGGCGCGCTGGATGACCTGGGCGAGGCGCGCGCGCTGGCGATCTACCGCATCGTGCAGGAAGGGCTCACCAACTGCGTGCGCCATGCCGGGGCCAGGCAGTTCTACATCGACCTGACGCGCGATGCCGATGCAGACGGCGCGGTGGTGCTGGAGATGCGCGATGACGGCGTGGGACTCGCCGCCGGCGCGCAGCGCGGCAAGCCCGGTGGCGGCCTGGCCGGCATGCGCGAGCGCGTGATGCTGCTGGGCGGGCAGTTCGAGCTGTTGTCCGAAGCCGGTCGCGGTGTCACGATCCGCGTCGAGATCCCGCCCGATCCGGAGAACGCATGATGCACGAGCCCGCCGTGACCGTGCTGCTGGTGGACGACCACGCGGTGGTGCGCGAGGGCTACCGCCGGCTGCTCGAGAACAGCCCCAGCATCCGCGTAGTGGGCGAGGCGGCCGATGCACAGTCGGCGTACCTCGCCTGGCAGGAGCATCGTCCCCAGGTCACCGTCATGGACATCGCGCTGCCCGGCGCCAGTGGCATCGAGGCATTGCGGCGCATCCGCAGCCGCGATTCCGACGCGCGCGTGCTGATGTTCAGCATGTACGAGGACCCGGTGTTCGCCGCGCGTGCGCTGCAGGCCGGCGCACGCGGCTATGTGACCAAGGCGGCGGCGCCGCAGGTGCTGGTGGAGGCGGTGCTGGCCGTGGCGGCCGGCAAGGCCTATATCGTGCCTGCCGTGGCGCAGGAGCTGGCGCTGCGCAGCCTGACGCCCGAAGGGGCCGGCGAGGCGCTGTCACCGCGCGAGTTCGAGGTGCTGCGGATGCTGGTCGACGGCAAGTCCGTGAGCGAGATCGCGCGCAGCCTGGGGCTCACGTCGAAGACGGTGGCCAACCATCAATCGGCATTGCGGCAGAAGCTCGGCGCCGGCACGGCGGTGCAGCTGCTGCAGGCTGCGGCCCGCTTGGGCCTGGTGCCGAAGGCGCCGGCGGCCTGAGAGAAAGAGTGGTGGAGCGGAAGGGGATCGAACCCTCGACCTTCGCATTGCGAACGCGACGCTCTCCCAGCTGAGCTACCGCCCCACGCGAGGGCGCGTATTCTAGGGGGCTCACCCGGCCGGCGCCAGACGCCGGCGCAAATAAAAACAGGCCCGCCGGGGCGGGCCTCCTGCCTCTGGTCCCCAGCCGATCCTTCAGAAGCTCACATTCAGGCTCAACCAGTAGCTGCGCCGCTTGTCCTTGTTGTTGTAGTGGTCCAGATAGCTGACCTCGCCGCTGGTCTGGTACAGGCCGTCGTCATCGACATCGGTGAAGAAGGTGTCATAGGTGGTGAAGTCGCGATCCAGCAGGTTGTTGATGCGCGCATTCACCGTCAGCCAGTCGAGGGCTTCCCACGATGCGCCGGTGTGCAGCACGGTGTAGCTGCGATAGTTGCGCCGCGCACCGGTGACCGGATCCAGATTGCGGAATCGCTTCGAGCGCGCCTCGGAGGTCACGAACAGGTTCACCCTTCCGGAGACCTGCCAGTCCAGCGTGGCATTGCCAAGGTGCTTCGCCGTACTGCCCAGCGGCAATCCGGCCTCCGCGCCGCTCTTCTGCTCGCTGTCGGTGAAGGTGTAATTGGCGCGCAGGCTGATGCGGTCGGTGAATCGCCAGCGGCCGGCAACCTCGGCGCCCTGGATCACCACCTCATCGATGTTCGTGGCGCGCGAGCTGCTGCCATATCCCAGGTCGGCGTATTCACCGGCGCTGGCACAGGGCAGGGTGGTGGCCGGGCCGCAGGGCTGGTTGTCGATCTTGTCGTCGAAGCGGTTGTGGAACAGCGTGACATTCACGCCATTGCCGCCCGGCCGCTGCCAGTACACGGCCAGCTCGGTGCTGGTGCTGGTCTCCGGCTGCAGGTCCGGATTGCCGAACATCGGCGAGGTGCCCTGGCTGCCGAAGCCGGTGATGCCGTCATACAGCTGCGTGGTCTTCGGCGTCTTGAAGCCGGTGCTGACGCCGCCCTTCACCGTCCACTGGTCATTGACGGTATAGACGCCATACAGCCGCGGGCTCACCTGGCTGCCGAAGGTCTCATGATCATCCAGACGCAGGCCGGCGGTGATGGCCAGCGGGGTCAGCACCTCCCAGGTGTCCTCGGCGAATACCGAGACCATGTCATGGTCCTGGCTCTGGCCCGGCGTGCCGGTCTCCATGCCGAACACGCCATCGGTCAGCTCGCCGCGGATCAGCTGCGCGCCCAGCACGGCCATGTGATTGCCGGCGGCCTGGAAAGGCAGGTCGAGGCGTGCGTCCAGCGTGTACTGCGCACTTTCCAGCGTGCGCTGCGGGCGCGGCAGGAAGGTGCTCCCGGCCACCGCGCGGCGCTCATCCTCGGTGAGGCCGGCATACGCACCGGTGCCATCGATCATCTCCAGCAGGTGCGCGCGTTCGGCCACCGTGAAGGGCATGGTGCGGCCCTCGTTGCTGGTGGCCACATGCGCCAGTGAGATGAAGCTGCTGCCGAAGGACCAGTTGCCCTCGTGGGTCAGTGACCAGCTGTCGCGCGAGAATTCCTGCACCGGACCATAGCCGGCGCGCGGATTCGCGCGTCGCGACCAGGTGCCGCCGTTGTTGCCGCAGTCGGTGGCATTGTTGCCTGCGGCGCCCAGGCAGAAGGAGCCGGCGCTGAAGATGCTGTCGATGTTGTCGACTGTACCCACCGGATATTCCAGCTGGCCGCTGTCATTCAGCTTGATGGCGTTGTCGTATTCCTGTCGCGACACATCCACGTCCAGTGTCACGCGCTGGCGATCGCCCGGCGTCCACGCCAGGCTCAGTCCGCCGGACTTGTTCTTGTTGTCCACCGTCTTGCCGCCGCCGCCGAAGCCCAGCGTGCGCGCGTGCACATCGCCGGCCGGATCGGTCACCTCGTCATACACCGGACTTGAGGCCTGCCGGTCATACAGGCTGGCGCGCATGCCCAGCGACAGCTTTCCGGGCACCAGCGGGCCGTTGGCGAAGAAGTCCAGCGTGGTGTCATCGCCATAGGCGCTGCTGGATTCAAACGACCGGCTGACGGTGCTGGAACCATGCCAGCGCGCCGGGCTGCGCCGCGTGATGATGTTGATCACGCCGCCCATCGCATCGGCGCCATGCAGGGTCGATGCGGGACCGCGGATCACCTCGATGCGCTCGACCGCATCCAGTGGCGGAATGTGGTTGAACTGGTTGCCGCCGAAGTTGTTCGGGTAGATGTCGCCGTGGTTGTTCTGCCGCCGGCCATCGATCAGCACCAGCGTGTAGTCGGCGCCCATGCCGCGGATCGAGATGGTGCCCTGGCCGGTCTTGTCGCGCGTCTCGCCGATATCCACGCCTTCCAGGTCGCGCACTGCATCCAGCAGCGTCATGTAGGGACGCTTCGAGAGCTCCTCGGCCGACACCACGCTGATGCTGGCCGGCGCGTCGGTGATCTTCTGCTCGAAGCCCGTGGCCGTGACCACCACTTCAGACAGTTCGGTGCCGGCGGCCTGCTGGGCAATGGCTTGCAGGACGGGGGCGAAAAAAAAGGCGAGCGGAAGCGCGCGCCGGAGGGGTCGATGCATGTTGGAACCTTGGTTCGGGAAGGATCGATACGGAATGCGTTCGAGTGCAATGATGGCGGGAATCTAATGCGAATCATTACCATTATCAATCCATGGCGGCGGGAATTTTTCCCGATCACTTCTCTTCAGGGGCGTACGGCTGCCCGGGGGCGATACAGTTGCCGCTTCCACGGATCCTGCCCCAGAGGACATCGCCACGATGATGAGTCGTTCCACGCCCGTTGCCGCCGCCCGCAATCTGCTGCTGAGCCTGCCACTGGTGCTGTTCGCCGCATGCGGTGGTTCACCCGAGCCGCAGACTCCCGGAGCGCAGGCTTCCGCTGCGGCCGACGCCCCGGCGCCGGCTTTCGAGCCAGGCAGCGTGCCGCCGCTGGAAGCAGGCAGCTATCGCGTGCTGGTCACCAACGAGCGCTCCGGTGACCTCAGCGTCATCGATGGTGCCAGCCGCGAGGTGCTGGCGACCCTGCCGCTGGGCAAGCGTCCGCGCGGACTGAAGCTCTCGCCCGACGGCAAGCTGCTCTATGTGGCGCTCAGCGGCTCGCCGATCTCGCCGCCGGGCACCGATCCGTCCACGCTGCCGCCGGCCGACAAGGGCGCAGATGGCATCGGCGTGGTGGACCTGGACCGCATCGAACTGGTCAATGTGCTGCGCGGGGTCTCCGATCCGGAGCAGCTGGCCGTCAGCGCCGACGGCCGCAAGCTCTATATCGCCAGCGAGGACACCGGCCAGGCCGTGGTGATGGATGCGGTCAGCGCCGAAGTGCTGGCCAGCATGCCCGTGGGCGGCGAGCCGGAAGGCGTGACGCTGAGTCCGGATGGCCGCTGGGTATACATGTCGTCTGAGGAAGATCACCAGATCGCCGTCATCGACACCTCGACCGATCGCGTGGTCGCGACGCTGGACGTGGGCCAGCGGCCGCGCTTCACCGAGTTCAGCGACGATGGTGCGCTGGCCTTCATCTCCGGCGAGAACGACGGCACCATCACCGTGGCCGATGCGCGCAATCACAAGGTGCTGCGCCAGTGGAAGCTCGAAGGCGACGTGCTGGTGCGGCCGGTGGGCATGGCGGTCTCGCACGACGGCAAGTTGCTCTACACCGTCACCGGTCGTGGCAAGACGCTGGTTGCCGTCGATATCGAAACCGGCAACCAGGTGGCGTCGGTCGAAGTGGGTCCGCGCCCCTGGGGCGTGGCGATCAGCCCGGATGGCGCCACGCTGTTCACGGCGAATGGCAACTCAGACGATGTGTCGGTGGTCGATGCGGCCACGATGACCGTGGTCGAGCGCATTCCGGTGGGAACCAGCCCGTGGGGGCTGGTGATCCAGACCGCGAAGTAGACGGAACCGGATCCCGCATCGCCGTGGCGATTCGCGACGGCGATGCGCTGTGGATTGAAGGCCGCGGGGTTATCATTGCGCCCGCGCGCATGCCCCTGTAGTTGAATGGATACAACGGCCCCCTCCTAAGGGGCAGGTCTGGGTTCGATTCCCGGCGGGGGCGCCATATTCCTTCGCCTGAAACGCCCGCGTGCTTGCCACGTGTAGGCTGGCGCGCCGCCAATCCGTAGGACGCGCCCATGTTTTCCGCAGTGGGATGCCCTCGCACCGCGCCTCTGGTAGTGGCCTGCTTTTCGCGCAGGTAGACTTCCGTGCACAGGCTGGACCGAGAGAGATCGCCATGAAGAAACGCTTCCACCCCGGCTACCTGTGCGCCGCATTGCTGCTGGCCGTGGCCTGCGGCACCAATCCGGTGACCGGCAAGCGCGAGATCCAGTTCGTCTCCGAAGCGCAGGAAATCCAGATCGGGCAGCAGAACTATGCGCCGCTGCGCCAGAGCGAAGGCGGCGACTATGAGGTCATTCCCGAGCTCACCGCATACGTAAGCGAGGTCGGCCAGCGACTGGTGGCCGTCACTGGCGAGATCCTGGTCAGCGCGCGCGAGCTGCCGTTCGAGTTCACGGTGCTGAACAATTCCGTGCCCAATGCCTGGGCCTTGCCGGGTGGCAAGATCGCGATCAACCGCGGACTGCTGGTCGAACTTCGCAACGAGGCTGAACTTGCTGCGGTGCTGGGACACGAGATCGTGCATTCGCTGGCGCGGCATGGCGCGCAGTCGCAGGAGCGCGGCATGCTGGTGCAGGGTGGCTTGCTGGCCAGCCAGATCGGTGCCGTGATCGGCGGCGTCGATGAGCAGACTGCGGGGCTGGTGCTCACCGGCGTCAGCGTCGGCGCGCAGCTGATCCAGACGCGCTATGGGCGCGATGCCGAAATGGAGAGCGACCTGTATGGCATGCGGCTGATGAAGGCCGCCGGCTACAACCCCTCTGCCGCCGTGACGCTGCAGGAAACCTTCGTGCGCCTGTCTGAAGGACGCCAGAGCAGCTGGCTTGAAGGCCTCTTCGCCTCGCATCCACCGTCGCAGGATCGCGTCGAACAGAACCGCAAGACCGCCGCCGAACTGGGCACCGGTGGCGACCTGGGCCGCGAGCGTTACCAGGCGAAGCTGGCGCCGCTGCGGCAGATGGAACCGGCCTACGAGAAGTACGACCAGGCCGTGGCCGCGTTGCAGAAGAAGGACCTTGCCACCGCAAAGTCGCTGGCCAGCGAGGCCGCTCGCATGGTGCCGCGCGAGGCGCAGTTCCACCAGCTGCTGGGCGAGATCGAGCTCAGCGAGAAGGACTACCGCGCAGCACTGCCGCATTTCGAGCGCGCACAGCAGGCCAATGGCGACTTCTTCGGTTCCTGGCTGGGTGGCGGTGTCGCGCAGTACCGGCTGGGCAATGCCGCGCCGGCGCGACAGTGGCTGCAGCGCAGCTATGAGCTGCTGCCCACCGCACCGGCGGCGCTGTATCTGGGCAATCTGGCGCGTGATGCGGGCAACCTTGAAGGCGCGCTGCAGTACTACCAGACCGCGGCCAGCTCCCAGGGCAGCATCGGCGAGGAGGCGACGCGCGAAGCGGTGCGTCTGGACCTTTCGCGCAATCCATCGAACTACATCTCCGCGCAGGTGGCGCGCGATGGCCAGGGCCGCACCGTGGTGGTGATGCAGAACCGCTCGCCGGTGCCGGTTCGCAACGTCGTGCTCACGCCGGTGCAGATCAATGCCACCGGACAGATCGTCGCGGAGGGCAGGGCGGTGAACATCCGCGGGCCGGTGCCGGCCGGCGCGCAGGCGGCGGCAGAGGCGGGCATTGCCGGGCTCGATGCCGCGCAGCTGGCGGCGATGCGGGTGCGCGTGGATCAGGCGCGCGTGGCGGAGTGATACCCGGGGTCGCCCCCCTCACAAAGTTGCCGCGTCAACGCTCGCGCACCTGCGCATGAGTCCGATTTAAGTAGCTTGTCGCGCTACCCCTCTGTAGGCTGATTCCCACGCAGGCCGGGAAGAGCCAGTCCAGGATGGATATTCAGCGAGCAGGGGGGCAGCAACGCCGGCAGCGGCGCCGTGTTGCATGGATGGCCGCAGCCACTGCGGGCCTCGTGCTGCTGGCTGCTACGGCGGTCAGCCTTGCAAGCCGGCCGCCGGGGGTGGAGGCCGAGCTCATCTGGAGCAGTCCGGTCAGGGCCGGAGAGTTCATTCACGAAGTGACCGCTGCAGGCAGCCTGTTCGCCCCTGAACTGCGCTCTGTCACCAATCGCAGCGAAGGCATCGTCGAGAGCGTCCCTGTGCTGCCCGGCCATGTCGTGAGCCCCGATGATGTGCTGGTCGAGCTCAGCAGCATCGCCCTCATTGATGAACTGCAGAAGGCGCAGTCGGCACTCGATGCGGCCGAGGCCGAAGAACAGCTGCGCCAGGCCAAGGCTGAGGAGGATCTGCTGAACCTGCGGGTCACGGTGGCAGGGGTCGAGGCCGATCTGAAAGACGCTGAATTCCAGAACGAGGCGCAGCAACGCCTGGTCGAGGTGCGCGCCACCTCCGAGCTGGATGTGCGCCGGGCGGCCACCAAGGTCGAGCAGGAACGGCGCCGTTTCGAGGCCGCCAGTGCACAGCTGGAACACTACCCGAAGATGCGTGCCGCGCAGGATGCTTCCGCGCAGGCCAAGCTCACCCAGCAGCGCCGCGACGTGGCGCGCATGCGCGAGCAGGTCGCCGATCTGAAAGTGCGGGCCGGGTTCGCCGGCGTGGTGCAGAACGTCGAGGCGCGGGCCGGCCAGCGTCTGGCTGCAGGGTCGGAGGTGGCCCGCATCGTCAATGCCGCGAACCTGATCGCGCGCGTCGGCGTTTCCGAGCGCGACGCGGCGCTGGTGCAGGTGGGGCAGGTCGCAAGGCTCGAGCTGGGTCGCCAGATCATCACTGGCCACGTCACGCGGGTCGAGCCGGCCGTGAACCAGCAGCGCCTCGTGACGGTGGACATCGAGCTGGACGGCTCCGGGCACGCCGGCTTGCGGCCGGACCTGTCAGTGACGGCGCGCATCGAGATCGCACGCGTTGCCGAAACGCTGGTGCTCGACCGGCCGGCAGCGTTGCGTGACGAGGCCACCAGCGCCCGGCTTTTCAAGCTGGACTCTGACGGCGACCGGGCGCACCGCGTCGAGGTGAAGCTGGGTCGGCGTTCCACCCGCCAGGTGGAGATTGCCGAAGGGCTTGCCGCCGGCGACCGCGTGATTCTCGCCGACATGACTGAATGGGCCGACGAGCCGCAGATCCGCCTGCGTTAGGGAGATTCCACGTGACCGAAGCCGCTCCGCTGATCCAGCTGAAGGCGCTGCGCCGTGTCTATGCCACGGAGGATGTCGAGACCCATGCACTGGGTGGCATCGACCTGACCATCGGCCGCGGCGAGTACGTCACAGTGGAAGGCCCGTCAGGCTGCGGCAAGTCGACACTGCTGACCGTGCTCGGCCTTCTCGACGAGCCCACTTCCGGCGAATACATCCTGGCCGGCACGCCGGTCAGTCACATCGATGCGGAGGAGCGGGCGCGGCTGCGCAACCGCGAGATCGGGTTCATTTTCCAGAGCTTCAACCTGATTCCCGAGATGACGGTGGCCGAGAACGTGGCCCTGCCCCTGACCTACCGGCCTGGCGTCAGCGCGGCGCAGATGAAGCGCGATGTGACCATCGCGCTGGAGCGGGTGAACATGGCGCATCGGGCCGGCCACCTGCCCACGCAGCTGTCGGGAGGACAGCAGCAGCGCGTGGCGGTGGCGCGCGCACTGGTCGGCAATCCATCGCTGATCCTTGCTGACGAACCCACTGGCAACCTCGACATGGCCAATGGCGACCAGCTGATGGAACTGCTCGACCGGCTGAATGCGGATGGCGCCACTTTGATCACGGTGACGCACAATCCGGTATACGCCGAGCGCGCCACCCGCCGCATCCACATGCTCGACGGCCGGCTGCGGGACGCCGCGTGAGAACCCTGCTCGAAGACGTGCGGCATGCGCTGCGCGTCTATCGCCGCACGCCGGGCGCAAGCCTGATGGTGGTGCTGGTGCTGGCCATTGGCATGGCCTTCGTGGCCGCCTTCCTGTCACTTTATTCGGATCTGATCCTGCGTCCGGAACCCGGCTTCGAGCCGGGCCGGCGCATCATCTCGGTGGGCTGGAACGACGGCCGCAATGCCGGCGGCCTGCCGATGGAACTGACCGAGCGCGTCGCACAGCAGGCCAGCACGCTGGATGCCCTGGCGGGCACGGCACCCCAGCAGTTCCGGCTCGGTGAGGAAAAAGAACAGGCCATCGGCGAGATGGTGACCAGCGAATTCTTCCCCGGGCTGCGTCCGCGTCTGGGACTGGGGCGGGGCTTCACGGCCGAGGAACACAACGAGCAGGGCGAACCGGTGGTCGTGATCTCCTGGCGATACTGGCAGGAGCGCTATGCGGGGCGGCCGGATGTTCTGGGTGAGGTGCTGCAGATCCATGGTGCGCAGGATCGCCCGCCCGCAGGATTGCCCGGCCAGGGGCCGCAGACAGAGGAAGCGCCGCGCGACTTCCGCATCATCGGCGTGATGGGGCGCGACTTCACCGGCACGCTGGCACCGCAGGGCCAGATGCAGACCGACTTCTGGTTGCCCGTGGAGCGGGGTCTTTCGGTCTCGATGCAGATTCCGGCGCAGTTCCGCGCATCCTTGCTGCGCAGCTTCACCATGCGCGGCATTGCGCGCCGGGCGGACGGCGTCCGCAACGAGGCGGTGATCGCGGAGCTGACCTCGCGCTTCGCGGACGAGGAGTTCATGCAGCGCCCCGGCGCGCGCTACGAGGTCATCGACCGCATCGTGCAGAACATATTCATCCACCGCGATACGGAGCGGCAGCTGCAGCTCTTCCTCGGCGGCAGCGTGCTGCTGGCGCTGGTGGCGGCGGCCAATGTAAGCCTGTTCCTGCTGGCGCGCGCGCCGGGACGGCGGCGCGAACTGGGCATCCGCATGGCGGTCGGTGCGCCGGTGAGGCGTTTGCTGCGGCAGCTGGCCAGCGAGGCTGCAGTGCTGGTGGCGGCCGGCGCGGCTCTGGGGCTGGCACTGAGCGTCTGGCTGGCCGGATACCTGCGGGGGCTCCCGTTCCTGCGACAGGCGCAGTGGCGCGACGTGACGCTGCTCGACTGGCGGGTGCTGGCGTTGGTGGCCGCCTTCCTGCTGCTGGTCACCGTGCTGGTGTCACTGGCGCCGGTGCTGGGACTGAAGCGCCTGGGCATTGCCGCCAGCAGCCGTCTGGTCTCTGCGCGCGCGACGCTGGCGCAGCGCATTGCAGGCACGGCACAGGTGGCCGTTGCCGGGATGCTTGGCGGGGCGGCTGTCGCGTTCGGGTGGTATCTGGTCAGCACAATGATGGCCGACCCCGGGTATCGCACCGACGATCTGATCGCCGTCAATTACAGCGTCAACACCCAGGGGCGCCCCGTGAGCCTCCGGGTGGAGAATGGTCGCGTGATCGCCTCCGGAATCGTCGACGCCGGGCGTCGGCGCGAGGCGTTTGCAGCGGTGCCGGGCGTGACAGCGGTGTCTATGGCCATTGCGGTGCCTGGCGCCGACATGGGCGGCGGGGCCTCCACGGTCGCAGACCCGCAGAACCCGGGCCAGAACCTGCGCGTGCGCTCGATCATGGTGGATGACAGCTATGTCGATCTGCTGGGCCTCACGCTGCTGGCCGGCCGCAACCTCACCGAGGGCGATGAGGGCGTATTGGTCAACCAGACCTTCGCACGCCGCTTCTTCGGACACGAAGACGTCGTGGGAGAGCCCTTGCCGGACGCCACGGCTTCAGGCGCCAGCGGCTTCGTCATCCAGGGGCTTGCGCCGGTGCGGCTGGAACGCGTGCCGATCGTTGGCCTGCTCAAGGATTTTTCCTTTGGCCACCCGCTGGCAGACATCGACCCGATGCTGTTTTCCGCCACGGGACTACCCTTCGGCGGCGTCGCACTTGTCGAGAGCATGCTGCCGGTCGCCGGCCTGCGGAGCCAGCTCGAAGGGGTGGCGCGTGAGCTGGACCTGAACCTGACGGATGTGAAGACCCTCGCGCACGCACGACGCGAGGTGCTGGCACCGGATCGCGCGCGCGGGCTTCTGACCATCGGCACGGCGGTGGTCGTGGTGCTGCTCGCCGGCTTTGGCTTTTATGGAACGCAGCGCTACCTGGTGAGCGCCGGGCGCCGCGAATATGCGATCCGCGCCTCGCTGGGTGCCGGTCCGCGCGCGCTGGGACGACTGGTGCTCAGCCGCGGACTGTGGCTGGGTCTGCCGGGCCTCGTGCTCGGTGTGCCGCTGGCTTTCATCCTGGTCGCATGGCTGCGTGATGAATACATTTCCCGCGACGTATCGCCGGCAGTGGTCGCGTTGATCGTGCTCCTGGGACTGATGCTGTTGCTGCTGCTGGCCAGTCTTGGCCCGGCGCGACTTGCGCGCAATACGCAGCCGGCCCCATTGCTGCGCGAGGACTGACTCCCAGGCCCCGGCGTTCGGGAAAAAACCTCAGTCCCGCGGCCAGCGCTGCCACAGCGCCGGATCGCCATACACCAGGAACTTCGGATTCAGCAGATCCGGCTTGTTGTAGCGCAGGGCCAGGCCATCCTCGAGGCTGACCACCTGGCCACCGGCGGCTTCAACAACCGCCTGCCCGGCGGCGATGTCCCACTCGTTCGAACCGCCCAGCCGCGGATACAGGTCGGCCGAGCCATCGGCCACCAGGCACAGCTTGATCGAGCTGCCCGCAGGCAGGAACTCATGCGGCCCGAGCCGCGCGATGCGATCGAGCAGTTTCGGAGAGCCATGCGAGCGGCTGCCGAGCACGCGCAGCGGCGTGGCGGCGCGGCGCTGCACGGCAATGGGCACCGGCGGACGCATGCCTTCCTCGCGCCACGCACCCAGCCCCGGCACGCCGGAATAGGTCGTGGCCGAAACCGGGATGTGCACCACGCCCAGCACCGGCCGGCCCGAATCGATCAGCGCGATGTTCACCGTGAACTCGCCATTGCGCGCGACGAACTCCTTGGTGCCGTCGAGCGGATCGACCAGCCAGTAGCGCGTCCAGGCGCGCCGCTGTGCGGTGCTGATCTCGTCGGCGGACTCCTCGGACAGCACCGGCAGGCCGGGTGTGAGCCGAGCCAGTTCGGCGACGATCAGCCGGTGCGCGCGCAGGTCCGCCTCGGTCAGCGGCGAATCATCGCCCTTGGCGCTGGCCTCGAAATCCGTGCCATAGACCTCGAGGATCTCGTGCCCGGCGCGCCTGGCGATGCCGCTGACGGCGGCGAGCAGCTCAGAGTCCGGCAAGGGGGTTGTTGTAGGCATAGGCAATCACGCCGGCCTTGTCGAGCGCCGCGATGATGCGCTCGGCCGCATCCTCGGCACTCTCGCTGGCGGTGGACACGGTGATCTCCGGGTTCTCCGGCTGCTCGTAGGGCGAATCGATGCCGGTGAAATTCTTCAACTGGCCGCTGCGCGCCTTGCGATACAGGCCCTTCGGGTCACGCTTCTCCGCTTCCTCGATGCTGGTGTCGACGAAAATCTCGAAGAACTCGCCATCCTCCACCAGCTCGCGCGCCATGCGGCGCTCGGAGCGGAACGGCGAGATGAACGACACCAGCACGATCAGGCCTGCATCGACCATCAGCTTCATCACTTCGGCGACGCGGCGGATGTTCTCCACGCGATCGGCATCGGTGAAGCCGAGGTCGCGGTTCAGCCCGTGGCGGATGTTGTCGCCGTCCAGCAGATAGGTGTGGCGACCCAGTGCATGCAGGCGCTTTTCCACCAGGTTCGCAATGGTCGACTTGCCGGCGCCGGAAAGCCCGGTGAACCACAGCGCGCAGGCACGCTGGCCCTTCAGCTGCGCGCGGGCGGCGCGGTCCACGTCCAGCGCCTGCCAGTGCACGTTCTCCGCGCGGCGCAGCGCCGAGTGCAGAAGGCCCGCCCCGACGGTGTCGTTGGACAGCTTGTCGATCAGGATGAAGCCGCCGGTCTCGCGGTTCTCGGCATAGGGGTCGAAGGCCACCGGCCGGTCGAGGCTCAGCTGGCACAGGCCGATCTCGTTGAGCTCGAGCTGCTGCGCGGCCTGTTCTTCCAGCGTATTGATGTTGACGCGGTGGCGCGGCGCGGCCGGCGTGGCAT
The DNA here is from genome assembly GCA_964417875.1 of uncultured Steroidobacteraceae bacterium. GTDB lineage: Bacteria > Pseudomonadota > Gammaproteobacteria > Steroidobacterales > Steroidobacteraceae > ZC4RG30. Next base: position 15,603 of record CAYQJU010000060.1, read on the forward strand.
TCACCACGCGCGTGCCGATCTTCATCAGGTATTGCCGGCCGGGCAGCATGGGCTGCTCGTGCATCCAGATCAGCGTCGCCAGGAACTGGTCGGCCACCTGCGGCAGGTCATCGGCGGTGGCGATCAGGTCGCCGCGCGAGATGTCGATCTCGCGGTCCAGCGTCAGCGTGACCGACTGTCCGGCCACCGCCTCCGGCAGGTCGCCGTCATGCGTGACGATGCGCGCCACGCGCGCCTCGACGCCGGCGGGCAGCGCGCGGACGCGATCCCCCACGGCCACCTGGCCGCTGGCCAGCTGGCCGGTGAAGCCGCGGAAATCCTGGTTCGGCCGGTTCACCCACTGCACCGGCATGCGCATCGGCAGGTGGCGCAGGCGGTCTTCCACGTCCACCGATTCCAGGTGCTGGATCAGCGCCGGCCCGCGATACCAGGACATGCGCTCGCTGGCCGCGGTCATGTTGTCACCCCGCAGCGCCGACAGCGGAATGCACTGCACGTTGGCGAGGCCGAGCTGGCGCGCGAAGGCGGTGTATTCCTCGACGATGCGCTGGTAGACATCCTGGGCATAACCGACCGCGTCCATCTTGTTCACGGCCAGCACCACATGGCGGATGCCCAGCAGCGAGACGATGTAGCTGTGGCGGCGCGTCTGCGTCAGCACGCCCTTGCGCGCATCGATCAGGATCACGGCGAGGTCGGCGGTGGAGGCACCGGTGACCATGTTGCGCGTGTACTGCTCGTGGCCGGGGGTGTCGGCGACGATGAACTTGCGCTTTTCGGTCGAAAAGAAACGGTAGGCCACGTCGATGGTGATGCCCTGCTCGCGCTCGGCGGCGAGGCCGTCCACCAGCAGCGCGAAATCCAGCTCCTCGCCCTGCGTGCCGACCTTCTTCGAGTCGGCGGCCAGCTGCACCAGCTGGTCCTCATAGATCAGCTTCGACTCGTAAAGGAGGCGACCGATCAGCGTGCTCTTGCCGTCATCGACGCTGCCGCAGGTGATGAAGCGCAGCAGGTCCTTGTGTTCGTGGGT
>CAYQJU010000061.1:0-16258 GCA_964417875.1 uncultured Steroidobacteraceae bacterium
TGTGGGGCCATTCCTCCGGTGCCGCGCATGTGTCGGATTACCTGGCGCGCACGCCTCGCGCACCGGTGACCGGCGCCATCCTGATGTCGGGCATCTACGACCTGGAAAATCCCGAGGCTTCGATGTGGAGCCACTACTATGGCGAAGACCAGTCGCAGTACCCGGCGCGATCCGCGCTGCCGCGGCTGATCGGGCTGCCGCTGCCCATCATGGCCGTCTGGGCAGAACTGGATCCGCCGAATTTCATTCCCGACACCGACAAGCTGATCACGGGCCGTCGCGAAGCCGGCCGGCCCGTGGTCGAGTTGCGGCTGCCCAACCACTCGCATCTTTCCGAGGCCTATGCCATCGGCACCGAAGATGAATCGCTGTCCGCACCGCTGCTAGAGTTCATCCGCGAACACAGCGCCACACGCAGGTAATCGAATGAAGAACAAGATGTTCCGCGCCCTGGTCCTTCCCGCATTGCTGCTGGCATTTGCTGCAGCCAGCCCCGCGGCCGCGCCTGGCGGCCTCTCGCCGGAGCGCGAGGCCGAGCTGGCACAGCGGCACGATGGATTCCTCGGTGCGCTGGCACCGGAGAACCTCGCCAAGCCAAGGCCGAAGCCGCCCTTCGACATGACCGGCACCTGGTTTGTGAACCTGCGCCGCTCCTTCCAGGATTTCCGTTTCGGTCCGCCGTATCCGGAGTTCTACGAACCCGGCCAGACCGCATTGCGCGAGGCCGAGGAGGCCCGCCGCCAGGGCGTGCCCTATCGCGATGCCATCGGCCAGTGCTATCCGGCCGGCATGCCGATGATCATGACCCGCGTGCATCCGATCAGCATCATCCAGCTGCCCACCGTGGCATACATGCTGTTCGGCTTCACCAACAGCATGCGCTTCATCTACCTGGATGGCCGCCAGCACAGCGACCCGGACATCGTGGTCTACACCTACAACGGCGAATCGATCGGTCGCTGGGAGGGCGATGCGCTGGTGGTGCATACCAGGTACCTGGAGCCCAACATGCACTTCATCGATTCGGGCATCCCGATCAGTGACCAGTTCGAGATCATCGAGCGCATCACGATGGAAGAGCCGGGCATGCTGCGCATCGACTACACGATGACCGACCCGAAGATGTGGAAGGGCGAATGGAAGAGCACCAAGCGCTTCGTCCGCCAGGACTACAGCGACATCCCCGAGTCCGAGTGCCTGCCGAACCTCAACGAGAACCTGCCGAGCACAGCGGAAGGTCAGCGGGCAATCGAGGAGCGCGCCAATTGATGATCGGGAACTGACGGGCCCCCTTGAAGGAGGCCCGGTCGGCTCATTTCTTCTTCCTGAACAGGTCGCCGATCTTCTTCAGCGCCTCGACCGGATCGCCACCCTGACCGACCACGGTGCCGGGCGCAGACCCTGAGGTCAGGTTCGAGAAGCTCACCAGGTATTCGCGCTGCGTGCGCAGCTGCCTGCTGGGCAGCTGTTCCAGCTGCTCCACCACGAAGTCAGGGCTGAACACCGGGCTGGCCGGTGTCTGGTAGCCGGCATACTTGTGATAATTGTAGTTGAACGAAGCGGTGCGCGTTTCCCCGGGCCGCAGCACGAACTGTGGATCGGCGCTGTCCTTGCTGACCACACCGATGCCGCTGACATCCTTGGTCGAAGAGGCCACCTTGTAGCGCAGTCCGTCGCCATCGATCAGCGATCCGGAGCCATGCTGGTAGGCGAGGATCAGCGGCTCGCCGGAATGATTGCGGAAGCGCACCTTCAGCTGCACGTAGTAGTTGTTGGACTGGTGGCTGGTGGTGATGCCCGTCACCTCGGCCACGAAAGGACCGGCGGCATGACAGTCGGCCTTGCCCTCGCACGGGTCCACCACCGGCGCCGGCGCAGGAGCCGGCTGCGCCAGCGCTGCCGGCGCGCCGGAAGCAGGGGCGGGCGCCGCGGCCACCAGGCCATCGCGCAGGCCGCCAAAGCTGACCATGTGCTCGCGGCCGGCGCGAAACTGGTTGCCCGGCAGCGCGTCGATCTCGCGCAATGCCATCTCCAGCTTGAACTCCACCCCCGCGATCCGGTCGTAGGCATTCCAGTCCAGCTCCAGGCGCGCATCGGCCTTCTCGCCAGGCTGCAGCGTGAAGCGGGTGTCGAGGTTGCTGCGGGTGATGAGGCCGATGCCGCGTACGCCGCCGCTGTCGCTGACCGTGTAGCGATTGCCCAGCTCGTCCATGCCGGTGCCCGAGCCCGACACATAGCCGATGGTCAGCGGCTGGCCGGTCTTGTTCTCGAATTTCACCGTCGCGATCAACTGGCGCCTGCCGGACTGTTCGATGGCGCGGAAGTCGGCCAGTTGCGCGGTGAACTTCGGCACGTCAACGCAGTGCTGGATGCCGGCGCAGCCGGCAGCGGTGGCGGGCGCCGCGCCTCCAAGCGCACCAAGGGTGAACAACAATGCGGAGACATGAAGGCGTGATGTGGCCATGGCGGTACTCTCTCGTTGCATGAAGGGGCCTACTGCGAGGCGGGCTTGACTCGGCCGAGCAGCCGGTTGTCCCGCTGCGAGCGGATCTCGTACTCGAGCACGTCGGTAACAATGCTTCCGCCAGCGGGCGCGGGCTGCACACCGGTGATCTTCAGCAGCACGTCCAGGTGCACGTTGCGGCTGTAGCCGAGGCTGTCATTGATGGCCTGTGCCTGCTGCGCTGGCACGACCCACACCTGCGCATCGCGACCATTGGCGAACCGCAGCGACACTTCCAGCTGCAGCGCCCGGAAGGGCACGGTGGAGCTGGGCGCCAGCGCCCGCAGCGAGAACTCCCCATACGAGGGGTCGTATTCGCTCAGGTGATCATCCAGTGTCAGGCGGATGAAGCCGGTATCACGCACCGCGGCCCGGGCGGCAGTGAGTTCGGCGCGCACCTGTTCGCGCCGTGCCGGCTTGTCGGCGGCGGCTGCGTAGGTGACGCGGGTATCGCTCTCCACCCAGCGGTCCAGCGGCGGCGACAGTCCTGCCAGCTCGTGGTACAGCAGCACCATGGTGTCGGCATCGGGGTTCAGCAGTTGCGAGGTGCGTCCACCCAGTGCGGCGCCGCCGGTCGTGTTGCCGCCCCCGCTGCGCGAAGAACCAGCGGCATCAGAGGCAACGGCAGCGGCCTGCGGGGCAGACCGCTCTGCCGCAACGGAAGAAGAACCAGCGGTTTCAGGGGAGGGCGTGGACTGGCCCCCACATGCACCCAGCACCAGCGAAGCCGCGATCCATGGCAGGCAGCGCCGGAGCTGCCGCGAGGTCATCCCCCTCATAGCGTCGGCGAACTGGCGTTCTTCGAGGCCCGCTCCACCTCGTCCCTGCGACGCTGCGCCTCCTGTTGCTGCAAGGCCTGCTCGGTGTCCGTGATGGCCTGGTAGCCACCCGCCTGGTTCACCACCGTCACCTGCACATAGGCGGCCAGTTCCTGGTTGTCGCGTGCCCGGCCGATCGACACATTCACCACCATGCCGCAGTCGGGCGAAAAGCTGTTGGCGGCATCCGGATCTGCATTGCCCGGGCACCGGCCGTACAGGGGGGACGTCTCGGTGAGCGGCCGTTGGCGCAGATCATGCGCCCAGGTCAGGTAGGCTTCCTGGCTACCCCGATCGATGCGATGGGTGGGGATGCCGTACTTGCCCACCAGGGCCTGCTCGACGCTGGCCAGGGTGGGCAGGCGGCCCTCCTCGAACCACTCCTCACGCGCCACGCTGATGACCTTTTCCTGTCCAGGGAGGCCCATGGTGGCCACGTACCACTTCGCCTCGCCGGGGTGGATGTCGCGGGTGGCGCGGTTGCTGGCCCGGGCCATGGCGCTGTCCTGCAGCTCGCGCAGGATGTCCTGCGAACTCCTCTGTACGCGCTCGCGCGCAAAGCTGGCCACGAATCCCTGTCGCAACTTCTGGCCAAAGGTCTGGATCTGGAAATTGCGCCCGGCATCGCGCACCACCAGCAACTCGTGCGAGCACAGCACATGGTCCACGGCCTCTTCGTACGCCATTCCCGGCCGTACGCCGACCACGTCATCAACCGGGGCGCCGGCGGCACGGGCCGGTGTCTTCGATCTGGCGGGGCACTTCAGCTTGCCACGGGCTTCCGCCGCCACCTGCGATGCGGTAGCGTTGCCGGACGCCGCTGCGGCAGCCGCGCCCGATGGCGCATCGCGGCTCGCAGGCCTGTCCTGGGCGTCCTTCGAGCCGCAGGCCGAAAGCGCGCACCCCGTCACCAATGCCACGGCCAGAATCCACTTTCGCATGTTCTTTCGCACCTCTCCCTCAGCCGTTACGGTCGGCACCTCGCAATGGAGCAGGAAGGGAAGGGCAGAGTCCTCACGCCAGCCTCACCAATTCCTAACCTCGCGGAAAAGGCCTGTGGGCGCAGGAACTTGTGACCGAAGATAGGGACTGGACAGAACACAAGAAGAAGGCCGCAAGGGAGTCATGAGCAGCCAGACCGGCGAGTCCCACCCCGCCCAGTACCGCTACCGTTTCGGCACCGCCGAATTCGACGAGTCACGCTTCGACCTGTGTGTCTCGGGCCTGCCGGTGGAGGTGCAGCGCAAGCCGCTGGAGATCCTCGGCCTGCTGCTGTTGCGCTCGGGCGAGGTGGTCACCAAGGAGGAGCTGCTGGAGCGGATCTGGAAGAATCGCCCCACGGTCGAGAACGTGCTCCCAAATGCCATCGCCAAGCTGCGCAGCGCGCTGGGCGAGGAGAACGCCACCCGCATCGTCACCGTGCCGCGCATCGGCTACCGCTTCGACGGACCGCTGGAGCGCACCGCGGTGGGCAGGGTGTTCGTCAGCCCGCTGCAGCTGCGGCCCGGCGCGCCGGTGCCCGGGCGCGAGAGCTTCCAGCTCGAGCGTCCGCTGGGCCAGACCCTGAGCAGCGAGGTGTGGCTGGCGCGCCAGCCGCGCAGCCGCGATGAGCGCGTGTTCAAGTTCAGCCTCGACGGCGAGCAGCTGTGCATCATCAAGCGCGAGGCCACGATGATGCGCGTGCTGCGCGACACGCTGGGCGAACGCGACGACTTCGTGCGCGTGTATGACTGGAACTTCGACACGCCCCCGTTCTTCCTCGAGTGCGAGTACGGTGGCCAGGCGTTGCCGGAGTGGGCGGCCGGGGACGATCGTTTGGCGCGCATGGATCGCGCGCAGCGCATCGCCTTCTTCGCCGAAATCGCCGAGGCCATTGCCGCCGCGCATGGCGTCGGCGTTCTGCACAAGGACCTCAAGCCCGCCAACATCCTGGCGACGCCGCGCGGCGAGGGCTGGCGGCCGCGCCTCACCGATTTCGGCAGCAGCCGCCTGCTGCAGCCGGAACGACTGGAGGAGCTGGGCATCACGCGACTGGGACTGACGGTGGAGCGCAACGGCGATTCCAGCTCCGGCACGCCGCTGTACCTGGCGCCGGAACTGATCGCGGGACAACCGCCCACGGTGCGCAGCGATCTCTATGCGCTGGGCGTGATCCTCTATCAATGGCTGGTGGGCGACTTCCGCCGTCCGATGGCACCGGGCTGGGAACGCGACATCGACGACCCGCTGCTGCGCCAGGACATCGCCGCCGCCACCGACAGCGATCCGGCGCGCCGCCTCGCTGATGCCGCCGAGCTGGCCGACCGACTGCGCGGCCTGCCGCAGCGCCATGCCGCGCGCCAGCGCCGCGAAGCCGAAGAACAGGCCGCCGCCGCGCTGCGCCGGACGCTGGAGCGCAATCGTGCGCGCCGTCCCTGGCTGATCGCCGCGATGGTGGTGCTTGGCGTGGGCGCCACCTGCAGCAGCCTGCTGTGGTGGCGCAGTGAACAGCAGCGAACCATCGCGCAGCACCAGATCGCGCGCGCCGAAGCCATGGTGCGTTTCCTCGACCATGCGCTGGGCGCGATCAGCACCGGCAACAGCGGCCACGGCAACGACGCCACCATCCGAGACATGCTGATGTATGCCTCCGAGCCGGGACATGGGTACCTCTCGGAGGATCCGGAGGTACGCGGCGACATCCACAGCCTGCTGGGCCGCTCCTGGCGCAACCTGGGGGACTCGGTGCGGGGCGTGGGCGAATACCGCACGGCCATCGCGGGCTATACCGAGGCCTTCGGCGAGGCGCATGAACTGACGCTGCGCACCCGCTATGCGCTGGTCCGCACGCTGGCCTATGTGCAGTCGCCGGAAAGTTTTGCCGAGGCCGGGGCGCTGCTGGCGGAAACCGACCATCTGCTCGGCATGCGCCTGCAGCGCGATGATCCGTTGGCCATGCAGGCGGCACTGGAGCGCGGCATCCTCCACCTGCGCCGCCTGCAGGCCGAACCGGCGCTGCAAGCGCTGCGGCGCGCCGATGAACTGCAGCGGCGCATTGCGCCTGAGGATGCCGGCATCGCGGCGCTGATCCGCGGCAACATCGCCGATGCCCTGCGGCGCGTGGGCCGACCGGCGGACTCACTCGCGTGGCTGAGCGCGACATGGGCCGATCCGTTGATGGAACCGTCCCGCATCGGTGAAGTGAGCGTGGCCCTGTTCCAGGCCGCCGAAGCCGGCGCGCTGCATGACCTGGGCCGCCACGCCGAGGCGCTGCCGCTGGCACAGGAGGCTGCCGCCACCAGCAGCCGTTTCCTTGGCATCTACAACTACCTGACGCTGGTGCAGACCTCCAGCGTGGCCAGCATCCAGCAGGCACTGGGCAACTGCACGGACGCGCTGCAGCTGGCGCGCCGGGTGCGCGATGGCATGGTGCGTGAATTCGGCGAGGGCATGCAGGCCACGCTGATCGAGATCGGCAATCTCGGCCTGCGGGAATTTGGCTGTGGTAATCGCCAGGACGGGCTGGAGTACCTGCAACGCGCGGAGAACAGCCTGCGCCTGCAGTTCGGCGAGGACAACCTCGCCGCAACCGGTTTCCGCCTGGCCCTGACGCAGTCGCTGGCTGAAGAACGCGGGCACCCGGGTTCGCCGCCACCATCCGCCGGAGCGATCTGAAGTTGCGAAGGATGCTTGCCGGCGCCGTGCTGCTGGCCGTCGCGACAGCAGTACAGGCCCAGTCCACCGCCACCCGCATCGAGGAAGGTGGTCTGCATCAACTGGACGAGATCACCGTCACGGCGCGGCACGCGGCTTCAGTCGCCGGACTGATCCGCGCCGAAGACGCCACCCGCTCACGGACCACGGTGGGCCATGCCTACCTGCTGACGCAGGCGGCCGGCCAGAGTGTGGCGCAATCCCTGAACCTGGTGCCCGGCCTGAACTTCACCAATGTCGATGCCTTTGGCGCCAGCGGCGGCAACCTGCGCATGCGCAGCTTCGATGGCAGTCGCATCTCGCTGATGGTGGACGGCATCCAGCTCAATGACAGCGGCAACTACGCGATCTATACCGGTCAGATGCTGGACCCGGAGATCATCGACATGGCTTCGGTCAACCTCGGCACCACCGACGTGGACAGCCCGACGGCATCGGCCACCGGCGGCACCATCAACCTGCTGATGGCCAGTCCGCACCGCCGGCCGGCGCTGCTGCTGAAGCCCAGCGTGGGCAGCGATGCCTTCCGCCGGGTCTTTTTGCGCGCCGACACCGGCCCGTTCGGTCCCTGGAACACCACCGCCTTCGCCAGCTGGTCGCTGCAGCAGTACGACAAGTTCAAGGGCCCGGGCGAACTGCGCCGCCAGCAGTTCAATGCCCGCCTGCTGCAGGACCTGGGCGAGGGGAGCTTCATCAGCCTGGCCGCGCATTTCAATCGCGGCCGCAGCCATTTCTATCGCAATGCCACCGCGGCGCAGTTCCGCGAGCAGGGTCGTGATTTCGACAACCAGTCCACCTGCTCGCGCCCCGCGCCCGCCAATGGCAGCGTGCAGGACGAGGCCGATCCGGCGGTATCCTGCAGCAGCTACTACAACCTGCGCATCAATCCCTCCGAGACCGCCAACCTGCGCGGACATTCCAGCTTCCGCGTGGCGCGCGACCTGCGCCTGACCATCGATCCTTCGTTCCAGTCCGTGCTGGCCAATGGCGGCGGATTCACCGCTGTGCCGGAGCAGGACATGCGCCTGCGGAGGGATCCGGCCGTGGCCGGGGTCGATCTCAATGGCGATGGCGACGTCTTGGACCGCATCGCGCTGTATACCCCCAACAACACCCGCACGCGGCGGTATGGGCTCCACGCATCGCTGCTGTGGGATGTCACGCCCGGCCAGTTGCTGCGCCTGTCGTACACCTTCGATCGCGCCTGGCATCGGCAGACCGGCGAGGTGGGGCGGCTCGATGCGCAGGGGAATCCGGAACACGTGTTCGGCGGTCGTCGCGGCACCCCGGTGCTCACCGCCGACGGCAGCCCGCTGCGCCGGCGGGACCGCAAGTCGATCGCGCTGCTGAACCAGGTCTCGCTGAGCTACGGGGCCCGCTATCTGGATGATCGACTGCGACTGAACGTCGGCCTGCGTGCGCCCTTCTTCAGGCGCGAGCTGAACCAGTACTGCCACACGCCGGTGGCCAATCCCGGCGGGGATCCCTGGTGCACCACGCAGGCACCATCGGGCGTTGCGGATGCGCAGGGTCATGTGCGGCTCGACGGCAGTGGGAACCGGCTGTTCGTCTTGCCCTACGGCGGCACGAAAAGCCATGACCGGTTGCTCCCCAGCATCGGCATCTCGCTGCTTCCATGGGATGCGTCCAGCCAGATCTTCCTCGGCTATGCCAAAGGCTTCTCCGCACCCCGCAACGACAACCTGTACAGCCTGCAGATCGTCGATGCGCAACCGGAGACCACCAACACCTTCGAACTGGGTTACCGCCATCGTGGCGATGCGACCCTCGCTACGGCCACGCTGTGGAAAACCGGCTACGCCAATCGCATTGTCAGTGCCTGGGACGAGCAGCAGGGCATCGCTACCGACCGCAACGTCGGCAATGTGAAATTGTGGGGTCTCGACACTTCACTCAGGCTCCAGTTGCCCGCCGGATTTTCCGTGTATGGCACGGCTTCGTACCTGCACAGCAGGATGCAGCGGGACATCCGCATCGACGCCACCACCGTGGCGCCCACCGCGGGGAAACACCTGGTGGAAACGCCGGACCTGATGCTGGGCGCGCGGCTGCAATACCAGCGCACCGGATTCGCCATCGGCCTGCAGGCCAAGCACGTGGGCCGGCGCTGGGCCAATGACGTGAACACCGAGCGCACCGGGTCACACACGCTGCTTGACCTGGATGCGGCGTATGACTTTCGCCTGCAGGGTCATTCATCCAGCCTGCAGCTGAACGTGCTGAACCTGCTCGACAAGCGTTATCTGGGCACCATCAGCAGCTCCATCGATGGCGCAGCCTTCTACTCGATGGGTGCACCGCGCACCCTGCAGTTGACCTGGATGCTGATGATCGAGCGTGCGCAGTAGCGCACACAGACCGCGTCGCGTCCCGTCCACGGCGTAGGACATCGCCGCATCTTCAGGCCGCATCGTTGAGATGCGCACCCCTGCCACCTATCCTCCTCTGCACGTTCCATCGGGACGGTCCCGTTGGCAACTTCCGGAGGCCCGGTGCGAAGCCCGCTGCATGGACTGCATGCCTTCCTCCTCGCAGGCTCGGTGCCGCTGTTCATCGGCGTGCTGCTCTGTGACATCACCTATTCGCGCACCTACGAGATCCAGTGGAAGAATTTCTCGTCCTGGCTGCTGGTCGGCGCACTGGTGTTCTCCGGCTTCGCCCTGCTGGGATCCATCATCGGCAGTGCGCGTGAACGCTTCCGGCCTTCGCTGCGCTCGGTGAATGCCGTCGTGCTGCTGGTGCTGTTCGTGCTGGGCTTCATCAATGCGCTGCTGCATTCCGCCGATGCCGCGGCCAGCCTGTCTGCGGCCTTGACGATTTCCTGGATCGTTGCCGCGCTGTCGATCCTCGCCACGTGGCTGAGCTTCGGTCACCTGTACCGGCAGGCCACGTCATGAGGCCGCTGGTCATCCTGCCGCTGCTGGCGTTGCTTGCCGCCTGCGGCCGCGATCCGGACCTGCCGCAATACGGTTCTGCGCCATCGCTGCCGGAGCCGCAGCGCCAGCTGCTGCCGACGATGAAGATCGCCGATCCTGCCGAATGGGGCGATCGCCAGCCCGTCGTGCCGCAGGGCTACACCATCCGCGCCATCGCCACCGGGCTTGGCATTCCGCGCCAGACGCTGGTGCTGCCCAATGGCGACATCCTCGTCGCCGAGGGTCGCGGCGGGCATGCGCCCAAGCTGACGCCCAAGGACGTGATCGCCGCCTACATCAAGGCCAAGGGCACAAGCTCGGTGAATGGCGGCAACCGGTTGACGCTGCTTCGCGATGCCGACGGGGATGGCAATTACGAGGTGAAGACCACCTTTGCCGCCGACCTGAACGCACCCTACGGCCTGGCACTGATCGGCTCGACGCTGTATGTGGCCAACCAGGATGCGCTGGTGCGCTTCGATTACCAGCCGGGACAGACCCAGGCCAGCGCGCCGCCGGTGAAGGTCGCCGACCTGCCAGCCGCGCTGAACCATCACTGGACCAAGGCAATGGCCGCCGGCGCCGATGGCAATTTCCTGTATGTGGGGATCGGCTCCAACAGCAATGCCGGCGAGCGCGGCATGACCGCCGAGGTGGACCGCGCGATGATCTGGCAGGTCGATGCCATCACCGGCGCCCACAGGCCGTATGCCACCGGTCTGCGCAATCCCACCGCACTGGCCATCCAGCCGGGCACCGGCCAGCTCTGGGCAGTGGTGAACGAACGCGACGAAATCGGTCCGAACCTGGTGCCCGACTACCTGACGGCGGTGCAGGAGGGCGGCTTCTATGGCTGGCCATGGAGCTACTGGGGCAGCCATGTAGACACCCGCGTGCAGCCGCAGGATGAAGGCAAGGTCGCCTCCGCGCTGCAGCCGGACTATGCGCTGGGCTCGCATGTGGCCGCGCTGGGACTGGCATTCTCGGCGCCGTCGATGGGCGCGCAGTACGCCGACGGCGTGTTCATCGGTGAGCACGGCAGCTGGAATCGCGGCGTGCCGGTGGGCTACAAGGTGGTGTTCGTGCGTTTCCAGAACGGCCGGCCCGTGGGCGAGCCCATCGACTTCGTCACCGGCTTCCGGGCCGACGGCAAGACCTTCGGCCGGCCCGTGGGTGTCACGGTGGATCCGCGCGGCGCATTGATTGTCGCGGATGATCTTTCGAACACCGTGTGGCGCGTCACGCCTGCAGGGCAGGCGCCGGTTCCAGTCGCAACGCCGGCAACTGAGGCACCGGGAACGGACGCGGGGACCGCCACAGACGGCCCGCAAATTCCGTAACCGGACACGCGGTCCGGCGGCGGGGTCAACACGGGCCGCATCCGGCCCGCGCAGCATCAGTTCAGCTTCGTTCCGTCCGCCAGCGTGATCGACACATACGACCCGCCCGGCTTGCCATCGCGCAGCGGCCGCACCACCACAGTCACCTCATCACCTGGCTTGATCGTGGTGCGCTTCCAGCCATTGCGCACCAGGTTCTGCGGCGTGTTCATCTCGATGGCCCACACCTCGCTCTTGCCACCCTCGCCGGTGACCTCGACCTTGAACGAGCTGTGCGGATTCACCCAGTTGAACTCGGTGACCTTGCCGCTGATGGTCTGCGTGCGCTCGGAATCGAACATCGCGCCGGAGTGATGCGCCAGCGCGGCCGGCGCGACCAGCAGCGGAGCGACGAGGAAGAGCAGGCGGGCAACAATGCGATGCATGGCAGATCTCCCGGATGAGCTATTGCGCGGGCGGGACGGTGGGCACGTTCACGGGCCCGCGATTGCCGCTGAATGCGGCCTCCTTCAGCACGCTGCCATCCGGCAGCGTCACCTCGACGAACAGTCCGCCCTTGTGATCCGACAGGTCACGCAGCGGGAACATCACCAGCGTCACCTCGTCGCCGGCCTTGAGGCTGGTGGACTTCCATCCCTGGCGGCGCAGGTTGTTGGGACTGTTCAGCTCGATGGACCAGGCCTCGGCGGCGCCACTGGCACCGGGCACGCTCATCTGGATGAAGGCATGCGGATTGGTCCACTGGAATTCGGTGACCTTGCCCTTCAACGTGACCCGCTGGGTCTGGTCGAACATGGCAAAGGAGTGGTGCGCGGCGGCGGCACCGGCAGCCAGCAGGCCGATCAACAGGACAGTGCGTTGCAGGATTCCCATCCCCTTCCCCCGTCGTTGCTCGATTGCACAACGATACGGGCAGTATATCCTGCTGCCGAACCAGGGAACGATGGGGGATGCCATGCGGCGGATGCAGGCTTTGGTGCTCGGATGCCTCGGGCTGGCGGCGGGCGCGGTGTCATTGACGGCGGGGGAAGCCCCCGCGGAGCCCCGCCTCATGGCCGCCTGGCCCAAGGGCAACTATGCGGCCCTCGACCGTCTGCCCGACTGGGGCGGAGTCTGGGTGCTCAATCGCGGCGCGCCCGGCCAGCCACGGCCCGCCCCGCCGCAGCTGAAGGGGGACTACCTCGCCAGGTACGAGGCCTGGCAGGCCCAGCTCGAGGCCGACGGCGGCATTCCGCGCCGCGAGGTCTCCAACTGCATGCCGCCCGGCATGCCGCGCATGATGGGCACCGGGCAATATCCGCTGGAATTCCTGTTCACCCCGGGCCGCGTCACGATGCAGCACGAGGCGTGGATGCAGACCCGCAGCATCTTCACCGATGGCCGCGGCCACCCCGAGGACCTCGACGTCGGCATCTTCGGCCACTCCATCGGGCGTTGGGAAGACGGCACTCTGGTAGTCGACACCGTGGGCATCAAGACCATCACCGAGCTGGAAACCGGCATCAGGCACAGCGACCAGCTGCGCATCACCGAGCGCATCCACCTCTCGCCCGACGATCCGGACACGCTGGTGGTCGAGATGACCATGGTCGATCCGGAAGCACTTGAAACCCCGTACCGCCGCACACATACCTTCCAGCGTCAGCGTGACTGGAACCTGATGGAATTCATCTGCGCCGAGAACGACCGCAACCCGGTGGGCGCCGACGGACAGACGCTGTTCGAGTGACCGCCGTCCCTGCAGGAAGGGACATCGCGCGGCGCGCAAACCGAAAAACCCCGCCAGAGGGGTTTACGGGCGCCGCGCGAATCCCTAGAATCAGCGGCCCGCTTGGAGGGTCAGGCGGGGTGGAAGTCGTTGAATGAAAAGGCCCCCGAGTGGGGCCTTTTGCGTGAGTGGGAGGGCCTTTGGGCCCTTTTTTGTTTCCTGATGGGCCGGAGGAGGAGGATCGGCGAATCATGCTGCGCGAGCGCCTGATTGCACTGACCGAACCCTTGCTGGCCCGCCTGGGCTACGAGCTGGTCGACGTGGAGTATGCGGCGAGCCGTTCCGAGGCGACGCTGCGCGTCTACATCGACTGGCCGGAAGGAAAGATGCCGCCGGAACGGGCTGCGCAGCCGGATGACGGCGAGCGCGCCTTCGACGGCATCGGGGTGGAGGACTGCGAGACGGTGAGCCGCGAGCTGTCGGCACTGCTTGATGTGGAAGATCCCATCGCGGTGCCTTACGAGCTCGAGGTCTCCTCGCCGGGGATGGACCGCATCCTGCGCACGCCGGCCCACTACCAGCGTTTCGCCGGCCAGCGCGCGCATGTGGAGCTGATCGCGCCGCGCGAGGGCCGCCGTCGCTACACCGGGCAGCTGGTGCGCGCCGGAGACGAGGATTTCGACTTGAACGTGGATGGAGCAGTGGTGACGTTGCGCTACGCCGAGGTGGGCAAGACCCGTCTCGCGCCCGAATGGCGCAAGCCGCAGCCGCGAGGAAAGAGGCGATGAACAAAGAAATCCTGATGGTGGTTGATGCCGTCTCGAACGAGAAGGGCGTCGACAAGGAAATCATCTTCGAGGCCCTCGAGGCGGCGCTGGCGGCAGCCACGCGCAAGAAGCACGGTGAGGAATGGGACGTGCGGGTGGCGATCAACCGCAAGACCGGCGACTACGACACCTTCCGCCGCTGGAAGGTGTTCGCCGACGACTCCACCGAGCTGGAAACGCCGGACCGCGAGCTGCGCCTGGAAGACGCGCTCGACCTCGACCAGGACGCCGAGCCCGGCGGCTATGTCGAGCAGCCGATGGAATCGGTGGCCTTCGGCCGCATCGCCGCGCAGACGGCCAAGCAGGTCATCGTGCAGATGGTGCGCGAGGCCGAGCGGGCGCAGGTGGTCGACCTGTTCCAGGATCGCGTCAACACGCTGGTGTCCGGCGTGGTCAAGCGCGTCGACCGCAATGGCGTGTTCGTCGACCTGGGCAACAATGCCGAAGGCTTCATCCCGCGCAGCGACCTGATTCCGCGCGAGGCGCTGAAGACCCAGGACCGCGTCAAGGCCTGGCTGAAGGATGTGCGCTCCGAGCAGCGCGGTCCGCAGCTCTTCATGTCGCGCACCGCGCCGGAATTCCTGATCGAGCTGTTCAAGCTCGAGGTGCCGGAAGTCGGGCAGGGCACCATCGAGATCCTGGGCGCCGCGCGCGATGCCGGCGTGCGCGCCAAGATCGCCGTGCGCAGCCACGAGCCGCGCATCGATCCGGTGGGCGCCTGCGTGGGCATGCGCGGCTCGCGCGTGCAGGCGGTGTCGAACGAGATCGCCGGCGAGCGCGTCGACATCATCCCGTGGGATGAAAACCCGGCGCAGTTCGTCATCAACGCCATGTCGCCGGCCGAGGTGCAGTCCATCGTCGTCGATGAAGACGCGCACTCGATGGACATCGCGGTGGCCGAAGACAAGCTGTCGCAGGCCATCGGCCGCGGTGGACAGAACATCCGCCTGGCCAGCCAGCTCACCGGCTGGGAGCTGAACGTGATGACCGAGTCGGATGCCGAGGCGAAGAGCGAGTCCGAGGCGAAGAAGGTGGTGCAGACCTTCATGAAGCAGCTCGACGTCGACGAAGATGTGGCCTCGATCCTCGCGCAGGAAGGCTTCTCGACCATCGAGGAGCTGGCCTATGTGCCGGTATCCGAGCTGGTGTCCATCGAGGCCTTCGACGAGGAGCTGGTCAAGGAGCTGCGCAACCGCGCGCGCGACGTGCTGCTGACGCAGGCGATTGCCAGCGAGGAGAGCATGGAAAGCCAGATGCCGGCCGATGATCTGCTGCAGCTGTCCGGCATGAGCCCGGACATGGCCCTGAAGCTGGCGCAGTCGGGAATCCGCACGCGCGAACAGCTGGCCGAGCAGTCGGTGGACGACCTGACCGAAATCGACGGGCTGGATGCGGCGGAAGCGGGTGCGCTGATCATGAAGGCGCGCGAGATGTGGTTCGAGGCGGAGCAGTAGGCCGCCGGGAGTATTTGAATGGCTGATGTGACCGTCGCGCAATTTGCCGATGTACTGAAGGTGCCCGTGGACCGGCTGCTGGTGCAGCTGGAGCAGGCCGGCATCTCCGTGTCCGGCGCTGACGACCGGATCAGCGACGAGGCGAAGATGGAGCTGCTGACGCACCTGCGTCGCAGCCACGGCAGCGCCGCGGGCGAGGACGCCTCGCCGCGCAAGATCACGCTGAAGCGCAAGACGCAGAGCGAGCTGAAGCTGGCAAGCCCGCAGGGCCGCGCCCGCACCGTGAATGTCGAGGTGCGCGTCAAGCGCACCTATGTGAAGCGGGATGTGCTCGAGGAGCAGGCGCGCGCGCAGGCAGAAGAGGCCGAGGCGAAGAAGCGCGAGCTTGAAGCCGCGCAGCAGGCCGAGGTCGAGAAGGCCGAGGCCGAGCGCCGCGAGCAGCAACGCCTCGACGAGGAAAACCGCCGCCGGCTCGAGGAAGAGCAGCAGCGCACCCGCCAAGCCGAGGAAACCCGCCGCCAGCAGGAGCAGCGCGAGCGCGACGAAGCCGAGCGCGAGAAGAACCGCCGCGCGGCGCCCGCAGCGGCGCCGGCCCCCGCAGCGCCTGCTGCGCCGGCACCCGCCCCGGCGCCCGCTGCGGCCGCGCCGCCGGCACGAGCCGATGTGGCGCGGCCGCAGCCGGCGCGCGGCACGCGCTATGGCCGCCAGGAACTGCATGTCGCAGGCGATGCCAACCGCTTCCGCAAGAAGAAGCCGCTGCGCATGCGCGGCCGCCTGCACGCCGATGGCGGTCAGAAACATGGCTTCGAGATGCCCACCGCGCCGGTGCGCCGCCAGGTGCAGATCGGCGACACGGTGACCGTGGCCGAGCTGGCGCAGCGCATGGCCGTGAAGGCCACCGAAGTGATCAAGGCCCTGATGGGACTGGGCGTGATGGCCACCATCAACCAGTCGATCGACCAGGACACCGCGGTGCTGG
>CAYQJU010000062.1:0-16100 GCA_964417875.1 uncultured Steroidobacteraceae bacterium
GTCGCAGCCCTCCGGCGATGCCGGCGCGCGCATTGCCTGCGGCGTGATCCGCTAGCGGCGTCTGCTATTCATTCATAACCGCGGGGCGCCAGCAGCAGCGCCCCGCCATCCTTGCGCAGGCTGATGCGATCATCGCGCTCGCGCCGCAACGAAGCTTCGCCCTGCAGGATGTCGAGCAAACGCGTTTCCTGGCGCTGGCGACGCTCATCGGCGCAGGCACGCCGCGTGCTCAGCAGCTCGCCGATACGCAGCGTGGTGTCGTCGCGGATCCAGGGACCGGAGTAGCTGTTGCAGCCGGAATTGCCACTGACGCGGCCATCCACACTGAATTCCACCGACAGCGCTTCATCGCCGCGCACCGGCGCATTGCCATCGATGGAAACCACCGTCCAGCGCGTGCCGCTGAGATCGGCCACCGGTCCCGCGGTGCGCGAACTGGACGCGCAGCCGGCGGCCAGCGCCAGCAGAAGGGGGAACAGAACGAATCTGGAACTGTGTCGGACGAAACGATCGGGGTAGTTTCGCATGGCAGTACCGTGACTCGTTCTGTTCCCTTGCGATCGACTATAGGGACAGCCTTGCGCCAGTTCTCCGCGGCATGGCATCGGATTTGTCCGACAGTTGCGCCGTAGGAATGGCCTTACCCGCTTGCCACCACAAGTATGACTGTCGGGGGCATTGCTTCGGCGCAGCCTTGCTGTCCCCTTGCCGAGGGCGAGAGTCCGACCGGTGTGCCGAGGACCCGTTGCGAAACGGGTACTGGCAACACCATCACCGCAGATGCCCAATGGTGCCGCGAATGATGAGTTCCCGTAAGTTTTGCGTTTTCCTGTTCCCTGGCATGTTGCGATGCCAGGGGCGCAGGATCAGGCTCGATCGGCGGGCCGGCAACCCGACCTACGGGTTGGTGCCATCAGGATGTTCCGGCGGAAGAAGCGAGATCCTGTCACGGGCTTCGCTGCGCTTGCAGCGGGGTTATGTGGCCTGCCCGCAATCGGCGCGACGCCGGCCGTCGGCACCGCAGAGCGGACCCATTGGGGCCTGATCGAGCAGTACTGCTTCGACTGCCACAACACCACCGACTGGGCCGGCGGCACTGCCTTCGACACCATGTGCGTCGACGCCCTCGCCGGGGTGTTCCAGAACAAGCGACTCGGGTGACTGCATCGCGCAGCCGCCGCTGAAGGAACACGAGCCGCAGTTCGGCGATGCCACGGCGTTCATCCGCGGCGCGTTCCACAGCCTCAACCTCGCCTGCTCGCCGGACTGACCGACGCGACGCCCCCGCTGGCGCAGGGAGGCCACCGATTGCTGCCCTTGACACATACCAACCGGTCGGTATGCTACTTTCAGTGTCCCCGCCAAACTCCAGACGCGACCAGCGGCCCAACGCGGTCCGAACGCTTGTGGAGGACGCCGCCCTGAAGCTGGTCCGCCGTCAGGGCTGGAATGCCACCAGCGTGGATCAGATCTGTCGTACCGCTGGCGTTACAAAAGGCACCTTTTTTCACTACTTTGGAACGAAAGAGGAACTGGGCGTCGCCGCGGCCCGCCGATGGCAGGAAGTCACCAGCGCGCTGTTCGCCGAGGCGGAGTTCAACCGCGTCCCCGATCCGCTGCAGCGCATCCACCACTACCTCGACTTCCGCAGCCAGCTGGCACAGGGCCCGCTGGAAGACATCACCTGCTTTGCGGGCACCACGCTGCAGGAAACCTTCGCCACCTCCGAGCCCCTGCGCGCCGCCGTCGGCGCCACCATCGATGCGCACGTGGCCACGCTCACGCCGCACTTCGAGGCGGCCCTCAGCCAGTACCCGCCGCGCGAGCCGGTCGATGCCGCCGACCTCGCCCTCTACACCCAGACCGTGCTGCAGGGCGCCTTCGTGATCTCGAAGGCCCGTGGCAACACCGGGCCGGTGCATGCCGCAGTGCTGCACCTGAAGCGCTACCTGGCGCAGCTGTTCGGCCAACCCGTTTCCAACAAGGAGTGAGTGATGTCCAACGGGCCGGGAAATTTCATCTGGTACGAACTGATGACCTCCGACGCCAACGCGGCCGCGCGCTTCTATGGCGCCGTCATCGGCTGGCGCATCGCGGATCAGCCGGATCCGTCGGCTGCCGGTGGACGTGACTACCGCATGATCGTTCGCAGCGATGGCGGCAATGCCGGCGGCATCCTGCAGCTGACCGCCGACATGATGGGCGCCGGCGCGACACCCGGCTGGCTCAGCTACCTGCACGTGGCCGACGTGGCGGCCGCAACGCGCGCCATCGAGGCCGATGGCGGCCAGACCCACATGCGCCTGTCACTCCCTGTGGGCGACATCGCGATGGTGGGCGACCCGATGGGCACGGTGTTCTACGTGATGCGTCCGGTGCCGCCGCCGGACCGGCCCGATGCCAGCAGCGATGTCTTCGATCCTGCGATTCCCGGCCGCGCCTGCTGGAATGAACTGGTCAGTCCCGACGCCGCCCGCGCCCTGGGCTTCTATGCGAAGCATTTCGGCTTCGCCTCGACCGACAGCATGCCGATGGGCCCGATGGGCGACTACCACTTCATCGACCACAACGGCGTGCGCGTGGGCGCAATCATGCAGCAACAGAAAGACCTGCCGCTGCAGGGCTGGCTGACCTATTTCCGCGTGCCTGCGCTGATGGCTGCGAAGAGCGCCATCGAAGCCGGTGGCGGACGTGTGCTGCTCGGGCCGCATGAAGTGCCCGGTGGCGACTGGATCGTGGTGGCGACGGATCCGCAGGGTGCGGTGTTCGGCGTGGCCGGCCAGAAGGGCGATTGAACCGTTTTTTATCCAGGGAGCAGGACCATGACCAGCAACCACTCCACGCCACCGAAGGCCACGATCTGCCTGTGGTATGAAAAGGACGCCGAGGAAGCCGCACGCTTCTACGCGGCCACCTTCCCGGACAGCCGTGTACGCGGCGTGATGCACGCGCCCTCCGACTTTCCGGATGGCCAGGCAGGCACCGTGCTCACCGTCGATTTCACCGTGCTCGGCTTCGACTGCATCGGCCTCAATGGCGGACCGACCTACAAGCAGAGCGAGGCGTTCTCGTTCCAGGTCGGCACGCGCGACCAGGCCGAGACCGACCATTACTGGAATGCCATCGTCGGCAACGGCGGCCAGGAGAGCCAGTGCGGCTGGTGCCGCGACCGCTGGGGCGTTTCCTGGCAGATCACGCCGCTGGTGCTCAGCGAAACGGTGGCCGGTGCCGACCGCGCGGCCGCGATGCGCGTGTTCGAGGCGATGATGACGATGAAGAAGATCGACGTGGCGGCGATCGAGAGGGCGAAACGCGGCTGAAGGGTCGTCCGGATGACCGCAAGATGATGCGGTCCGGCGGCCGTCTCCGCGTGGCGGACATGGCGGCGGCCATCCGGACGACAGCGGAAGACGCCCCGGGCCGACGGCGCCATGGGCGCGGGGAGCGCAGGGTACTGCCGTGAACCTGCGCATCACCAATGGAAGCTGGCACGCCCCGCGGGCGGCAAGCTCCCGCGGCCGCTGGCACATGCTGGCCGCGGTGGCTGTCATCGGCATCGGCCTGCTCGCCCCGCGGCAGGACGGCGCAGTGGCGGCAGAGGCGCGCTCCTCCTCCAGTCCGGCCGCTGCGACGCTCGCCGTCGAGGAGGCCACGCGCCTGGTGCGCGAGCATTTCCCCGAGCAGTACCAGAGCGCGCAATTCCATCGCCTGTGGATCGTCCGCGATCCCGATGGCCAGGTGCTGCACACCGGCGAACTGCACGCGTCGCAGGACTGGAATCATGTCGAGGAGCAGCTGCGCGGCCTGCAGGGGCAGACGCCGGGCCCATGGCGCCGGCAGCAGCTGCGAAACGGCGCCGGGCAGCTGATCGAGCTGTCCGTTTCCGACGTCGAGAAGGGCGAGCCCAGGCGCTGAGGCCGTCCGCGCGATTCCGCGCCGTTCCGGCCGATCCGGCCACAAATGAAGCTGGCGGTGGCCGCAGCCGCTGGCCTATTGTTCGCGCTCCCATGAACGATTCCTCCCAGCGCGCCACACAGGTGCTGCGCGAAGTCTTCGGCTACGACGCCTTCCGCGGCCAGCAGGCCGAAATCGTGCGCCACGTTGCCGACGGCGGCGATGCACTGGTGCTGATGCCCACCGGCGGCGGCAAGTCGCTGTGCTACCAGGTGCCGGCGCTGCTGCGCCCCGGCGTCGCGGTGGTGGTCTCGCCGCTGATCGCGCTGATGCATGACCAGGTGGCCGCGCTGCGCGAGGCCGGCGTGCGCGCCGAATACCTGAACTCCTCGCTCGATTTCCGCGAGGCGCAGGCCATCGAGCGCCGCGCGCGCGCCGGCGAGCTCGACCTGCTCTACATGGCGCCAGAGCGCCTGGTCACCGACCGCGGCCTGGCCCTGCTCGATGACCTCGACCTCGCATTGTTCGCCATCGACGAGGCGCATTGCGTGTCGCAGTGGGGTCACGACTTCCGCCAGGAATACCTGCAGTTGGCGGTGCTGGCCGAGCGCTATCCATCAGTACCTCGCATCGCGCTCACCGCCACCGCCGATGAGGCCACGCGCCGCGAGATGCTCGAGCGGCTGCATCTCACGCAGGCGCGCGTGTTCGCGCAGAGCTTCGACCGCCCCAACATCCGCTATCGCATCGCGCCGAAAGACAATCCCCGCCGCCAGCTGCTGCAGCTGATCCGCGACGAGCATCCCGGACAGGCCGGCATCGTCTATTGCCTGTCGCGCAAGTCCGTGGAAGAGACCGCGCAGTTCCTCGTCACCAACGGCATCGATGCCGTCGCCTATCACGCCGGCTTCGATGCCGCCGAACGCCGCGATCGCCAGGAACGCTTCACCGACGAACCCGGTGTGGTGATGGTGGCCACCATCGCCTTCGGCATGGGCATCGACAAACCCGACGTGCGCTTCGTCGCCCACCTCGACCTGCCGAAGAGCGTTGAGGGCTACTACCAGGAAACCGGCCGCGCCGGCCGCGACGGCCTGCCCGCGGAGGCATGGATGGTCTATGGCCTGGCCGACGTGGTGCAGCAGCGGCGGCTCATCGATCTCTCCGAGGCCGACGACACCTTCAAGCGCGCCTCCAACGCCAAGCTCGACGCCATGCTGGGCCTGTGCGAAACGGCGAACTGCCGCCGCCAGTACCTGCTCGCCTATTTCGGCGAATCCATCGCCCCCTGCGGCAACTGCGACAACTGCCAGACGCCGCCGGCCACCTTCGACGGCACCGAGGCGGCGCAGAAGCTGCTGTCCTGCATCTGGCGCTGCGAGCGTGCCAGCGGCTTCGGCTATGGCGCGCAGCACATCATCGACGTGCTGCGCGGCCAGCGCACCGAAAAGGTGATGCAGCGCGGCCACGACACATTGAGCACATTCGGCATCGGCGCCGAAATGGACGAGGGCCAGTGGCGCGCCGTGCTGCGGCAGCTGATCACGCTGCATTTCATCCACGTCGACCACGACAGCTATGGCGTGCTGAAACTCACCGAAGAAAGCCGCGCCGTGCTGAAGGGCGAGCGACGTCTCACGCTGAGGCGCGACACCGCACCGCCCGGTGCAGGCGGGCGCCGCCGGCGTCGCGCCGGCGCCAGGGTCGATGCAGCCACCGCCGCGGCGGCCGCCACGCCGCAGGAAGAAGCGCTGTTCCAGTCACTTCGCGACTGGCGCAAGGGCGTGGCACAGGAGCATGGCGTGCCGGCGTACACGGTGCTGCACGATGCGACGCTGCGCGAGATCGCGCGGCTGCGGCCGGGTGACGAGCAGGCGCTGGGCCAGATCTCCGGCATGGGCACCACGAAGCTGTCGCGCTACGGCGCGGCACTGGTCGAGCTGGTGCGCGCCGCGGAAGAAGAAGCGGCGCCCGCCTGAGCTGTGCTGGCGACCGCGGTGCTGCCATGCTGCGATGATCGGCGACGCGGCCATTGGGACTGACCCACAGGGCCGGATTCGCCTCCCGGCTGGCGCAGCGCTTCAGTCGATGCGCCCGGCGCCTTCCTCTTCCGGCACCTGCAGCGCGGCCGTCAGCTCCTCCGCCGCCAGCATGCGCGCCTGCTTCTCCACCTGCGGCACGGCCTCGATGTCCGCATCCGTCGGCACCGCCTTCAGGTCGCGGAACTTGCGCGCCGTCGGCAGCACCCGACCCTCCAGCGTCGCCACAGACTGGTTGTACGCATCCACGGCCTTGCCGAGCCGGTCGCCCACCCGCGTCCAGTGCTCGCCGAGCTTGCCGATGCGCTCATACAGGTCCTTGCCCAGCTTCGCGATCTCCGCGGCATTGATGGCCAGCGCCTCCTGCCGCCATCCATAGGCCACCGCGCGCAGCAGCGCGATCAGCGTGGTCGGCGTTGCGGGAATCACCTTCTCGCCCACGCCATGCTCGATCAGTGACGGATCCTGCTGCAGTGCCGAGCTGAAGAAGGCCTCGCCCGGCAGGAACATGATCACGAACTCCGGCGTGGGTTCGAAGGCGGCCCAGTACGCCTTGCGACCCAGCTGCGTCATGTGATTGCGCACCTGCTGCACATGCCGCGCCAGATGCGCCTCGCGTGCCGCATCGTCATGCGTCTCGGCGGCTTCCAGATAGGCCGCCAGCGGCACCTTGGCATCAACGATGATCTGCTTGTTGCCGGGCAGCCGCACGATCAGGTCGGGCCGCAAGGTGCCGTCCCCGGTGTTCTCGCTGCGCTGCTCGATGAAATCGCAGTGGCCGAGCATGCCGGCCATTTCCACCACGCGCCGCAGCTGGATCTCGCCCCAGCGTCCGCGCGCCGCCGGCTGGCGCAGCGCCTTGATCAGCCCGGCCGTCTCGCTGCGCAGCTGCGGGATGTGCTCCTGGATCAGCCCGCGCACCTGCTCGTTCAGCGCCGAATAGGCCTTCTGCCGCTCCAGCTCGATCTCGCCGAGCTTGCCATCGACGCGCGTCAGGGATTCGCGCAGCGGCAGCACCAGTGATTCCACCGCCTTGCTGCGCGCCTCCAGGTCCCCCTTGGCCAGTTCCTGGAATTTCTCCATGGAACTGGTGGCGAGCTTCAGGAAGCTGTCGTTGTTGGCCTGCAGCGCCTCGGCCGACAGCGCGCGGAAGGCATTCATCAGCGCCACGCGTGATTCCTCGCGCTCGCGCAGGCCCTGCTCGGCGGCCTTGCGCTGCTCCTCCATCTTGCCCTGCAGCTCGCGCAGTTCGGCGAGCCGGCGCTCGCCCTCGGCACGCGCCTCGCGCAACTCCTGTTCCAGCTGCGGCACGCGCTGCGACACGGCCTCTGCGGCGCAGCGCAACTCGCTCTGCTCCTGCGACTCGCGGCGCAATGCCGCAATCTCGTCTTCCAGCCTTCGCAGCTGCGCGCGTGCCTCGCCCAGCAGGCGCCGCGTGGCAAGGCCGGCGGCCCACACCAGCAGCGCGCCAGCCACAAGCCCCACGACAAGAAAGAGGATGGAATCCTTCATGAACTGCTCCGGATGAACCTGCGGCGACCCCGCGCGCGGCGGCCGATCATGTCGCATTTGCCAGCGCCGGGTCACCCGGCCCTGCTTGAAGTCCGCATCGCGGAGCCCCATCTACCGGGTCCGCAAACGGTCATTCCGCCCGGATGTGCCCCATAGGCGCCATCTATCAAAATGATAAAGAAATCCGTCAGCGGAAAATGACTGCACCGTCTAAGCTGCGACTTCACTGATCCCCAATCACGTTCCGTTCGTTCAACTGAAGAGGACCTTCACATGTCTCTGATCAACACCAAGGTACAGCCCTTCAAGGCGCAGGCCTATCACAACGGCAAGTTCATCGAAGTCACCGAGGCCGACCTGAAGGGCAAGTGGTCCGCGGTGGTCTTCTACCCGGCCGACTTCACCTTCGTGTGCCCCACGGAGCTCGGCGACCTGGCCGACCTCTACAGCGAGTTCAAGAAGATCGGCGTCGAGATCTACAGCGTCTCGACCGACACGCATTTCACGCACAAGGCCTGGCATGACGCGTCCGACACGATCAAGAAGATCCAGTACCCGATGATCGCCGACCCCACCGGCAGGATCTCGCGCAACTTCGGCGTGATGATCGAGGACGACGGCCTCGCGCTGCGCGGCACCTTCCTGATCAACCCGGAAGGCGAGATCAAGGTGTGCGAGATCCACGACCTGGGCATCGGCCGCGACGCGAAGGAACTGCTGCGCAAGGCGCAGGCCGCGCAGTATGTGGCCGCCAACCCGGGCGAGGTCTGCCCGGCCAAGTGGACGCCCGGCGCCGAGACGCTGAAGCCCTCGCTGAGCCTGGTCGGCAAGATCTGACCTGACGCGGGGAGACCTCACGGAGTCATTCACAGGAGCGATGTCATGCTTGATGCAGAGATGAAGTCACAACTCGGTTCCTACCTGGAACGCCTCGTCACGCCGGTGGAGATCACCGCCTTTGTCGACGAGTCGTCCGAGTCGCGCGACATGCTCTCGCTGCTGGCCGACGTCGCTTCACTGAGTCCGAAGGTCACCGTGACCGAAAGCCGCGGGAAGGCCGGGCGTGCGCCCGCCTTCTCGCTGGCCCGGCCCGGCGAGCCCGCGCGCGTGACGTTCGCGGGACTGCCGATGGGCCACGAGTTCACCTCGCTGGTGCTGGCGCTGCTGCAGGTCGGCGGTTATCCGCCGAAGGTCGAGCAGCAGGTCATCGACCAGATCAAGGCGCTCGATGGCGAGCTGGAATTCGTCACCTATATTTCACTGAGCTGCCAGAACTGCCCCGATGTGGTCCAGGCGCTCAACCTGATGGCGGTGCTCAACCCGCGCATCCGCCACACCATGGTCGATGGCGCGCTGTTCGAGCAGGAAGTGGCGGCGCTGAACATTCGCTCGGTGCCCACCGTGCT
Source organism: uncultured Steroidobacteraceae bacterium (assembly GCA_964417875.1). Classification (GTDB taxonomy): domain Bacteria; phylum Pseudomonadota; class Gammaproteobacteria; order Steroidobacterales; family Steroidobacteraceae; genus ZC4RG30. Next base: position 8,852 of record CAYQJU010000062.1, read on the forward strand.
GCTCAATGGCAAGAGCTTCGGCCAGGGCCGCATGGAGATCGAGCAGATCCTGGCCAAGCTCGACTCCGGCGTCGAGAAGCGCCTCGCGGCGCAGATGAATGCCGAGAAGCCCTACGACATGCTGATCGTCGGCGGCGGCCCGGCCGGCGCGTCCGCGGCAATCTATGCCGCACGCAAGGGCATCCGCGTCGCGGTGGCGGCCGAGCGGCTGGGCGGCCAGCTGCACGACACGCTGGCCATCGACAACCTGATCTCGGTGTCGCACACCGAGGGACCGGACCTGGCGCGCGAGCTCGAGTCCAATGTGCGCGCGAATGGCGTGCAGGTGTTCGGCCTGCAGCGCGCCGCGCAGCTGATCCCCGGCGAGATCAGCAAGGTGCGCTTCGAGAACGGCGCCACGCTTGCGGCGCGCTCGATCGTGATCTCCACCGGCGCACGCTGGCGCGAGCTGGGTGTGCCCGGCGAGAAGGAATACCGCAATCGCGGCGTGGCCTACTGCCCGCACTGCGACGGCCCGCTGTTCAAGGGCAAGGATGTGGCGGTGATCGGCGGCGGCAACTCCGGCGTCGAGGCAGCCATCGACCTGGCCGGCATCACGCGGCATGTCACGCTGATCGAATACGGCGATGCGCTGCGCGCCGATGCCGTGCTGGTGAACCGTCTGATCAGCCTGCCCAACGTCAAGGTCATCACCTCGGCACAGACCAGCGAGGTGCTGGGCAACGGCAACCAGGTCACCGGCCTGCGCTACCGCAACCGGCAGAACGATGAACAGGTGCAGCTGCAGCTCGAAGGCGTGTTCGTGCAGATCGGCCTGATCCCGAACACCGACTGGCTGAAGGGCACGCTGGCGCTGTCGAATCGCGGCGAGATCGAGGTGGACGAGCGCGGCCAGACGTCGGAGGCCGGCATCTATGCCGCCGGCGACTGCACCACGGTGCCGTTCAAGCAGATCGTGGTGGCGATGGGCGAGGGCTCGAAGGCGGCGCTGGGTGCCTTCGAGCACATGATGCGCACGCCGCTGGTGGCCGAAGCCGCCTGACCGCGATCACGCCGTCCGGCAACCATCGCCCGCCATCAAGGCGGGCGATTTTCGTTCAGGAGCCGAGCGAAACTTTGCATGCTCGGACCGCCGTGTCAGCCCTGCGGCAACGGCTCCAGTTCCGCGGCCGATTCTTCCCAGTTGACGCCGTCGAACGGCGACACCGTGAGCATGCGCACCGTGCCGTCATCCAGGCAGCGCGCATTGATGCTGTAGCCTTCCGGATGCGACCGCGGCACATAGAACGACTTCACGCCGCAGGCGCTGCAGAACAGGTGCCGCGCGGTGCCGGTGTTGAACTGGTAGGTGGTGAGCGCATCCTCGCCCGACAGCAGGCGAAAGTCCGACTTCGGGATGATCAGGTGCAGGTAGCCGAGCTTCTGGCACATGGAGCAGTTGCACTCCAGTACCTCGACACTGTCCGGCGCGTCGAACTCGAAGCGCACCCGGCCGCAGTGGCACCCGCCGCGATGGATGGTCATCCGCGCAGCATAACAGCGCGGCCGCAGCGCCATGGCGGGTCCGCGGGCCAGTGGGGTTTTCGCAAATCGCACCCCGGGGCGGGGCAGTGATTGCCTGCTGCCGTGACCGGGATAAACTCCCGGCTACGCATCAGCAAGATGCCCAGGGGGATTCACGTGTTCAACCGTATCTTGAAGACCGGTGCGGCAGCGCTGCTGTCCGCTTCGGTGATTGGCTGCGCGTCTGGTGACGCCAGCTCGACCGATCCGCTGGCCAACCCGGCCGCACTCACCCAGGAGCGCCTGGAAAAGGGCACCAGCCTGCCCAGCCAGTGGCCGAGCTATGGCGGCGGCTACGACGAGCAGCGCTTCAGCCCGCTCGAGCAGATCAACGACAGCAATGTGCAGGATCTGGGCCTCGCCTGGTATGCGGACTACCGCACCAACCAGAACCAGCATGGCTCGCCGCTGTACATCGATGGCGTGATCTATGTGTCCACCGCGCGCAACGTGGTGCACGCCTTCGATGCGCGCGATGGCAAGGAGCTGTGGACCTATCACCCGAACATGGTCCCGAACCCGAACCTGGGCGTGGTGAACCGGGGCATCGCCGCGTGGAACGGCAAGATCTACATGGGCCAGCTCGATGCGAAGCTGGTGGCCATCGACGCCAGGACCGGCAAGGCGGTCTGGACCGTGGACACCGTGTCTGAAGACACCGGCCTGCCCGAGGAGATGCGCAAGCAGTACTCGATCACGATGGCGCCGCGCGTCGCCAAGGGCAAGGTGTACGTCGGCGGTTCCGGCGGCGAGTTCGGCGCGCGCGGCTGGATCGCCGCCTATGACGCCGAGACCGGCGATGAAGTGTGGCGCTTCTGGACGGTGCCGGGCGATCCGGAAGCCGGTCCCGACCAGCCGCACCTGGTCGAGGCGCGCAAAACCTGGCCCCAGGACTGGCCGTACTGGAATCAGGGCGCCGGCGGCACGATCTGGGACGCCACGCTGTATGACCCGAAGACCGATCTTCTGATCTTCGGCACCGGCAACGGCACGCCGTGGAATCGCGAGATGCGCGATCCGGACTCCGGCGACAACCTGTATGTCGCATCGATCATCGCGGTGGATCCGGACACCGGCGAATACGTCTGGCATTACCAGGCCACCCCGGGCGACTCGTGGGACTACGACAACGTCAGCCCGATGTTCACTGCGGAGCTGGATTTCGATGGCCAGAAGCGCCATGTGCTGGTGCAGCCGTCGAAGAACGGCTTCATCTATGTGCTCGATGCGAAGACCGGCGAGTTCATCAGCGGCGATGCCTTCACCCCGGTGACCTGGGCTTCCGGCATCGACGAGAACGGCCGTCCCATCGAGGTGCCCGGTGCACGCTATGAGAAGGAGCCGTTCAACGCCGGACCGGGCGCACCCGGCGGCCACACCTGGCATCCGAATGCGTTCAGCCCGGAAACCGGCCTGGTGTACATCCCCACCTGGGAAAACTATTCGGCCATGGTGCCGCAGGTGATTCCGGCCAGCGGCACGCCGCCGCTGATCGCCTTCGGTGGCCGCTACGATCCGGCCACGATCAAGCCGCACAACAAGCAGTCCAATGATGGCTGGCTGCAGGCCTGGGATCCGGTCGCGCGCAAGATGGTGTGGGAAAGCGAGCGCGGCCCGCGCGCCACCAGCGGTGTGCTGGCCACCGGCGGCAACCTGGTGTTCATGGGCAACAGCGGCGGCAAGCAGCTGAAGGCCTATCACGCCGAAACCGGCGAGGTGCTGTGGGAATTCGACGCGCAGACCGATGTGTATGCCGCGCCGATCACCTATGAGCTCGACGGCGTGCAATACATTGCCGCCAGCGTCGGCGGCACCGCGCAGGGCGACTACTTCGCGCCCAGCTATGCGCGCATGCTGGTGTTCAAGGTCGGCGGCAACGTGACGCTGCCGCCCAATGCGCCCTACACGCCGCGCGCGCTCGATCCGCCGCCGCTGACCGCGTCGGCCGACGTGGTGGAGCGCGGCGCGCAGCTGTATGCGGACAACTGCGCCGTGTGCCATGGCCCGAATGGGGTTCCCGGCGGTCGCGGCGGCAATGGCCCGAACCTGACGACGACGCCATTCCTGCATTCGCAGGCCGGCTTCGACCAGGTGGTGCTCGGCGGCGCGCGCGTGGATCGCGGCATGCTCGATTTCAGCGACAAGCTCAGCGAGCCGGACTCCGCCGCGGTGCTGGCCTACATCGTCGCGCGCGCCAATGACCTCAAGAACAACCCGCCGGCGCCGCGTGGCTTCGGTCCGGGTGCACCAGGTGGCGGTGCAGGCGCAGGTGCGGCGCCCCGCGGTGCTCCGGGTGCCGGTGCGCCGCCGGCACGCGGCAATGCCGCACCGCCGCGCGATGTGCATGAGGATGCCGCCGCGCAGTAACACTGAGGCTGGCAGCAGGATGGCGCCCGTCCGTGTGATGGACGGACGGGCGCCTGCCAGAGGTCACAGGCTGTAAAGAGAAGGCAGTTGCATTGCCACCGCCGGGAAGGCAGCGAGCACTTTGCTGTCGGCCGTCACGAGCCTGACTCCCAATCGATTGGCCAGTGCCACGAATTCACAGTCATAGGCTGAGCATTCGCTGTCGCGCACCAGTTCGAGCACCCGGTGCGAATCGACCTCGTGCTCCGCGCCTGCCATCAGGTCTTCTGCTTCGGCCTGAACCTCGCGGGCCTCTTCGAATGTCAGCAGCTTGCGCCGCAGATATCCCCCCAGGATGTTGCGGAACTCACTTCGCCAGAGCAGCGGCGCGGCCCATTCCACATCCTGCTGCAACAGTGCCTCGGCACGGTCAGTGAATTCGCCGCCCAGGAACAGATACGCGATGATGTTCGTATCGACCACGATCACGTTCGACCCGCCCGCTTCAGTGCATCGATGTCCCGCGCCTTGAAACGCGCTTTCGGCAATCTGCCGCGGAGCGCCCGGATACGCGCCAGCCGCTCTTCCGGTGAAACGCGCCCGGGCATCAGCATCGCCTCCAGGCACACGATGGCCTCGCTGTTGAGGCTGCGCCGATTCGCCTGCGCAGACGCCTTGAGCCGCTCATAGATTTCATCCGGAATGTTCTTCAATGTCAGGGTGGTCGGCATCCCGAAGCTCCGGCGGAAGTTGCAACCATTATGGTTCCACATCGGAACCTGGTCCACTGGCAGGCACCCGCGGGAGTCGGAACAGGCTTGGCGCGAACGGTCTGACGGTACCCGTCGTTTCAGGCCTTTTCAGGACGGTTTCCCGCCCGATTAGGGCTAAACTCCCGCCACAAACCAACGGGGATCCGCGTGAATACCTACACTCGACTGCTGGGCACAGCCCTGCTGCTGCCTCTGGCGCTGGCCGCCTGCCAGAAAAAATCCGAGCCCACCACCGAGCTGCTGGCCAATCCCGCGGCGGTGAACCAGGAACGCCTGCTCCAGGGCACCGACGACGGCACCGCCTGGGCCACCTATGGCGGCAGCTACAGCGAACAGCGCTTCAGCCCGCTGAACGCGGTCAACACCGGCAATGTCGGCCAACTGGGCCTGGCCTGGTTCGCCGACTACGAGAACAACCTCGACCAGCACGGCACGCCGCTGTACATCGATGGCGTCCTCTACGTGGCCACCGCCTTCCCGCAGAAGGTGTTCGCCTTCGACGCCCGCACCGGCAACAAGCTGTGGGAATACAACACGCAGGTGGATGGCAGCTGGCTGCGCAATGTGTGCTGCGGCAACGTCAACCGCGGCATCGCGGCGTGGAACGGCAAGATCTTCGTCGGCACGCTGGATGCGCGCCTGGTCGCGATCGATGCGAAGACCGGCGAGCTGGCCTGGTCCGCGGACACCATCGTCGGTGACCGCGAAGACCCGCTGAACCGCCTGTCGATCACCATGGCGCCGCGCGTTGCCAAGGGCAAGGTGTTCGTCGGTGGCTCCGGTGGCGAATTCGGCGTGCGCGGCTGGATGGCGGCCTATGACGCGGAGACCGGCGAGCAGGCCTGGCGCTTCTACAACGTGCCCGGCGACCCGTCGCAGGGCTTCGAGAACGAGGCCATGGAGCGCGCCGCGCAGACCTGGAGCGGCGAGTGGTGGAAGCTCGGCGGTGGCGGCACCGTGTGGGATGCGGCCATCTATGACCCGGTCACCGACCTGCTGATCTACGGCACCGGCAACGGCACGCCCTGGGGCGCGCATGCGCGCGACCCGGAGCTGGGCGACAACCTCTACATCGCCTCGATCATCGCGCTGAAGCCCGACACCGGCGAATACGTGTGGCATTACCAGGCCACGCCCGGCGACAACTGGGACTACGACGCCACCAGCCCGATGATGACCGCCGACATCAGCATCGATGGCGAAGAGAAGCATGTGGTGATCCAGCCGAACAAGAACGGCTTCCTCTATGTCCTCGAGGCGGCCACCGGCAAGCTGCTGTCGGCCGATCCCTTCACCGAGGTGAACTGGGCCACGCACGTGGACATGCAGACCGGCCGTCCGGTGGTGGTGCCCGAGGCGCGCTACGAGAATCGCCCGTGGAACCTCGCGCCCGGCGTGCAGGGCGGCCACAGCTGGCATCCCAATGCCTACAGCCCGGACACCGGACTGGTGTACATCCCGGCATGGGAAGCCTATTTCGTGATGCAGCGGGACCCGAACTACCGCCCCTCGGCCGGTGGCTTCAACCTCGGCATCGTGTTCGGTGGTCCGCAGGGCATGTCGGCCGACAATGTGCAGCCCACTGACAAGGAAGGCATCCTCGGCCGCCTGATCGCCTGGGACCCGGTGGCGCGCAAGATCGTCTGGGAGACCGAGCCCTTCGACAACGACCGCCCCAGCGGTGGCGCGATGGCCACGGCCGGAGGCCTGGTGTTCCAGGGCAATGGCGCCGGCCGCGAGCTGCGCGCCTTCGATGCGAAGACCGGCGAGCAGCTGTGGGCCTTCGACGCGCAGACCTCGGTGTTTGCAGCGCCGATCACCTATGAGCTCGATGGCGAGCAGTACATCGCCGCCAGCGTCGGCGGCTCCACCGCCGGCCAGGGCTATTACGCGCCGAGCTACTCGCGCATGCTGGTGTTCCGCCTCGGCGGCACGGCCGCGCTGCCGCCGCAGCGCGACTACACCCCACCAGCGCTGAATCCGCCGGCGTCCACGGCCTCGGCCGAGGTGATCGAGCGCGGCCGGGTGGTCTACGAGCAGTACTGCACGGTGTGTCATGGCGTGGACGGCGTGCAGCAGCGCGGCCTGTTCCCGAACCTGACCACCTCGCCGATGCTGCACTCGCAGGCCGGCTTCGACCAGGTGATTGCCGGTGCGCGCGCCGCGCGCGGCATGGGCGATTTCTCCGAGGACGTGGGGCCGGAGGATTCGATCGCGTTGCGCGAATACCTGGTTTCCCGCGCCAATGTGCTCAAGGAGCGTGCGCCGCCGCCGCCGGCACCGGTCGACACCTCGGGCAACCAGCACCAGCAATAACCACCATCGCGGGGCGCCCGAAGCCCCCGCGGCTTGCGCCCGGCCAATCGATGATGGCCGGGCCTTTTTTTGCCCTGCAGCGACCCGCGCCAGCCGTTCGCACCTGCCCCGGGCAGTGTTTGCCCGCGGCACGTTAAGAATGCCGAAAACTCCTTTATTTCCCGGCAGATGGGCTGGTCATCCGCCTGACACCGTTGTTAGACTCGCCACCCCTTACAAGACCGGCCTTCGGCCTTTCTTTAAGAATTCAA
>CAYQJU010000063.1:0-15666 GCA_964417875.1 uncultured Steroidobacteraceae bacterium
GAGGTGTATGGCGCGGCAGAGTTCCTGCAGGTTGAGCGCTACCGGCATGTGCGCCGCTGGGCCGAAGCGCTGGCCGCCCGGCCGGCGGTGCAGCGCGGCCGCATGGTGAACCGCACGCAGGGCGATCCGTCGACCCAGCTGCATGAGCGGCACGATGCCAGCGACTTCGAGATGAGGACCCAGGACCGCATCGCAGGGAGCTGATGCGCGCTGGCTCGTCTTCCCCGGCCATGCGCCCGCGCAGCAGATCGATATTGGCGCGCTGCGCCGGCGTGTAGCCGGCAAGCATGCGCTGGGCATCCTGCCGGTCGATTGCATCCTCGACAGCCAGGTAGGTGCCGGCATGCAGCAGCGCCATCGCAGCCAGCGCGAACTCCTGCGGCTGCACCTGTCGCCAATCGCCGTCATGTGTATCGATCACATTCGTCGAGGCGCGTGCTTGCCGCCGCGCGCGCCGCTGACCCATCATCATCCGATGTGGGCAATCCGACGATTCGCGCTGGCCGCGCTGGCCATTGGCACCTGCGCTGCCGGCATGGCCGGCGAGGCGACTTCCGGTCGCGTACTGCTGCAGCCACCGGCGGTGGTGGTGCCCAGCCCGATCACCGACCGCTTCGCCGTCACGGCGCGCTTCACCGTGCCGATGATGGAAACCTTCTTCCGCTACGATGATCCGCAGAACCCGTCCGACACCGGCACGCCGTTCTATGTCGAGGACACCCTCGGCCTGAAGGGCCGCATGTTCCAGGGATCCATCGACCTGATGTTCCGCATCAGCGAGCGGCATCGCATCCAGGCGCAGTACTCGCAGCAGAGCCGCGCGGCGACGAAGACCCTCGATCTGGACGGCCCGTTGCTGTTCGGCGGCAGTGAGTTCGACAATGGCGACGTGCTGCACTCACAGATGGAGCAGCGCAAGCTCGACGTGGTCTACACCTATTCGATCCTGCGGCGCGAGCGCATCGAGCTGGGTCTCGGGCTGGGCGTGCACCTGCTGCAGTTCGCAGGCACGCTGGAAGAACCGGCCGAGTTCCGCCACGAAACACTGGATACCGCAGGTCCCGCCGCATCGCTGGCGGGGGATTTCACCTGGCGCATCTCGCGCCGGCTGTCGCTGGTGGCGCAGGGCCAGTGGCTGCGCGCCAATGTTGCCGATGTCGATGGCGAATACCGCTCCTACCGCGCCAACCTGCAGTACCGCGCGGCGCGCAACATGGCGATCGGTGTCGGCTATGCGGGCACGTATTACGAAGTGGACAGCGCCGATCCGGATTTCTTCTCCGGCTACCTGTGGATCCACGACCACGGCCCGGAGGCCTTCATCCGCGTCAGCTTCTAGCCCGCTGGCGCGGGCTGCAGGAAATCAGCGATCGCCTCGATGGTCGCGGCATCGCGCGTCAGCGCGCTGTGACCCAGGTCGCGCGTGGTCAGCAGCTTCGCCGCGGGGACATGCCGCAGCATCGCGCTGCTGTGCGCATGCGGCACGATGTCATCGCCAATGTCGTGCACCACCATCAGTCTTGCGCCGATATGCCTTGCCGCCGGCAGCGCGGTGAACGCCTCGACGCGTGCCGCGAAGCGCTTCTCGAACAGCCTTGTGAGGTGGCGGCGCGCCGGCTCGCGGATGCCCAGCGCATTCACGAACACATTGACCAGGAACGGCGCGCCCGAAGGCATGCTGATCAGCACCACCGATTCGAGCCGTCGCGCCCAGTCCGGCAGTCCGGCCGCGTGGCGAAAGGCAATGCCCAGCGCGCCCAGCGAATGCCCGATCAGCGCCTGCGGCGCGCCGAATTGCGCCACGATGGCATCCAGCGCCGCGATGAACTTCGGCAGGCTGGAACTGCGTCCGGGCGAGGCGCCATGCCCGGGGGCATCGGGCACCAGCACCCGCCAGCCGCGCGCCTGCAGCGCCTCGGCCAGGCGCGTGAAGCGCGCCGCGCCCGAGCCCCAGCCATGCATGATGATGACGGTGCGCGGGCCGCTGCCCCATTCATGCACCGTCACCGCATCGCGGCCGGCCATCACGCGATGCCGGCGCGCCCGGTCCAGTGCGGCGCGATCGCCGGCCTCCAGCGGTCGCCGCACGGTGCGCAGGAACATGCGGAAGGCCAAGCGCGCGGCCAGTGCGGGACTGATCGCCTGCAGCAGCGCGAACAGCCGCCGCACCTTCTTCAGGTGATGGGGTGCGATGTGCGGGACGCGCGGCACCGGCGCGCGATCCAGGGCGGGGTCCGCCACCGGCGCGCCCGCCATGCGCGTCAGGCGCCCTGTTCGCGCGCGATGGCGCGATGCCCGATGTCGCGCCTCACCTGCACGCCGTCGAAGCGCACCGCATCGACCAGCGCATAGGCCTCGCGCTGCGCGGCCTGCACCGTGGCGCCGAGGCCCACGGCGCAGAACACCCGCCCGCCGGCGGTGACCACCTTGCCCTCGCGGGTGGTGGTGCCGGCATGGAACAGCTTGCCGGGGAGTGCGCCGATGCGCTCCAGGCCATCGACCACATCGCCCTTGCGCGGCTCTTCGGGATAGCCCTGCGCGGCCATCACCACGCCCAGTGCGGCGCGCGGGTCCCACTCGGCCTTGACCGTGTCGAGCTGGCCGGCGAGGGCCGCCTCGCACAGCACGGTGAGGTCCGAGCGCAGGCGCGCCAGCACCGGCTGGGTCTCCGGATCGCCGAAGCGCACGTTGAATTCGATCACCTTCGGCGAGCCGGCCGCATCGATCATCAGTCCCGCGTACAGGAAGCCGGTGAACGGCATGCCCTCGGCGGCGAGGCCGCGCAATGTGGGCTCGATGACTTCGGCCATGATGCTGGCGTGCACCGCCGGTGTGACCACCGGCGCGGGCGAGTAGGCGCCCATGCCGCCGGTGTTCGGGCCGGTGTCGCCCTCGCCGATGCGCTTGTGGTCCTGGCTGGAGGCCATCGGCAATGCATGCGTGCCATCGCACATGACGATGAAGCTGGCCTCCTCGCCGTCGAGGAATTCCTCGATGACGATCTCGTCGCCGGCGGCGCCGAAGCGGCCGCCCAGCATCGCCTCGGCGGCCTCGACGGCCTCGGCGCCGGTCTGCGCGATCACCACGCCCTTGCCGGCGGCCAGGCCACTGGCCTTCACCACGATGGGCATGCGCTGCGCGGCCAGCCAGTCGCGGTCGAAATCATCGCGGGTGAAGCGGCGATAGGCGGCGGTGGGAATGCCGTGGCGGGCGAGGAATTCCTTGGTGAAGGACTTGGAGCCCTCCAGCTGCGCTGCGGCCTTGCCGGGGCCGAAGCAGGGCAGGCCGCGGGCAGCGAACACATCGGCGATGCCAGCCACCAGTGGCGCCTCGGGGCCGACGATGGTGAAGGCCACGCCCTCGCGCGCGGCCAGATCGGCAAGGGCCTCGATCTGCGTGGCCTCGATGGCCACATTGCGCACCTTGTTCTCGCGCGCGGTGCCGGCATTGCCCGGTGCCACCAGCACCTCGGCCACGCGCGGCGACTGCGCGCACTTCCAGGCCAGCGCATGCTCGCGCCCGCCGCCGCCGACCACCAGCACCTTGATTGATCTGTCCATGGGTATCCGTCAGTGGCGGAAATGCCGCATGCCGGTGAACAGCATGGCGAGCCCGGCCTCGTCGGCCGCGGCGATGACTTCTGCATCGCGCATCGAACCGCCGGGCTGGATCACGGCGGTGACGCCGTGGCTGGCTGCCACTTCGACACCGTCGCGGAAGGGGAAGAACGCATCGGAGGCCATCACCGCGCCGCGCACCGACAGGCCGACATCCTCGGCCTTGATGGCGCCGATGCGGCTGGAATAGACACGGCTCATCTGGCCGGCGCCCACGCCCACGGTGGCCCCGTCGCGCGCGAACACGATGGCATTGGACTTCACGAACTTGCACACGCGCCACGCGAACACCAGGTCGTGCATCTCCTGCTCGCCGGGCGCGCGGCGCGTGACGCACTGCAGCCCGGCCGGCTCGATGCGGCCGGCATCGCGATCCTGCACCAGCACGCCGCCGCCGACGCTGCGCAGTTCGCGCTCGGCCAGAGGTTCCGGCGACAGCGGTCCGGTGAGCAGCACGCGCACATTGGGTTTGCCGGCCAGCACCTCGGCGGTGCCGGGCAGCAGCTTCGGCGCCACGATCACCTCGACGAACTGCCGCTCGAGGATCAGCTGCGCGGTGGTGGCATCGAGCGGCCGGTTGAAGGCGATGATGCCGCCGAAGGCTGAAGTCGGATCGGTGCGATACGCCAGCTCATAGGCCTCGCGCACGCTGGTGGACACCGCCACGCCGCAGGGATTGGCGTGCTTGACGATCACGCAGGCGGCCGCGTCGAACTGCCGCACGCACTCCAGCGCGCAGTCGGCATCGGCGATGTTGTTGAACGAGAGCTCCTTGCCCTGCGCGAAGCGCGCGCCGGCAATGGTGTCGGGCGCAGGCCGGGCCTGTCGATAGAACGCGGCGCGCTGGTGCGGATTCTCGCCATAACGCAGCGTGGCGCTGCGCGTGAGGCCAACGCCCAGCTGCGGCGGGAAGGATTCCACCTCGTTCTGGCGGCCCAGCCAGTCGGCCACCAGCGAGTCGTAGCAGGCGGTGTGCGCGAAGGCCTTGGCGGCCAGGCGCGCGCGGAAGGCCTGGCGCGTGGCTCCGGCATGTGCCTCGAGTTCCCCGAGCAGCGCCGGATAGTCTGCCGGATCGACCACCACGGTCACGTCGGCATGGTTCTTGGCAGCGCCGCGCAGCATGGCAGGGCCGCCGATGTCGATGTTCTCGACCCCGTCTTCATAGCTGACATCGGGCTTGGCGATCGTGGCGGCGAAGGGATAGAGGTTCACCACCAGAAGGTCGATGGGCGCGATGCCATGGTCGCGCATCACCTCGTCGTCGGTGCCGCGCCGGCCCAGCAGCCCGCCGTGGATCTTCGGATGCAGCGTCTTGACGCGGCCGTCCATGATCTCGGGGAAACCCGTGTGCCGCGCCACCTCGGTGACGGGCAGGCCGGCATCGGCCAGCAGCCGCGCCGATCCCCCGGTGGAGAGCAGTTCCACGCCGCGCGCCACGAGCGCGGTGGCAAGTTCAGTGAGGCCGGACTTGTCGGAAACCGACAGCAATGCGCGCCGGATCGGCAGATCCAAATCGTCAATCCTTCAGGTGGAGAGCCCGAACTGGCGCAGCTTCTTGCGCAGCGTGCCCCGGGTGATGCCCAGGATCACCGCTGCGCGGCTCTGGTTGCCGCTGGCGTAGTCGAGCACGGTGCGGAAAAGTGGCTCTTCCACCTCGCGCAGCACCAGGTCGTAAAGGTGTGCGGGTCGATGGCCGTTGAGGTTCGCAAAGTAATCGGACAATGCACGTTCGGCGTGGTCGCGCAGCGGCAGCGTGGTGGTTGCCGAAACGGGTTTACGCGCAGACAGCGGCGGTGCAGGCATCCTTGTCGTACGGTTCGTCGCAGGGCGCATTCCGGTACTCCCACCTGGCTTTGTTGTTTTTGTCGGACGTTTCATCACTCAAAGCCCACTCGCCGAATCGTGCCGCGACCACCGAAAACTGCGCCGACGAAGATTCCGCGGCCATCAGTTCTGGCCGGAAGGATTCTGTGTCGGTGTGCTGCTGGCAGTACCAGCCGATGTGCTTGCGTGCGATGCGGACACCGGCCGATTCACCGTGGAATGCGTACAGCGCCGCGAGGTGTTCAAGGATGATGGCTCTCATCTCGCTTCGCAAGAGTTGCCGCGGCATCCTGTGATTTTCGAGAAAAGCATTGACTTCGCGGAAGATCCATGGGGCTCCGTGGGCGCCGCGACCGATCATCACGCCGTGCGCGCGCGTGAAATCGCGCACCTGTTGCGCTTTTTCCGCACTGTCAATATCTCCGTTCGCAATCACCGGAATGTTCGCTTCGGCGGCGATATCGCGGATCGCGTCATAGCTGGCTTCGCCGGTGTAGAAATCCGCGCGTGTGCGGCCATGCACCGCGATGGCGCGCACGCCTGCCTGTGCTGCGATGCGTGATATCTCAAGCGCGTTGACATGCGCGCGATCGACGCCCAGGCGGATCTTCACCGTGACCGGCACGTTCACCGCAGCGACCACCGCTTCGAGGATGCGCCCCACCAGCGGCGGATCGCCGAGCAGCGCCGAGCCGCAGGCCTTGCCGAACACCTTCTTTGCCGGACAGCCCATGTTGATGTCGATGATCTGCGCGCCCAGATCCACGTTCGCGCGCGCCGCATCCGCCAGCTGCGCAGGATCGTTGCCCGCCAGCTGCACCATGCGTGGCTCGGGTTCGCCTTCGTGGTTCATGCGCTGGCGCGATTTGGTGGTGTGCCACAGCCGCTGGTCGGACGTGATCATCTCCGAGGCGGCAAGACCGGCACCGAAGCGGCGGCACAGGATGCGGAACGGCCGGTCGGTGACACCGGCCATCGGCGCCAGCACCGCCGGCGAGGTGATCTGCCAGGGACCGATCCGGAATGCCATCAGGAGCCGTCGCGGCAGCGCAGGGCGCCGTGATCATCCGGCAGGCAGGGCGTCAGCGAGAAGCCGCTGACGCGCGCCGGTGCCGGCAGCGACAGGCGTGCGTCGACGCGCTGTCCGGGCGTCAGGCGCGCCGGGGCTTCGCCCAGCATCCAGTCGCGCGGCGGCACATCGGTGGTCTGCAGGTCATTGCCCCACTGGTCCGACAGCACCACGCGCAACACCGGCGGAGGCTGCGACCAGCGCGCCTCCCGGTTCATCGCCACCGCGGCCTGCAGCAGCAGCGTGTGGCTGCCTTGTGGGCCAGCCGCGGTGCCGCCTGCCCGCAGCTCTGCGCCCAGCTGCTGCACCTCGTAGTGGGCCAGCTCCCAGGCCGGCTCCACCTGCTGGCCGAACAGGCCATAGACGGTGCGCAGTGGCTGCTGCAGCCACGGCACGGTCACCAGCTGTGCGCGGCTGTGGTGCACCCACTGCGCCAGCAGCGCCAGCGCCAGCAGGATGGCCGCCACCGTCCACAGCGGCGCGGCGCGGCGCGGATTGCCGAGTGCCTCGTCCGCGTCGAAATCCTCGGCGGTCGGCGCATCGGTGCTGGCCGGCGCTTCCAGCTGCACGCCGGCGGTGGCAGGCGCCGCGCCCTCCTCGTCGAGCAGCGCATCGATCGGCTGGCTCGTGGCCTGGCGGATGATCTTCAGCGCCACCTCGTCGCTGCCGGCAGCAGGCGGCGGAGGCGGCGGTCCGATCGTGGTGGCTTCGTCCGCGACGGCCTCGCGCGCCATGCCCGACTCGCCCTCCAGCACGATGCTGCGGAACTGGCCGGTGACATGCGTCTGCACCACCTCCACTTCGTCCTCGTCGCTGGCACCGAAGGGCAGGGGCTCGTTCGCGCGGTCCGGCAGCGGCGGCAGGTCGGCTTCGTCGAGCATCGGCACCGAGCGCGTGCCATGCGCCACTGAATCCGGCGCGGTGGGCGCAGGTTCGTCCTCGGCCAGGGTCAGCAGCGCATTGAACACCTTGTCGCAGCGGCCGCAGCGCACATAGCCCTGGCCCACGCGCAGGTCGGCGGCAGTGACGGCCAGCTGCTGGCGGCAGTTCGCGCAGGTGGTGACCATCTGGCTCATGCGCGGCGCTGCCCCGCCAGCGCGCTCCAGCCTTCGCGTTCGGCGAAAACGTTCAGCTCGAGCAGCGGCGCGAACCCGGCGCGCACCTCGTGCACCTGCTGCTTCAGGATGCCGGCCAGCACCAGGCTTGCCCCCGGCGCCAGGTGCGAATGCAGGCGCGGTGCAAGCTCGACCAGCGTGCCGGCAAGGATATTGGCCACCACCACGTCCACCTCGCCGGGCAGCGTAGCAGCCTGTTCATGCACCTGCACCCGATCGGCCACGTGGTTGGCGGCGGCGTTGTCGCGGGTGGCGATCAGCGCCTGCGGATCGATGTCGAAGCCATGAGCCTGCTGCGCGCCGAGCTTCGCGGCGGCCACGGCCAGCACGCCCGAGCCGCAGCCATAGTCGATCAGGCGCGCGCCGGGCGACAGGTGTGCGTCCAGCCAGGTCAGGCACAGCGCGGTGGAAGGATGGGTGCCGGTGCCGAAGGCGAGGCCCGGGTCCAGCCGCACCACCACCGCATCCGGATCCGCCGGCGCATCCGCATGATGCGGCGACACCCACAGCCGGCGGCCGAAGCGCATGGGATGGAAGTCCTTCAGCCACTCGCGCTCCCAGACGCGATCGGCGATGCGCTCGACGCGGATGTCCGACAGCGGGATCTGCAATGCCGCGGCCAGTGCGACGATGGCTTCAGGTCCCGCGGCCTCGGCCGGGAACAGCGCCTGCAGCACGGTGCGCGGCCACAGCCGCACCTCGCCGGGCGCAGGTTCCAGGATGGCGTCATCCACCGCGTCGGTGAGGGTCACCGAAAGCGCACCGGCCGCGAACGCCGCATCCTCGGCGGCCGAGGGATCGCGGCCTTGCAGCTCCAGCGTCAATGCCAGGTAGCCGGCCATGCGACCCACCGGGCTACTTCAGCCCCAGCCGCCGCTCCAGGTAGTGGATGTCGAGCCCACCCTCGCGGAAGGCCTGGTGGCTGAGGATTTCCTGGTGCAGGGCGGTGTTGGTCTTGATGCCCTCGACCACCAGCTCTGCCAGCGCATTGCGCATGCGCGCGATCGCCGTCTCGCGCGTGTCGCCATGCGCGATCAGCTTGCCGATCATCGAGTCGTAGTTCGGCGGCACTGCATAGCCGGAGTAGAGATGGCTGTCGACACGGATGCCGGGCCCACCGGGCGAATGCCAGCGGCTGACCATGCCCGGCGAGGGCATGAAGGTCTTCGCATCCTCGGCATTGATGCGGCATTCCAGCGCATGGCCATGGAAGCGGATGTCCTTCTGCACGAACGGCAGCTTCTCGCCCGCCGCCACCAGCAGCTGCGTCTTCACCAGATCGATGCCGGTGATCACCTCGGTGACCGGATGCTCCACCTGGATGCGCGTGTTCATCTCGATGAAGTAGAACTCGCCGTCCTGGAAGAGGAACTCGAGCGTGCCGGCGCTGCGATAGCCCACCTTGCGGCAGGCTTCCACCACGCGCTCGCCCATCTTCTCGCGCACCTTCGGATCGAGGCCCGGCGCGGGCGCCTCTTCGATCACCTTCTGGTGACGGCGCTGCATCGAGCAGTCGCGCTCGCCCAGGTGCACCACATTGCCGTGGTTGTCGGCGATCACCTGGAACTCGATGTGGCGCGGCTTCTCGAGGAATTTCTCCATGTAGACCTGCGGATTGCCGAAGGCCGCCTGCGCTTCCTGTTGCGTCACATTGATGGCATTGAGCAGCGCCGCCTCGGCATGCACCACGCGCATGCCGCGTCCGCCGCCGCCGCCGGAAGCCTTGATGATCACCGGATAGCCGATCTGCCGCGCAATGCGCAGGTTCTCGTCCGGATCCTGCCCCAGCGGGCCACCGGAACCCGGCACGCAGGGCACGCCGGCTTCCTTCATCACCTTGATCGCCGACACCTTGTCGCCCATCAGGCGGATGGTCTCGGCCTTCGGCCCGATCCACACGAAGCCGCTCTTCTCCACGCGCTCGGCGAAATCGGCGTTCTCGGAGAGGAAGCCGTAACCGGGATGGATGGCCACCGAGTCGGTGACCTCGGCGGCGCTGATGATGGCCGGCATGTTCAGGTAGCTGGCCGGCGAGGGCGCAGGACCGATGCACACGGTCTCATCGGCCAGCAGCACATGCTTCAGGTTGTTGTCGGCCGTGGAATGCACCGCCACGGTCTTGATGTCCAGCTCGCGGCAGGCGCGCAGGATGCGCAGCGCGATCTCGCCGCGATTGGCGATGACGACTTTCTCGAGCATTCGGTTGGTCATTTATTCGACAACGAACAGCGGCTGGCCGAACTCCACCGGATCGCCATTGCGCGCCATGATGGCGGTGACCTTGCCGGCACGGTCGCTCTCGATCTGGTTCATCATCTTCATCGCCTCGATGATGCACAGCACGTCGCCTTCCTTGACCGTGTCGCCGACGGCGACGAAGGACTTGGCGGTGGGCGAGGAGGCGGCATAGAAGGTGCCGACCATCGGTGCGGTGACGAGGTTGGCGTCATCCTTGCGGCGGGCCAGCGGCGCACCGCCGGGGGCGACGCCGGCTGCCGCAGGTGCGGCGGCGACAGCCACCGGCGCTGCGACGGGCGCCGGCGGCGGCGCGCTGTAGTACTGCGGCATGGCATGGCCGGTGGGCGCACGGCTGATGCGCACCGCTTCCTCGCCTTCCTTGATCTCGATCTCGGCGATGCCGGATTCCTCCAGCAGCTCGATCAGTTTCTTGACTTTGCGGATGTCCATAAAAGCTCCAGGGAAAGCGGTGATGAGGAGTCAGCGCGCGGCGAGGCGCGCGGCCGCGGCGTGCAGAGCCAGCTCGTAGCCCAGCGGCCCGAGGCCGATGACCTGGCCGACGGCGATGTCTGAAAAATACGAATGCCGCCGGAACGGTTCGCGGGCATGCACATTCGACAGGTGCACTTCGATGAACGGCAGCGAGACGCCGAGGATGGCGTCGCGCAGCGCGATCGAGGTGTGCGTGAATGCGCCGGGGTTCAGGATCAGGAATGCGATGCCCTCGGCCGGGGCCTTCTGCACCGCCTCCACCAGCTCGTGCTCGGCATTGCTCTGCCGGGCGATGAGCTCGTGGCCCAGCTCGCGCGCAAGGGCGGCATTGCGCTGGATGATGGCATCCAGCGTCTCGGCGCCGTAGAGTCCCGGCTCGCGGGTTCCCAGCAGGTTCAGGTTGGGGCCGTTCAGCAGCAGCAGCCGCGGCATTTCGATAGTCGGCGTGTGATCAGAAAGCCGGCATTTAACCCCAAGTTGGGGAAAAAAGCTGCGAATTTCTTGAAAAAGCCCGCGATCAGCCTGCGGGGGCCGCTGCCGGGGCCCGCGCCGCCGCGGCGGTGGTCTCCTGGGTGGCCCGGCGCGCCGCCAGATCCTTCAGGCCGGCATCGATCCGGGCCCGTGCATCAGCCAGCGTCAGGCTGCCGGCATCCACCTCGGCCAGTGAGCCCAGGATCAGTTCGGCCTCATCGCGGTGCAGTTCGCCCACCTTCACGGTGAGGATGCGGTGCTGGCTGTCGGCGAACACGGTGAACGGGAAGGCCGGCTGCATGCCCATGGCCTGCACGGCGGCCAGCCCATCTTCCTCGCCGATCAGCACCGGGTAGTCGATCGGCGTCTCTTCCGCATAGGCCAGCACGTCGTCGCGGAAATCGACCGCGATGCCGATGATTTCCAGCTGCGGCGGCATGCCTTCGGCGCGCAGCTCGTTCAGCAGCGGAATCTCGCGCCGGCACGGTCCGCACCACGTGGCCCAGTAATTCACCATCAGCGGGCGGCCGGCCCACTCGGACAGCGAGCGCAGCGTGCCCTCGCCGTCGGCCAGCGAGATCGGCGGCAGCACTTCCGGCACGGGCAGTGACGCGTCGTCATCGCCGGCCGGCGTTTCGACGCCGGTGACCAGCGGCACGTCGGTGAGGGCGGGCTCCGCAGGTACGGCGGAGCCGCCGGTCGTGAACCAGCGCTGCGCCAGCGCGCCCAGTACCGCGGCAACGGCCACCGCGGGGATGATCAGCACGGCCTTTTTCATGGTGGCGCTACTGTAGCGCCGAGCGCACCAGCGGCGCGAATTCTTCGGCCTTCATGTAGCCCACCACCCGGTAATTGCGCCTTTCGGCGCCGTCGGCGCCGAAAAAGGCGATGGTCGGCGGGGCGAACACCCCCAGGTGCTGCAGCAGCGCTTGGTCGGTGGCGTCATTGGCGGTGACGTCGGCCTGCAGCCAGACCGTGTTCGACAGGGCGTCCATCACCGCAGGCCGCGGGAAGGTGTAGTGCTCCATCTCCTTGCACGACACGCACCAGTCGGCATAGAAGTCGAGCATCACCGTCTTGCCGTCGGCATTCGCGGCGGCAATGCGCGCGTCGAGGTCATCGACGGACTTGATGCGCTCGAAAGGCAGGTCGACCATTGCTGCGGCGCCCTGCAGCGGCCGCAGCGGATTGGTGGCGCCCTGCACCGCGCCGAAGCCGATCAGCAGCGCCCAGGCGGCGAACACGCCGGCCAGCGTGCGGGCGGCAATCCGGCCGCCCTGGGTGCGGAACGCCGCGCGGGTGAGGATCACCACCATCGCCGCCAGCGGCACCATCCACAGCCACATGGTCACGGTGGGCGACAGGATGCGCGAGAGCATCCATACGGCCACCGCCAGCATCATTGCGCCCATCGACTGCTTGACGGTTTCCATCCATGCGCCGGCCCGCGGCAGCAGCTGGCCGGCCGAGGCGCCCACCGCCAACAGCGGCACGCCCATGCCGATGGCCATCGCGAACAGCGCCACGCCGCCGCGCGTGATTTCGCCGGACTGGCCGATTACCGACAGCGCCGCCACCAGCGCCGGGCCCACGCAGGTGGTCACGATCAGCGCGGACAATGCGCCCATCACCACCACGCCGGCATAGTTGCCGGCTTTCTGCTGGTTGCTCATCGCCGTCAGCCGCGTCTGCACGAAGGCCGGCATCTGCACCGTGAAGAAGCCGAACATTGACAGCGCCATTGCAACAAACAGCGCCGAGAAAAGCAGGATGATCCAGCCCTGCTGGAACAGTGTCTGCGCCTGCTGGCCGGCGGCGGCGAAAATCACGCCGGCGGCGGTATAGGTGGCGGCCATGCCCAGCACATAGGCCAGCGACAGCGCGAAGGCGCGGGCGCGGGTCACATTCGCGCCCTGGCCGGCGATGATGCCGGCGACGATGGGCACCATCGGCAGCACGCAGGGGGTGAAGGCCAGCAGCAGGCCGGCGAGGAAGAAGGCGCCGGCCATCAGCAGGATGTTGCCCTCGCGGATCATGCCGGCGAGGCGGTCCTGTTCGGAGACATAGCCACCGCCGGCGTCGACGGAGCTGCCACCAGCGGGCAACGCTGCCACGCTGCTGGTCTCGGGCAGGTCGACCTCAAAAACCCTGGTGGTCGGGGGGTAGCAAAGGCCCGCTTCGGCGCAGCCCTGGTAGCTGACTTTCAGTGGCAGCGTGAAGGCGTCCCCGGTGCCGCGTGAAACCGGGATGCGGGCCGTCACGTCCGTGAGGTAAACCTCCTGTTCCCCGAAGAATTCGTCGTTCTTCACCTTGCCCTTCGGCAGGTCGACGTTGCCCAGAGCAACGGGCTGCCCTTCCTCGACCGCAAACTTGAAGTCTTTCCGGTACAGGTAGTAGCCGGGGTGGACTTCAAAGATCACTTCAATGCGATCCGGCGCAGTCGCCACGGCGCCAATACGGAAAGCCTGGTCCATCGGAAGGAAATCGTCTGCCGCGGCAGCGGTGCCGCAACCGAGCAGAGTCAGCAGGATCCAGAATAGTTTGCGCATGCCGGCCATCTTAAGCCTCCCAGCCCTTGTCAGACATTGGGCCATGTCCTGATTCGGCAAGTTCCATGTTGCACAACACAAGAATGCGCGGTAACTATGAATTGAGGGCGCAAGGCCCTGTCATCGGCGAGGTTCTGCATGCAGGGAGCTGACGATGTCGCGGATCGGGGGCAGGTCACCCCGGTCCACAACCTGACGGAATTCTTCCGCGATGCGCTGGAAAGCGCGCTTGCATCGCAGCACACCCGGCTCGACGCGCACACCGCGCACTACGTGGTCAGCCTGCTGACGCTCTATTCGCGCACCGAGGTGTCGCACCAGGACACCCGTCCCGGCCAGCGGTGGGTGAGCCTGGCGGATCTGCTGGCGCAGGCCAGTGCCGCCGCGTCGCCCACCGAACGCGAGGCGCTGCTGCAGCGGCTGGGCGATGTTTCGCTTTTCGTCGCCGGTTTCTTCGCGCACGGCTTCACGCGGCGGCTGATCGATGTGGACTATCACATCGCCATGGGCGGCCGCGCCTACGGCACGCTGGCGGTCACGCCGATGACCGGGCCGCGGCGCGCGCTGTCCACCGTATTCGGCGAGCTGGCCAGCAAGTTCCAGCCGGTGGTCGATGCCATCGGCGAGATCGCCGATTCGGCGCGCGTATGGGGGCCGGACGATGTGCTGCGGCTGTATGAGCTGTGGCTGAAGACCGGCAGCCGGCGCGCGCAGAACCTGCTGCAGCAGCTGGGCGTGGCACCGGCGCCGGTGTCATTGCGGCCCAGCTGAGTGCCCATGCTGCGCCCGTTGCAGCATCTGCTCGAGACCATCAACGACGCGCCCAGCGGCGAGGACGTGCGAGATTTCCTCGTCACCGCGCGCGATGCGCTGCCGCCGGAGCGGCGCGAGGCCGCGGCACTGGAGGAGTTGGTGGTGGTGCAGCGGGCACGCTCGAGCCGGCTGGCGCTGTATATCGATGCGGCGCTGCTGGAACGCCTGGATCGCAGTGATCCGCTGCGCGCGCTGGATGAATCGAACATCGCCGACTTCTGGACCGCGCTCGAGGGCGTCAGCCATTTCTCATACCTGATGTGGAATGCGCGGCATGCGCGTGGCGTGTCGCAGATGGACCTGGAGTTGCAGGCCGAAGTGGACAAGTACATTGCCACCTGGTGGCTGATGCGCCGGCAGTATCCCGGGCATCGGCCGCGCGAATTGCACCACCTGCTGTTCGAGCGATCGAAGGTGAATCCTGCGCTGCCGGCGGCGACGCAGCAGATGTATGCCGCCGCGTCCGGGTATGCATCGCGCTTCTGCACGATGCTGCAGTCGGCATTGCTGTCGAACCGGCCGATGCAGCGCGGGCGCGCGATCGCGGCATTGCGGCGGTTCTACCGGATGGGCAGCGCGGGCAAGCGGCGGTATATCGAGGCGATGGCCTGAGCGCGACGGATTGCGCCGTGCATTTCTGCACTGATTGACCGGAAAGCCGGCGCTGCGGATCCGGGGCACCCGCCTACGCTGTGGGTCCCGATCATCTGTCAGGAACCCCCGATGCGCCGCAAGCTGCCGATCCTCGCCGCCCTGTGTGTTTCGATGCTGGCCGCCGCCGACCAGCCCTTCCATATCCAGCCCGGCTTGTGGAAGCTCACCACCACCATCGGCGGCGGTGGTTTGGGTGCCATGACGAAGAACTCCTGCATCACCGCGGATGACATCCGCAATGTCCGGCTGCTGCAGCTGGCCAGCGGGCAGGACAGCGAGGGCTCGTGCACCAGCCAGGTCACGCGGCAGACCGCCGATGTGCTCGAAGGCGTGGTCGAATGCAGCGGCCCGTCCGGACCCTCGGGCGCGCAGGTGCGCTTCACGGCCAGCAGCCCGAAGAAGCTCGCCGGCAACATGCAGGTCGCGGCCCAGGCGGGCATTCAAATCGGCATCACGCTGGAGGGTGAATGGGTGGCCACCGACTGTCCCGCCGCCGAGGACGATTTCTACGAGGACTGATCCCGGTCGTTGATGGGGCGGCCACTCCGCCAACCCTCCCGCGGTCACCGCCGGCGACGCTGCCGGCGGCAGGCTTCCATCTGTCGCATTGCACCAACGGGCGCTTCCGCCCGGCGTGCCCTGTCACGGGTCCCTTGAATCCTGCCTCTCCGCCGCTATGATTACCGCCCGTTAGCAGCCGACGGGTGAGAGTGCTAATACTCCCCGCCCCCGGCCGCACCCGGATTCAGAACCAATCCAAACCAACAACCCCAAGGAGTGGAATCAATGAAGATTCGCCCCCTCCACGACCGCATCCTGGTGAA
>CAYQJU010000064.1:0-15304 GCA_964417875.1 uncultured Steroidobacteraceae bacterium
CGAGCGGCTGATCGCGGTGGGCGCCTCCACCGGCGGCACCGAGGCCATCCGCGAGCTGCTGATGGGCATGCCGCCGGATGCGCCCGGCATCGTGATCGTGCAGCACATCCCGAAGGTGTTCAGCGGTCCATTCGCGCAGCGCCTGGACCGCACCTGCCCGGTGCGCGTCTGCGAGGCCGAGGACGGACAGGAGATCCGCCCCGGTCATGCCTACATCGCCCCCGGCGACCAGCACCTGCTGGTGGTGCGCAGCGGCGGGCGGTGGATCTGCCGCCTCGATGACGGCCCGCCAGTGAACCGCCACCGGCCGTCGGTGAATGTGCTGTTTCGCTCGGTGGCGCAGCAGGCCGGCGCGCATGCCGTGGGCGTGCTGCTCACCGGCATGGGCAAGGATGGTGCGCAGGGCCTGAAGGAAATCCAGGAAGCCGGCGGCGCCACACTGGTGCAGGACGAGGCCAGCAGCGTGGTCTGGGGCATGCCGGGCGAGGCGGTGGAACTGGGCGCGGCCGACGAGGTGCTGCCGCTGTCGCGGCTGGCCTCGCGCGCGCTGGAGTGTGCGGCGGCTGCCGAGGCCCCCCGGCGAGCGGTGTAGCGACGTGTTACGTCAAAAAAGATGCACGACTGATACGCGGTTCGCGGTATCGCCGCGTCCGGCACGACAACATAGTGCCCCATGCAGACCGGGGAACGGATACGGGAGAGCTCTGGAGCAAGGCCGATGGCAGTAGATCTGCGTTTTCTGATCGTCGACGACTTCTCCACGATGCGTCGCATCATGAAGAAGTTCCTCAATGATCTTGGCTACACGGACGTCACCGAAGCGGAGGACGGCGCCACGGCGCTGAAGATCCTCAAGCAGGGCAACATCGATTTCCTGGTGACCGACTGGAACATGCCTGGCATGCCGGGCATCGAGCTGCTGAAGGCCGCGCGCGCCGATCCGGCGCTGGCCAACCTGCGCGTGCTGATGGTGACCGCCGAAGACAAGCGCCAGCAGATCGTCGAGGCGATCCATGCCGGCGTGAACGGCTATCTCGTCAAGCCGTTCACCGCCGAAGCCCTCAAGGAGCGCATCGACCAGGTGCTGGCGAGCTGGGCTGCGAGCTGATCCGGTGGGCAGGGCTGCCAGCACGAAGCCGGTGAAGGCTTCGAAGCCGCGCGCTGCCACCGCGGCTGGCAGGTCACGGCGCCGCGCGCGCGCCGCCGCCCCCGCCCGCATCGAACTTCCCGCCGAATGCACGCTGCGTGATGCGCACGCGCTGCAGGCCATGCTGGTTGCCGCGGTTTCTTCCACCGATTGCGTGATCGTTGCTGGCGCTGCCGTGACGCGCATCGATGCCGCGGCGCTGCAGCTGCTGGTGGCCTTCGCGCAGCGCGAAGCGGCGGCCGGCAGGCGCATCCAGTGGCACGAACCTTCCGATGAACTGATCGCATCCGCTGCACAGCTGGGCCTGTCTGTCGTGCTCGGCCTGCCCGCCTGCATGCAGGAGGCCGCGGCATGACCCTGGAGATGGACCAGTTCCACGAGGTCTACTTTGCCGAGAGCTTCGAGCTGCTCGATGCGATGGAGGCTGCGCTGCTGCGTCTTTCGCCCGGCGCCGCGGACCTCGAGACGGTGAACACGATCTTCCGCGTCGCCCACTCGATCAAGGGCGGCGCCGGCATGTTCGGCTTCAACGAGATCGCCTCGTTCACGCATACGCTGGAGACGCTGCTCGACGAGCTGCGCTCCAGCCGCATGGCGGTGACCGCGCCCATCTGCGATGGCCTGCTGCATTCGGTGGACGTGATCCGCAGCATGCTGACCGCGCAGCAGAAGAACCAGCCGCTGGATCTGACGCATTCGCAGGCGCTGCAGGACCAGTTCCGGCAGATCGTCGCCGAGGCAGCCGGCGATGCGACCGGGGCCGGGTCGGTACAGTCGCCCGAGCCGGCTGCGCCTGCTCCCCCGCCTGCCGCGGTGCCGGCGCCGGCAGCGGCCACCCGTCCTGCCGCCCGATCCGCCTCGCCCACCTGGCGCATCCGCTTCAAGGCGCTGCCCAGCCTGCTTCCCCGCGGCATCGATCCGGTCCGACTGTTCGAGGACCTGGCAGGGCTTGGCGAACTGACCGTGACGGCCGATGTATCGGCAGTGCCGGCACTCGAGGACATCATCCCGCAGGATGTGTGCATCCGCTGGGAGCTGCTGCTGGTCTCGCCGATGCCCCGGGCGTCGATCGAACTGATCTTCGACTGGGCGGAAGGCGACTGCGAGCTGTCGATCGAGCGGCTGGAGGCGGCAACGCCGGCTGACGCAGGCGCGGCACCGCAGGCCGAGGTCGCGCAGCCGGCCGCGTCCGTTGCGACTGCGCCCATTGCGTCTACGTCCGGTGCGTCTGTGCCCGGTGCATCTTCGTCCAGCGCATCGTCGCCTGATGCCGCATCACCGGTTGGGCCCATTGCAGCGGAAGCTGCCGCGGCGCCTGCCGCGCCTGCGAACCCGGCGCCTCCTGCACCACGCGCCGCGCCGGCCGCCACCGTCGAAGTCAATTCCATCCGCGTCGCGATCGAGAAGATCGACGAGCTGCTGAACGTGGTCGGCGAGGTGGTCATCACGCAGTCGATGCTCGGCCAGCTGGCGCGCGACTTCGAGGGCGTCAATGCCGACCGGCTGCGCGCCGGCCTCGCGCAGCTCGAGAGCAATGTGCGCGAGCTGCAGGAAAGCGTCATGCGCGTGCGCATGCTGCCGGTGGGTTCGGTGTTCAGCCGCTTTCCGCGCCTGGTGCGCGACCTGTCGGCGCGGCTGGGCAAGCAGATCCGGCTGCAGCTTTCCGGCGAGCAGACCGAACTCGACAAGACGGTGCTGGAGAAGATCGGTGATCCGCTGGTGCACCTGGTGCGCAACAGCGTCGACCACGGCATCGAGTCCCCGGCCGAGCGCATCGCCGCCGGCAAGCAGCCGGAGGGGCTGGTCCACCTGGATGCCTTCCACAAGGGCGGCACCATCAACATCGTGATCCGCGACGATGGCCGCGGGCTGGATCGCGAGCGGCTGCTGCAGAAGGCGCGCGCCCGCGAGCTGATCGATGCAGACGCGGTGCTCAGCGACGCCGAGGTCTACGAGCTGATCTTCATGCCCGGCTTCTCCACCGCCGAGCAGACCACGGACCTTTCCGGCCGCGGCGTCGGCATGGATGTGGTGCGGCGGAACATCAAGGAGCTGGGCGGCAATGTGGAGCTGACCAGCCGCCCGGGGCAGGGCACGGTCACCACCATCACGCTGCCGCTGACGCTGGCGATCGTCGATGGCCAGACGGTGCGCGTGGGCACCGAGAGCTACATCGTGCCGCTGGTGTCCATCATCGAGTCACTGCAGCTTCGCGAGGGGGTTGCGCGCCATGTGCATGGCCATGGCGAGGTGTTCCCGTTCCGCGGCGACTTCCTGCCGGTGATCCGCCTGCACGAGGTGTTCGGCATCGAGCCGAAGAGCGACCGGCTCACCGATGGCCTGCTGATGGTGGTCGAAGGCGACGGCGGCCGCGCCGGCCTGTTCATCGACGAGCTGCTGGGCCAGCAGCAGGTGGTGATCAAGTCGATGGAAACCCATTACGCGCGCATCCCGGGCGTGGGGGGCGCCACCATCCTCGGCGAGGGCTCGGTGGCGCTGATCCTGGATGTGCCGGGACTGCTGCGCCTGGCCGCGCGCCCGGCGCAGCCGCTGCAGCAGAAGCGCACGGGAACCTGAAGCATGGACCAGGACAAGGCGCGCGAGCTGGCCAGCGTGCTGGGGGCGGCCAGCGAGCAGATCGGCCTGGCCCTGCTGGATTCGCACAGCGCCGTGGAGCGGCTCGGCGACAGCCTGGAGCGCCTGGCGCTGCTGCTGGGGCAGGAGGATCTCACCGCGCCGGAGTCCGCGCAGCAGCTGGCCGTGCTGCGCGAGGAGATGGCCCGCGCCGTGGTCGGCCTGCAGTTCTATGACCGCATGACCCAGCACCTGAGCCATGTGCGCGACTACCTGAACGGCACCGTCGAGCAGCTCGACTCGGCGTCGGGCACCTTCGAGACGCTGAACCGGCGGCTGGCCGACCGGCTGCTGTCCGACACGCACCGCATCTTCCTGGGCCGCAACTTCTCGCGCGACTTCCTGGCGCCGCGCCACCCGACTGGCGAATCGGCCCGCAGCAGCGGCGCGCAGGGCGACATCGACCTGTTCTGACAGCCGCGTGCGGCTTCGCCGCATTGCCGGCGCGGCCAGGCGGGCGCAAGATGCCTCGGTCATCCGGATCGTCCATCCGGCAGGAGGCCCCGATGAATCCCTTTCCACGCTTGCTGTTGTCGCTGGCAGCCGGGCTGCTGGTCACCGCCTGTGCCGGATGGGAAGAGCGCCAGCAGGGCATGCGCGACACCGACCGCGCGCGCGAGAACGACCGGCGGCTGTGCATGACGCAGCCTCCGGCCCAGGTCGAGGCCTGCCTGCAGCGCATGGAGTCGGAATACATCGCGCGCGAGAACATGCGCAAGGTGGAGCCGCGCACGCCGCCGGCAACGGCCACGGAAACCGGGGCTGACGCTGCGCCGGAGTGATGCGCCCGCTGCCGCACGGGTTGATCCGCGCGCCTACTTCCGCCAGAACGTGCGCGTGAACAGGATCAGGAAGGTGAACAGCTCGATGCGCCCGAGGAACATCGCCAGCGTGCAGATCCAGGTCTGCACATCGCTGAGCGCTGCGTAGTTCGTCGCCGGGCCCACCTGTCCCAGCCCCGGGCCGGCATTGTTGATGCTGGCCAGCACCGCGGTGAACGCGGTGACGAAATCCATCTTCGTGGCCAGCATCGCAAAGGTCAGCACCACGACAGTCATGAAATAGACGAACACGAAGGCCAGCACCGAGTTGACCACGCGGTTCGACACCACCTGGCCTGCGATCTTCAGCGGGATCACCGCATGCGGATGCACCAGCGCGACGCTCTCGCGCAGCCACTGCTTCAGCATGATCAGCGCGCGGAACAGCTTGATGCCGCCGCCGGTGGAGCCGGTGCTGGGCACCACGCTGGAGAGGAACAGCATCATCATCGGCACGAAGGTGGGCCACAGCGAGTAATCCTCGGTGACGAAGCCGGCGGTGGTTGCCACCGACACCACGTTGAACGTGGCATGCCGCAGCGCGGTCACGAAATCCGGATACAGGTCGTCGGCATGCACCACCAGCGTGGCCACCAGCACGCTGGCGGCCAACCCGGCCAGCACCCAGCGCGCCTCCGGGTCGCGGCGGTAAGCGCCCGGGTCGCGCCGGCGCAAGGCGATGAAATGCGTCGCGAAGTTCACCGCGGCGATGACCATGAACACGATGAACAGGGTCTCGATCAGCGGCGACTGGAAATGCGCGACGCTGGCGTCATGCGTGGAAAAGCCGCCCAGCGACAGCACCGAGAAGGCATGGCAGATCGCATCGAAGCCGCTCATGCCCGCCGCCCGGAAGGCCACGAAGCACACCGCGGTGATGCCGGCATAGGCCAGCCACAGCGATTTGGCGGTCTCGGTGATGCGCGGGGTGAGCTTGGCGTCCTTCACCGGGCCGGGCGTCTCGGCGCGATACATCTGCATGCCACCGACGCCCAGCAGCGGCAGGATGGCCACCGCCAGCACGATGATGCCCATGCCGCCCAGCCAGTGCAGCGCGTGGCGCCACATGTTCACTGAAAACGGCAGCGTGTCGAGGCCCGTGATCACCGATGAGCCGGTGGTGGAAAGCCCGGACATGGCCTCGAAATAGGCATTGGTCACCGACATGCCCTGGATGAGGCTGAAGGGCACCGCGGCGGTGGCGGTGAGCACCAGCCAGCACAGGCTCACCAGCAGGTAGCCATCGCGCGGCTTCAGTTCCGCGCGGTGGCGGCGCGTCGCCAGCAGCAATGCCAGGCCCAGCGCCAGCGTGGCCACGCCGCAGGCCGCGAACGCGGCCAGTTCGGCGTATTCGGCGTAGTACAGCGCGGTGGCCACCGGCAGCAGGTAATAGGCCGAGAACAGCGCCAGCAATGCGCCCAGCACATTGACGATCGCGAGGATCGTGCGCATGTCAGCCCGACTGGAACAGCCGCTGCACGGCTTCGACCTGGCGCCGGTCGGCCAGGAACAGGATCACATGGTCCTCGGGTTCGATCTGCGTGTCATGGTGCGCGATCAGCACCTGCTCGCCGCGCACCAGCGCGATGATGGAGGCGCCGTTGGGCATCTCCAGCTCCTCGATGCGCCGGCCGGTGACGCGCGAGCGCTCCTTCGGCCTGTGCACGATGATCTCCAGCGCCTCGGCAGAACCCTGGCGCAGCGAGTGCACCTTGACCACATCGCCCTTGCGCACATGCGCCAGCAGCGAACCCATGGTCACCGTCTGCGGCGACACCACGATGTCGATGCTGCGGTTCTCCATCAGGTCGCCATAGGTGGGGCGGTTCACCAGCGCCAGCACCTTGCGCGCCCCCAGCCGCTTGGCCAACATCGCCGAGAGCACATTGGCTTCTTCTGAATTGGTGACTGCCGCGAACACATCGGTGTCGTCGATGTTCTCCTCGAGCAGCAGCTCCTCGTCCTGCGCATCGCCGTTCAGCACCACCGCGCTCTCGACGCGCTCGGCGACGCGATAGGCGCGCTCGGTGTTGCGCTCGATCACCTTCACCTGATAGTGCTTCTCGAGCAGCCGCGCAAGGCGAAAGCCGATGTTGCCGCCGCCGGCGATCACCACCTTGCGCACCGGCCCTTCGGCGCGCGTCAGCTCGTGCATCATGCGCTGGATGTTGTCGCGCGCGGCGATGAAGAAGATCTCGTCGTTGGCCTCCACCACCGTGTCGCCATCGGGCGGGATGAACCGCCCCTTGCGGTAGATGGCCGCGATGCGTGCATCGGCATTGGGCATGTGGTCGCGCAGCGTGCGCAGCTGCTGGCCCACCAGCAGGCCCCCGGGCCGCGCCTGCATGCCCATCAGCCGCGCGCGCCCGTCGGCAAAGTCGGCCACGTGCAGTGCGCCGGGGTTGCGGATCAGCCGCTCGATGTATTCGGTGACCAGCTGCTCGGGGCTGATCCATGCATCCACCGCCAGCATGCCCTGCTCGAACAGCCGCCCCTCGCTGGTGTATTCGGGCGCGCGGATGCGCGCGATGCGCGTCGGCGTGCGATACAGCGCATGCGCGATCTCGCAGGCCACCATGTTGACCTCATCGGAGGAGGTCAGCGCCACCAGCATGTCGGTATCGGTGATGCCGGCGGCCTCCAGCACGGCCGGATAGGAGGCATTGCCGGCCACCGTGCGCACGTCGATGCGCGCCGACAGGTCGCGCAGCACGGCCTCGTTCGAATCGACCACGGTGACTTCGTTGTCTGGTTCCCGTGCCAGGTGGTAGGCCGCTGAACGTCCGACCTGTCCGGCACCGAGAATCAGCACCTTCACCGCACGACCTCGAGGTTGGCATAGGAGAGCATCAGCCACTTGCTGCCCTGCTGCTCGAAATTCACCTGCACGCGCGCATGCGGACCCTGGCCTTCAAGGTTCAGGATCACGCCATCGCCGAAGCGGCCATGGCGCACGCGCGCGCCGAGGCGGATGCCGGCGGCCGGCGCGTCCTCGGCCAGTGCGCCACCCCGCAGGTGCGCGCCGGCGGGTGTTGCCGGGCGCCAGGCCTGGCCGATCACCGGCCGCGCATGCTGCACGCGCGGCCGCACTTCCTCGATCAGCTGCGGCGGGATCTCGGCGATGAAGCGCGACGGCGTGCCGAAGCTGTCCATGCCGTGCAGGCGGCGCTGCTCGGCATAGGTGACATACAGCTGCTTCATTGCCCGCGTGATGCCCACATAGCAAAGCCGCCGTTCCTCCTCGAGGCCGTCGAGGTCGTCGATGGAACGCTGGTGCGGGAACAGGCCATCTTCCATGCCGGCCAGGAACACCAGCGGGAACTCCAGGCCCTTGGCCGTGTGCAGCGTCATCATCTGCACCGAGTCTTCCCATTCGGCGGCCTGGCCCTC
The DNA here is from genome assembly GCA_964417875.1 of uncultured Steroidobacteraceae bacterium. Lineage (GTDB taxonomy): Bacteria > Pseudomonadota > Gammaproteobacteria > Steroidobacterales > Steroidobacteraceae > ZC4RG30. The sequence continues at coordinate 7,993 of CAYQJU010000064.1, forward strand.
GCCGGATTCCAGCGCGGCATGTGCCAGGAAAGCCTCCAGCGGCGGCAGCTTCTCCGCCGCATCGTCGGGGCTGACCGCATCGGCATCGAAGCCGCGCGCGGCGCTGACCAGCTCCTCGAGGTTCTCGATGCGCGCCTCGCCCTTGTCCTGCCGGTCCTTGCGGAAATGCTCGATCAGGCCGGTGTTCTGGATCACATGGTCGATCTGCTCGTGCAGGGGCAGGCCCTGCGTGTCGGCCTGAAGCTGGTCGATCAGCTTCAGGAAGCCGAGCAGGGCGGCGGCGCCGCGGTTGCCGAGATCGGCGATGCCCGGCGAGCCGGGCGTGCCGGAGAGCATGCTGGCGGCCGCCTGCCACATCGAGCTGCCGGCCGCGCGCGCCGCGGCGCGCAGGCTCTCCAGCGATTTGGCTCCGATGCCGCGCGTCGGCAGGTTCACCACCCGCTCGAACGAGGGATCATCATTGCGGTTCGACAGCAGCCTGAGATAGGCCAGCGCGTCCTTGATCTCGGCGCGCTCGTAGAAGCGCAGCCCGCCATACACCCGGTAGGGCATGCGCGCAGTGAGGAAGGCCTCTTCGAAGGCGCGCGACTGCGCGTTCGAGCGATAAAGGATGGCGACCTCGTTGCGCGTGCCGCCCTGGCGCTGCCACTCCTGGATGCGCTGCACGACGAAGTCCGCCTCGTCGCGCTCATTGAACGCGGCATAGAGGCGGATGCGCTCGCCGGTGCCCACATCGGTCCACAGGTTCTTGCCCAGCCGCCCGGAGTTGTTCGCGATCAGTGCGTTGGCGGCCTCGAGGATGTTGCCGGTGGAGCGGTAGTTGCGCTCCAGGCGGAACATCTGCGCGCCGGGGTAATCGCGCGTGAACTGCCGCAGGTTCTCCACCCGCGCGCCGCGCCAGCGGTAGATCGACTGGTCGTCGTCGCCCACCACGAACGGACTGCCATCGGGGCCGGCGATCAGGCGCGTCCAGGCGTACTGGATGGCATTGGTGTCCTGGAACTCGTCCACCAGCACATGCGTGAAGCGCATCTGGTAGTGGCGCAGCAGCGAGGCATGATCGCGCAGCAGCTCGTAGGCGCGCAGCAGCAGCTCGGCGAAGTCCACCACGCCGCTGCGGCGGCAGGTGTCTTCGTAGAGCTGGTACAGCTTCGCCAGCATCTGCTGCATCGGATCGTGCCCGCTCTTCACCTGCGCCGGACGGATGCCCTCGTCCTTCAGCTTGTTGATGTAGTACTGCACCTCGCGCGGCACATAGCGCGTGTCATCCAGCTCCTGGTTGCGGATCACCTTCTTGATCAGCCGCTGCTGGTCCTCCGAATCGAGGATCTGGAAGCCCGGCGGCAGTCCGGCCAGCTGGTGATGCAGCCGCAGCAGGCGGTGCGCGATGCCGTGGAAGGTGCCCACCCACATGCCGCCGCCGGGCACGCCCATCAGCTTCTCGATGCGATGGCGCATCTCCGCGGCGGCCTTGTTGGTGAAGGTGACGGCGAGGATGTTGTGGGGCGCGGCGCCCAGCGCGCCGATCGCCCAGGCGATGCGGTGCGTGAGCACGCGCGTCTTGCCGCTGCCCGCGCCCGCCAGCACCAGTGTTGCGCCAGCCGGTGCAGTGACGGCCGCACGCTGCTCGTCGTTGAGCGGATTGAGGATCGGGGAAAGGTCCATGAAGCGCTTCGGATTCTATCAGCGCGCGCGCGCCATCGACCCTTCCGCGAAGCGGAACAGCTCCACCGCCAGCACCAGGATCACCGGCCCGATGATGAATCCCAGCGGCCCGAACGCGGTCACGCCGCCGATCACGCCGAGGAACACCAGCAAGGTGGGCACCGGCGTGTAGCGCGACACGATCAGCGGCCGGATGAAATTGTCGGAGGTGGACACGATGGCGCCCCACAAGGTCATGAAGATGGCCCAGCCCACTTCTCCGGTGGCGAGCAGGTACAGCGCGCCCGGCGCCCACACCAGCGCCGCGCCGCCAAACGGCAGCAGGCCGCACACTGCCGCCACCACGCCGAACACCACGAATCCGGGCAGCCCCGCCACCGCGAAGCCGATGCCCACCAGCACGCCCTGGATCACCGCGGTCAGTCCGCAGCCATACACCACCGCGCGCAGCACCTTGCCGAGGCGCGACAGCAGCAGGTTGCGGCGGCGGCGCCCCAGCGGGATCAGCGCCACCGCGCGTGCAAACCACATGCGCCCGTCGCGCAGCATGAAGAACAGGATGAACAGCATCACGAAGAAGCGCAGCAGCGCCGCGGCCACGCCGAGCACCACCGCGCCGCCGGACTTGGCGATGACGCCCACCGATTCGCGGGTGCCCTCGCGCACCTCCTGCCGCAGTTCATTGAGCCGCAGGTCGAAGCGCTGGCCCAGCCACTCGATGCTGCGGGCGATGCGCGGATGCTGCTGCGGATCCATCCAGGCGGCGATGTTGAACAGCCCGCTGCCGCCATCCTCCATCGAGGAGGTCAGCGTGGTCACCTGGTTGGCAAAGGCCATGGCCAGCAGCGTCAGCGGCACGAAGATCGCCACCGGCGTCAGCGCGGTGATCACGCCGGCGGCGGCCGCAGGGTGATGGCCGAAGCGCACGGTGAGCCGCTTCTGCAATGGATAAAGCAGGAAGGCCAGCACCGCCGCCCAGGCGATCGGCGAGATCAGCCGCCGCAGGATCAGCCAGACCGCCAGCAGCACGATCAGGATCACGGCGATCGCCAGCCAGCGTTGCAGCGCGGTGTTGCTGACCGGTGAGCTCATCGTGACCTCTGAATGCTGTGGGGTTACCAGTGGTCGCGCAGTGCGCGCAGCGCGACGAAGACCTCGCGCGGGGTCGGCTCTTCCGGCAGTTGCGGGAAGCGCTCGCGCAGGCCCGCGATGATGGCCGGGTTGCCGAGCCGGAAGAAGGTGTTGATGCGCTTCTCTTCGGCCAGCGTGGTCACCGGCATCGCCAGCGGCGCGGTGGTCGACAGTTGCTGCTGCAGGCGGCGCGCCTCGGCATTGCCCGGCTCGCGCGCCAGCGTGAAGCCGAGGTTGTTCAGCAGGTAGTCATGCCCCGCATGCACCTGCGTGGCATCGGGCAGGTTCGCAAGGCGCGTGGCGAAGGTCTCGTACAGCGCCACCGGATCGCCGCTGCGGCAGTTGCCGGCGCCGGCGTTGAACAGCGTGTCGCCGCAGAACAGCGCCGGCTGGTCGGCATGCGCGAACAGGCACACATGCGACAGGGTGTGGCCGGGCGTGTCGAGGCACTGCAGCTCGATGCTGCGGCCGATGCGGATGGCGTCACCATCCGCCAGCGCGCGATCCACGCCGCCGGGGATCAGCGCGGCGGCTTGCGCATGCGCCAGCACCTTCGCGCCGGTCGCCTCGCGCACGGCGGCATTGCCCGCGACATGGTCGTCGTGATGGTGGGTGTTCAGGATCTGCGTGATCTGCCAGCCATTGCGGCGCGCGGTGTCGAGCATCAGCGGCGCATCGAATGGATCGACCGCCATGGCATCGCCAGTCTCGGTGCAGACCACCAGGTAGTGGTAGTTGCGCAGGCGGGTGCCAGGCCAGAGCCGTTCGACATGCACTGCGGTTCAGTCCTTCGCCGCTGCGGATGTACGCAGCCGGCTGCGTTCGCGGGTCACCAGGTAGTTCACCACGGCGATCAGGTCTTCGGTGCTGCGCAGGCTGTCGTTCTCGATGCGATAGCGGCCGGCGACGACGAAGCCGGGCGTGCTGCCCACCTGCCAGCCGCGGACCAGCGCGTCATTGCGCTTCACGGCGGCATCGGCCTCCTTCGAGGTGGCCCGGGCCACGAAGGCCGCTTCGGTGACTCCGCCACCCTGCGCGTAGAAGCGCGCCAGCTCGCGGATGTCCGGCGTGGGCTTGCGCGGCCGGCCGGTGGCGCGGTCATTGAACGGGTACTCGCCGGTCTCCCAGATGGCGGTGAACAGGCGCGCGTGGTTGCGGTGGGCGAGGCCCAGCATCTGCGCGGTGGCGTGTCCGCGCTGCAGGACGCGCCAGTCGTCGTGTCCCATGCTCGCATGGACATAGGTCATCACCGCATCGGCGGGCAGCGCCGCGGCCAGTGCCTCGACCACCGGCTGGCTCTGGTAGCAGCCGCCGCAGGCATAGGAAAAGATCTCGGTGACCTCGATGCGCCCCCCGGGCGCAAGGCCGGTGGCCTGCGGAGTGGGCACCACGCTGAAGTGCCGGCCTTCCTGGAATCGCAGCTGTGCCGAAGCCGCGGCGGGTAGCAACAGCATCACCACCAGCAGCAGGCGGGACATCAGGCCTTCGCGCATCGCATTCTCCCCGACGTTTTCAGATCCAGCGCAGCAGCAGGTAATGATCCACCAGCAGCGCCAGGAACAGCCACATCAGATACTGCACCGAGAACCTGAACACCTGCATCGGCAGCTCGCGGCGCGGCGAGCGCTTCAGGCGCACCGCATAGGTGAGGAACAGGGCATTGAGCACCAGCGCCACGGCCAGGTAGATCAGTCCGCTCATGCCGGTGAGCCAGGGCAGCAGCGTCACCAGCACCAGGATGATGGTGTAGAGCAGCACGTGCAGCCGCGTGAACTCCAGCCCGTAGGCCACCGGCAGCATCGGGATGTCGACCTTGGCGTAGTCGTCGCGCCGCGCGATCGCCAGGGCCCAGAAATGCGGCGGCGTCCACGCGAAGATGATCAGGAACAGCAGCAGCGCATGCGGATCGACGCTGTTGGTGATGGCGGCCCAGCCCAGCACCGGCGGCGCGGCGCCGGCGGCCCCGCCGATGACGATGTTCTGCGGCGTGGCCCGCTTCAGCCACAGCGTATAGATCAGCGCATAGCCGATCAGCGAGGCGAAGGTGAGCACCGCGGTCAGCGGGTTCACCAGCAGCCACAGGATCAGCATCGAGAGCAGGCCGATGCCGATGGCAAAACGCAGCGCGTCGGCCTCGGTCAGGTTGCCGGTGGGCAGCGGGCGGGTGCGGGTGCGCGCCATGCGGGCGTCGATGCGGGCATCCAGCAGCTGGTTCAGCGTCGCGGCACTGGCCGCGGCCAGCGCGATGCCCAGGTTGCCGAAGAACAGCAGGTCCAGCGGCGGCAGGCCGGGCGTCGCCAGCAGCGAGCCGACGATGGCCGTCAGCACGATCAGCGCCACCACCCGGGGCTTGGTCAGCGCCAGGTACGACCGCCAGCGGGGTGTGGCGGGAGCGGAAAGGGTGTCGTGGGAGGTGGCCAGTGGATTGCCTGAGCGGGTCGGGGAAGACCGGCGCGGGCAAGCGGCCATGCGCGGGTCCGGGCAGCCGATCTTAGCAGATCGCCCGGCCGGCTCAGGCCGGCAGCCCGCGCAGCCCGGCCCGCGGCGCGGCGCGCAACAAGGCCTCGTCGCGCGTGGCCAGCGGCAGGTCCAGTCAGTGTTCCCGCAAGGTCCGCGCGCAGCACCACAGGTCGACGCGCCCGACGCCGGCGGCGCGCAGGGCGGACATCGCCGCTAGCGCGGTGCTGCCAGTGGTCAGCACGTCGTCCAGCAGCGCCACGTGGCGCGGCAGGTGCCGGCCCGGCGGGCAATGGAAGGCGCCCTGCAGGTTGCGCCGGCGCTCGCCGGCGCCGAGGCTGGATTGCGCGCGGCCGCCCCGCACCCGCTGCAGCAGGTCTGGCCGCAGTGGCAGGCGGCGGCCGGCCGCTGTGCGCAGGCGCCGCGCGGCATGCCGGGCCACCAGCGTGGTCTGGCAGAAGCCGCGCTCGCGGTAGCGGGACGGATGCAGCGGCATGGGCACCAGGCAGTCCGGCAGCGGCCGGCCCGAATCCGCGTAAGCCTGAGCCAGCAAGGTGCCCAGCACCCGCGCGGCGGCGATCTCGTGGCGGAACTTCAGCCGCACGATGATCTGGTCCACCGGATCCTCATAGCGGTACAGGCAGAACGCGTGGTGGAACGGCGGCGGCTCCGGATCCGCCCGCGGGCAGGCCGCCTCGCAATGCCGGCACAGGTCCAGTCCCCAGGCACCATCCCCCGCCTGGCCTTCCGCGCCGCAGAGCAAGCAGACCGGCGGGGCGATCAGGCGGGCCATGGCTTGCACGATGCGCATGCCCGTCAGCATCCCTCGCCAAGGCGCTGGCCCGTTCCCCTGAATCCGGTGCATGCGCGCAGGAACGCGCCGCGCGCCGGCAATTGTCAACTTCCTATCTCCGCGCCAGTTGACACTCCACAGCCCCGGCCCGGACCATGCGCGCCATGAGTGCCCCCGCCGGACAGATCCCCGCCGCCCAGCCCGCCACCCGCCCCAGCCGCGAACGCCATGACTGGCGCATCGAGGAAGTGGAGGCGCTGTTCGCGCTGCCCTTCATGGACCTGATGTTCCGCGCGCAGCAGGTGCATCGCGCGCACCATGCCGCCAACCGCGTGCAGATGAGCACGCTGCTGTCGGTGAAGACCGGCGGCTGCCCGGAAGACTGCGCGTACTGTCCGCAGAGCGTGCATTACGACACCGGCGTGGCGCGCGAGGCGCTGATGCCGGTGGGGCAGGTGGTCGAGGCCGCGCGCCGCGCGCAGGCCGCCGGCGCAACGCGCTTCTGCATGGGCGCGGCCTTCAGGTCGCCGAAGAAGAAGGACATCGAGCACATCGCGACGATGATCCGCGAGGTGGGCGCACTGGGCCTCGAGACCTGCGCCACGCTGGGCATGCTGACGCCGGAGCAGGCCGATGAACTCAAGGACGCCGGCCTCGACTACTACAACCACAATGTGGATTCCTCGCCGGAGTTCTATTCGCAGATCATCTCCACGCGCACCTACCAGCACCGGCTCGATACGCTGGCCGCGGTGCGCGAGGCGGGACTGAAGGTGTGCAGTGGCGGCATCGTCGGCATGGGCGAGACGCGCCGCGACCGCGCCGGCATGCTGGCCACGCTGGCCAACCTGCCCGAGCATCCGCAGAGCGTGCCCATCAACCAGCTGGTGCAGGTGGGCGGCACGCCGCTGGCCGATCGCGCCGCGCCCGACGCCGCCGTCGACGGCTTCGAGTTCGTGCGCACCATTGCCGTGGCCCGCATCCTGATGCCTGCCGCGCAGGTGCGGCTGTCGGCCGGCCGCGAGGGCATGAGCGATGAGCTGCAGGCGCTGGCCTTCCTGGCCGGTGCGAACTCGATCTTCTATGGCGAGAAGCTGCTCACCACCGGCAATCCGGATGTGCAGCGCGACCAGGCATTGCTGCAGCGGCTGGGCATGGAGTCCGAGACGCAGCAGCAGACCGACGCGCGCGGCTGCTGCTGACGGCGCGCAGCCGCGAACGCACGCAACGCAACGCAAGGGGCGAGATGAAGCGCAATGCCGCGGC
>CAYQJU010000065.1:0-15172 GCA_964417875.1 uncultured Steroidobacteraceae bacterium
CTATTCGGTGGCGGTGACCAACAACCGCCAGCAGGCCGACACCGGCACGAAGATGGTGCACATCGGCGCCAACACGCGCAGCACCATCATCTCCAAGGGCATCTCCGCGGGCCATGCGCAGAACACCTATCGGGGCCTGGTATCGGTAATGCCCGGCGCCACCGGTGCGCGCAATTTCACGCAATGCGATTCGCTGCTGATCGGCGGCAAATGCGGCGCGCACACCATTCCCTACATCGAAGTGAAGAACCCGCAGGCGGTGGTGGAACACGAAGCCAGCACCTCGAAGATCAGCGAGGAACAGCTTTTCTACTGCCTGCAACGCGGCCTCTCCGAAGAGGACGCGGTCAACATGATCGTCAGCGGATTCTGCCGCACCGTGCTGCGCGAACTGCCCATGGAGTTCGCCGTCGAGGCGCAGAACCTGCTCGCCGTCAGTCTTGAAGGAGCCGTTGGATGACCGATGTCCTGATTTCGATCCGTGACCTGCATGTGCGTGCCGGCGAGCACGAGGTGCTGCGCGGCATCAACCTCGACCTGCCCACCGGACAGGTGCACGCCATCATGGGGCCGAATGGCTCTGGCAAGAGCTCGCTGTCGCATGTGCTGGCCGGCAAGCCCGGCTACACCGTGCACTCCGGCACCATCAGCTGGCAGGGACAGGACCTGCTGGCCATGGCGCCGGAGGAGCGCGCACGCGCGGGCCTGTTCCTCGGCTTCCAGTATCCGGTCGAGATTCCCGGCGTGAACAATGCCTACCTGCTGCGCGCGGCGCTGAATGCCGCGCGGCGCGAGCGTGGCGAGCCGGAGATCGATGCCTTCGACTTCCTCACGCTGGTGAAGGAGCGCATGGCGCTGATGCGCATGGACGAGGCGTTCCTGTCGCGCGGCGTCAACGAGGGATTCTCCGGCGGCGAGAAGAAGCGCAACGAGATCCTGCAGATGCTGGTGCTGCAGCCGCGCGTCGCCGTGCTCGACGAGACCGACTCCGGCCTCGACATCGACGCGCTGAAGGTGGTGGCCGCCGGCATCAACACCCTGCGTGCGCCCGACCGGGCGATCCTGATGGTCACGCACTACCAGCGGCTGCTCGACCATGTGACGCCCGATGTGGTGCATGTGCTGGTTGGCGGCCGCTTCGTGAAGAGCGGTGGACCGGAGCTGGCGCGCGAGCTGGAACAGCGCGGCTATGACTGGCTGCTCGACGAGGCCGCATGAGCGCCGCACCCCGCCCTGCCGCGCCGCCGGGCAGCATGAGCAATGCCGCCTATGAGCAGCGCCTGCGTGATGCGGTGATGGATTCAGCCACGCTGCTGAATGCAAGGCTGCTGCCGGTCAGCGTGCGCAGCGCGGCGCTGAATCGCGCGCTGGCCGCCGGACTGCCGCAGCTGCGCGATGACCTGTGGCGCTATTCCGACCTGCGCTACCTGGGCTCTGCCGCGCTGGCACCGGTGCCGCCGGATGCGCCCGGGATGCTGGCCGGTGCGCTGCAGGGGCTGCTGCCGCCGCGCGTCGATGGTTTCACGCGCCTGGTGTTCGCCAACGGCCGCCTGCAGGCGGAGCAGTCCGACCCCTGCGCAGCGCTCGATATCAGCGCCCCGCCGCTGGTGCCCGAGCGCACGCGCCACGAGCGCTTCGGCTGGCTCAACGATGCCTTCGCCACCGACATCGCGCGGCTTGCCGTGAGCGAGCCGCTGCAGCTGGAAGTGATCTTTGCCGCGACTCCCGGCGCAGCGCGCCAGGCCGTGTATCCGCGACTGGAAGTGCAGCTGGCGGCCGGCACGCGGCTGGTGCTGCTCGAACGCCATGTCGGCTCCACCGGCCCGGATGGCACCATCAATGCGGCCGTGCAGGTGCATGCCGCCGCCGGCAGCGACCTGCACCACCTGCGCTGGCAGACGCTGGGCGAGGATGCGCAGTTCCTCGATACGGTGCAGATCGCGCTGGACCGTGATGCCCGCTATGCGCTGACGCTGCTGCAGCTGGGGGCGCGCACTGCCCGCACCTCGCTGCGCGCCGCGCTGTATGGCGCCGGGGCGCAGCTGTGCCTGCGCGGTGTGGCAGTGGCCGCCGGCCGGCGCACACTGGATCATTCGCTGCTGGTCGATCATGTGGCTGCGCATACCGGCAGCACGCAGCTGTTCCGCGCCATTGCGCGCGATGCGGCGCATATTGCCTGCCGCAGCCGGGTCGAGATCGCGCAGCGCGCCACCGGCTCGCACTCGCAGCAGTCGTTGAAGGGCCTTCTGGCCACGTCGGGCTGCGAGATCGACCTGCGGCCGCAGCTGGAGATCCACACCGACGAGGTGCGCGCCAGCCATGGCGCCACAACCGGCGCGCTCGATCCGGACATGCAGTTCTACCTGCTGTCGCGCGGACTGGACACGGAAACCGCGCGTGCATTGCTGGAATGGGCCTTCCTCGAGGACGCGCTGGCCGGTATCGAGCCTGCGGTGCTGCGCGGTGCGGCCGAACATGCCACCGCCGATGCACTGGCCAGCGCGGTGGCGCAGCAGCTGCTGGAAGTGCGCGGATGAGTGTCGTCCGGCTGCATGGATCGCATGGCTACGACGTGGCCGAACTGCGCGCGAAGTTCCCGATCCTCGACCAGCAGGTCAACGGCCGGCCGCTGGCGTACCTGGACAATGGCGCCTCGATGCAGATGCCCGCCGCGGTGATCGAGGCGGTGGCGCATTACCAGCGGCAGCTGCATGCCAATGTTCACCGCGGCGTGCACACGCTCAGCCAGCTGGCCACCGATGCCTTCGAAGGCGCCCGCGAGCGGGTGCGCCGGTTCCTGAATGCCGGCTCGACGCGCGAGATCATCTTCACCCGCGGCACCACCGAGTCGATCAACCTGGTGGCGCAGAGCTGGGGCCGCGCCAACCTGCAACCGGACGACGAGATCATCGTCACCGCGCTGGAACACCATGCGAACCTGGTCCCCTGGCAGCTGGTGGCGCGCGAGCGGGGCGCGAGGCTGCGGGTGGCGCCCATCGATGGCGACGGCCAGCTGCGATTCGAGGCATTCCAGGCGCTGCTCAACCCGCGTACGCGGCTGGTGGCCATCGCGCATGTGTCGAATGCCCTGGGCACGGTGCTGCCGGTGCAGCGCATCATCGATGCCGCGCGACAGGCCGGCGCGCTGGTGCTGGTGGACGGCGCCCAGGCCGTGGCGCACATGGCCGTCGACATGCAGGCGCTGGATGCGGATTTCTATGCCTTCTCCGGCCACAAGCTGTATGGACCCACCGGCATCGGCGTGCTGTACGGGCGCGAGCGGCTGCTCGATGCCATGCCGCCGTGGATGGGCGGCGGCGACATGATCCGCACGGTTTCCTATGAAACCAGCACGTGGAACGACCTGCCCTACAAGTTCGAGGCCGGCACGCCGAACATGAGCGGCGCGGTGGGACTTGCGGCCGCGATGGACTTCATCGAGGAGCTGGGCATCGCCGAGGCCGCGGCGCATGAGCACCAGCTGCTCACCGCGGCCACCGCCGCGCTGATGCGCATTCCCGGCGTGCACATCCACGGCACGGCAGAGGACAAGGGCCCGGTGCTGTCGTTCACCGTCAATGGCATCCATCCGCATGACCTGGGCACCATCCTCGACCATGAGGGCGTGGCGATCCGTGCCGGCCATCACTGCGCGATGCCGCTGATGGAACTGCTGGGCCTGCCGGCCACCGCGCGCGCCTCGTTCGCCTGCTACAACACGCTGGCAGAGGTGCAGCAGCTGGAGAACGCCGTGCGCCGTGCCGTGGAGGTATTCCACTGATGCAGCTCACCGATCTCTACCGCGAGGTGATCCTCGACCACAACCGGCATCCGCGAAACCGGGGGCGGCTGGATCCGCACGACGGCGAGGCGCGCGGCCACAACCCGCTGTGCGGCGACCGCCTGACGCTGACGCTGCGCCGCGACGGCGAGCGCGTCGAAGACCTGCGCTTCGAGGGCAATGGCTGCGCGATCTCGATGGCTTCGGCCTCGCTGATGACCGAGGCGGTGAAGGGCCGCACGCGTGCCGAGGTGGATGCGCTGTTCCAGCGGGTGCATGCGCTGCTGACCGAACAGGGCGCCAGTGCCGCGGACCTCGGCAAGCTCGCGGCGCTGTCGGGCGTGCGTGAGTATCCGGCCCGCGTGAAATGCGCCAGCCTGTGCTGGCACACGCTCAATGCTGCGCTGGAACGCGGCGACACGGTGTCGACCGAGTAGGCGATGGCACACAACCACGAATCCTTTGTGATCCAGCGTGAGGTGGATGCGGTGATGGTCCCTTCGGGCATGCCCATCCGCCTGCAGCCCGGCCTTGCCGGCTTCATCAGCCAGGCGCTGGGCGGAAGCTTCACGCTGTACATCGAGGGCAACCTGTATCGCCTCGCCGGCAGCGACGCCGACGCCATCGGCAAGGAACCGGTGAAGCCACCGGAACTGCCGCCCAATGCCACCGAGGCCGATGTGCGCGAGCTCGCCTGGAAGCAGATGAAGACCTGCTTTGACCCGGAGATCCCGGTGAACATCGTGGACCTGGGGCTGATCTATGAATGCGACGTCATCGCCAACGATGACGGCACACGCCGCATCGACGTGAAGATGACGCTCACCGCGCCCGGCTGCGGCATGGGCGACGTGCTGGTCGAGGACGTGCGGGACAAGCTCGAGCAGATCCCCACCGTGCGCGAGGCAAGAGTCGAGATGGTGTTCGATCCGCCCTGGCGGCGCGAGATGATGTCTCCGGCCGCGCAACTGCAGACGGGGATGATGTGAACGACGACGCACCGAAGACCGCTGACCATGTGATCTTGATGCGCCACGCCGAGGCGCAGGCGGATTTTTCCGGCCGCGATTTCGACCGGCCGCTGACCGCCGCCGGCCGCGCAGCAGCACGGGCTGCCGCACTGGCGATGCACCTGGCCGGACATCATCCCGGCCCGCTGCTGGCCAGCGCCGCGGTGCGCGCGCGCGAGACTGCCGCCATCATCGCGCAGGAACTCGACATCCCGGGGTCGGACGTGCAGGTGATCGATGTGCTCTATGAGGCGCCACCGGAATTGCTCGAAGCGCGCATCCGCGTGCTGGCGCTGCCCTACACACTGGTGACGCTGATCGCGCACGATCCGGGCGTCACCGACCTGGCGCGCTTCCTGGCGCAACAGCCCGGCGCCGCGCCGCTGCAGCCGGCGGAATGGCGTTACCTGCCCTGGCCTCCTCCCTGAATGCCGACGCGCCCGATGCTCATCGCCCGCCATGCCCATGCCGACTGGCCGGCCTGGCAGGGATCGGACTTCGACCGCCCGCTGACATCGCGCGGCGAGCAGGAGGCACGGCGCGCGGGTGCCGCAATGCGTGCCGCCGGGCACCGGCCGGTGCAGGTGCTGGCCAGCGCCGCGCTGCGCACGCGCCAGACCGCGCAGCTGATCGCAGGCGAGCTCTTGCTGCCGGCGGAGGCGCTGCATTTCGACGAGTCGCTGTACAACGCCAGCGCGGCAGTGCTGGAGGTGCAGCTGCGCGAGGCGGCGGCCGGCGCCGCCGGCATGCTGCTGCTGGTGGCGCACAATCCGGGCATCTCGCAGCTGGCGCAGATGCTGGCACCGGGCTCCCCGGTGTTCGCGCCCGCGGACTGGCGCGTGGTGCAGCTGGGCTGATGCGCTGCCGGGGTGTCCCGCAGGATCGCCCAGTTCAACCTTGACGCGCGCCCGGAATCAGAACGCCGGCACGTCCAGCTGCTGCGCAGGATAGCGCCGCGACACCGGCGTCCTGAAGCCGCGCGGCTTCACCACCAGCACATCGCAGGGCAGCCGGTCGAGGATGCGCTCGGCGGTGCTGCCGATGAACAGCCGGTCCAGGCCGCGGCGTGACACAGCGCCCATCACCAGCAGGTCGGCGCGCAGCTTGCGGGCCATGGCGGGCAGTACGTCGGTGGCATCGCCGGGCACCAGATGTGCCTGGCCGGCGGGCACTTCGAAGCTGAGGGCGAGGCGATCGAGCGCCTGCTGCGCACGGCGGCGCGCCTCGGTTTCGACGGCAGGGTTGGGCGGCAGCGGCATGCCCATGGTCCCGGAAACCGGGGCGAAGGCCAGCGGTGACATGTGCGCGTGGACGAGGTCCAGCCGGCCGCCACAGGCATCAACCAGTGCCGCGGCGTTTTCGGCGATGCGGCGGTCGAGCTGCCCGGACCGCGTCGCCATGTGCAGCGGGTCGACCGCGGCCAGCACGCGCGGGCGGGTCCAGGACTTTTCCTGCTTCACGAACAGCAGCGGCGCCGGGCACAGGCGGATCAGCTGCCAGTCGGTGTTGGTGAGCAGCAGGCGCGCACCGAAGGCGCGCCGGTGGCTCTCGCTGACCACCAGGTCAGGCTTGCTGCGCAGCGTCTCGCGCACGATGGCTTCGAAGGCCGGGTAGTCCCAGGCCACCGAAGTGGTGACCTTGATGCCCTTGCGGCGCAGTGGTGCGGCGAGCTTCTCCAGCGCCGCACGCTGCGCCGCCAGCGTCTTGCGCACCCCGGTCTGGACATTGGAGCCATAGAACTGCGGCCCCATCGACCAGGGACTGTAGGTGCTGTGGAACAGTGTCAGGCGCGCGCCACTGCGTCGCGCCAGCTGCACCGCGCGCTGCAGGCCGGCCTGCTGCCGCTCCTGCGGGAACTCGATGCCGACGAGGATGGACCTGAACTGTGGCTGTGCCATGTAGACCTCCGTGTGATGTGCCCGGCTCAGGGCGCCGCCGCGTTCTCCATGCCGTCGGAAATCGCGCGCAGCACCTCGGCAAGGTTGCGGCAGTCGAGCTTTTCCATCATGCGCGCCTTGTACACCTCGACGGTGCGCGGGCTGATGCCGAGCTCTGCTGCAATGTGCCGGTTCTGCAGCCCCTGTGCAAACAGCCGCGCCACATCGCGCTCGCGCGGCGTGAGGCGCTCGAAGCGATGCCGGTGCGCCTGCCTTGCCGCCTCGACCTTGTGGCTCTGTGCATCATGCGCGATCGCGCTGCGCAGTACATCGACCAGCACGGCATCATCCACCGGCTTCTCGATGAAATCATAGGCGCCGCCCTTCATCGCCTCGCGCGTGGTGGTCACATCACCATGCGCGGTCAGCAGCACCACCGGCAGCGTGATGCCGCGCGCGGTCAGTTCGCGCTGCAGGTCAAGGCCACTCAGGCCCGGCATGCGAAGGTCGGTCAGCAGCACGCCGCGCCACTCCGGGCGATAGGTCTCGAGGAAGGTCTCGGCGCTGGCGAACACCTGCGACAGGAAGCCCTTCAGCGACAGCAGCAGCGAGATCGCATCGCGGACCGCGGCATCATCATCGACGAAATAGACAGTGGGTTGCATGCGGGGATTCTATCGGAAGGCCGGACAGCGCATCTCGAAGCAGGCGCCGCCGAGCATTTCGCTGCGCCGGTAGGTCAGGTCACCGCCCTGCGCGCGCATCAGGTTGCGGCTGATGGCAAGGCCCAGGCCCATGCCGTCCGGCTTGGTGGTGTTGAACGGCTCGAAGATCTGCGCCAGCGCATCCTCGGCCACGCCAGGTCCGGAATCATGCACGGCCACGACCACATCGCCGGATCCGGCGCGCAGTTCGATGAGCAGCTCGCCCGGCGCACCGGCCAGCGCATCGATGGCATTGCTGACGAGGTTGTGCAGCACCATCTCCACCTGCGTGCGCCCGGCGGCCATGGGCGGCAGTTGCGCCGCCTGCGACAGGCGCGTGTTCATGCCACGCCGGCGCAGTCGCGGTTCCAGCAGTTCGAGCACCGATGCGCAGCAGGCCGCGGCATCGGCGGGCCCCGGCAGCGGCGGCCCGGTGCCCTGGTAGAAATCGCGCAGCCGGCGCATCACTTCGGCGGCGCGGATGGCCTCGCGCGCCGCCTTCTGCAGCGTTTCGTTCAGGCGCGCATCGCCGCCGGGCGGTGGCCCGGACATGATCTGCGAGGCCTGCAGGTAGGACACCAGCGCGGTGATCGGCTGGTTCAGTTCATGCGTCAGCGCCGAGGCCATCTCGCCGGCCACCGCGAAGCGCATTGCGCGCGACAGCTGCCGGTCGCGCTCCTGCGCCTCCGCCCGCGCACGCGCGCGCTCGGTGACGGCCACTCCCAGCATCAGGCCGGTGACTGCCAGCGTCAGGTTCAGCACCTGCAGGTCGAGCAATGGGGCGCCGATGGGCGTGTCGCGCATCGCCACGACGATGCCGATCTGGATCACCAGCGCCGCCAGCAGCGCGCCCACCGCGCCCCAGCGCACAGCCACCCAGATCATCGGCACGAACAGCGGATAGAAGATGCGCTGTTCATCGGACACATCCAGTCCGAACAGCAGCCACACCGAGGCCAGCACCACCAGCGTCTGGGCCAGCGCCGCGGACCAGCCCTGGCGCAGCGCCGGCAGCGCCTCGCGCATCCGCGGCAGGGCCAGCAGCAGTGGCGAGAGCATCAGGATGCCGTTCACGTCGCCGATCCAGTATCGCAGCAGGCTGCCTGGCGCCGCCGGCAACGGCAGGGCCTGCGTCAGCAGGAAGCAGCCCACATAGCCCACTGCCGCCACCAGCGCGGCGGTGACCGCGGCGGCCAGGAAACGCAGTGCCGGGGCCAGCGCGACCAGTGCCTCGCTGAGCAGTGCAGGACCACGCAGCGCCGCCAGCGCGGCATAGCTTCCGGCAATCCACAGCGACACCAGCGCATGCGGCAGCAAACCGGCCGGCGCCTCGCGCACCAGCAGTTCGGCCAGGAAGGCAGCCAGCGCCGTGAATGGCGCCCAGCGCGGGCCCAGAAGGAACAGGTAGGCCACGGTCAGCCCGGTCTGCGGGCTCCAGGGCGTGATGCCCAGCTTCAGGACTGGCTGGACATAGGTGATGGCGTCGAAGGCCACATAGGCCGCGACATACAGCACCGACAGCATCCATCGCCACATGGCGGGGACACTAGCGAGCCGCCTGGCCTCTGCCAACACGGTGGCTCCCGTAGGGGCACTCCCTCATGACCGCATCCGCGGCGGCAATTTACATTCCGGAGGCGCCCGCAAGGCGCCGGCTCGTCACCAGAACCGCAGCCGTCGGGTCGGACCTTCGCCGGGCTTGAGTGGACCCGGCGGAGGTTCGGCCCGAAACCTTCCGGTCAGTCCCCGGGCGCGACATTGCGCGCCTTGATCAGCCACTGGCCGTCCACGCGCACCAGCTGATCCTCGGCACGGCCCACCGCGCCGACACGCGCCGGGTTTTCCGCGCCGGCCGGCGGGAACATCGTGACCCAGTAAGAGTGGATGGTGGCGCTGTCGGGGCCGGTGAATTCGATGTGGTGGTTGGCCGTCATGTGCAGCGTGCCGCCGGGCGGCTCGCCATTCGCGGCGCGCTGCGCACGCGAGGCCTTCAGGTCTGCGACGAACTTGTGCAGCGCCTCGCGTCCCTCGAGGCGGATGGCGCCGGCATCGAAGTAGCCATCCTCGGTGAACACGGCCGCATAGCCATCGGCATCGGCGGTGTCGAGCGTGCGCGCATAGCGCCACAGCAGCTCCTCGATCTGCCAGCGGTCCTGCGCCCGTGCCAGCGCCGGATCGGCGGCATTGCCGCCACCACCGCTGCAACCGGCGACTGCGACAAGGGCTGTGGTCACCAGCGCCAGTGCAAGGTTCTTCTTCATGTGTGTCGTCCCCCTCATGGTTGCGCTACTGCGTGGCGGCGATGTGGTCCTGGTAATCCTCGTTGGCGCGCGCCACCAGATAGGCGTTGATCGCCTCCACATCCTGCTGCGTGAGCAGGTCGCGGAATGGCTGCATGCCCTTCTCGCGCAGTTCGGGCGTGCTGTCGAGCACGATGGTGGCGAACTCACGGCGTGTCTCGGGCGTCATCCAGCGCAGGTCCTTCAGCCCTCCCACCGCGTTCTCGCCATGGCAGCGCGAGCAGGTCTCGCCGAACAGGCGGCGGCCTTCGCGGATCTGCGCCTCGCTGGCGCGCAGCGGCGGCGGCGCGGGAATCTGCGACGGCGGCGGCATCGGCGGGAGCTGCACGCCCTTCGCGTCGAGCCTGAACACCAGCAGGCGCGCCGGCCCGAAGCGCACCGGCGGGTTCTCGGCGGAAAGGCCTGCCACCGGCGAGCCGCCCCAGCCCACATTGAGGGCAATGTATTGCTCGCCGTCGGCCATGAAGGTCATCGGGCCTGCGATGCCGACCGTCTGGGTGTCCATCTCCCACAGCTTCGTGCCGTCGCTGGCCTTGTAGATGGCCAGCGTGCGGTCGATGGTTCCCTGCACCAGCAGGTTGCCCGCGGTGCTCAGCACGCCGCCGGAGCCCGGATACTTGTAGGGAATGCGGAAGGCCTCGGTCTGCGTGACCGGATTCCACGCCAGCAGGTAGCCCTTTTCGCGGCTGTCGGCAATCTGCTGCAGCTCGCGCCGGCGCTGCGGGTCGGCCGTGAATGAATTGCCGGTGTTGGAGCGGAACGGCACGAAGCGGAACTGCCCGTCGGGCACGCGCGCCTGCACCACCCACTGTTCCTGGGCGGGGAAATACACCAGCCCGGTGAGCGGCGAATAAGACATCGGATGCCAGCTGTGCGCCGCCATCCACGTGGGCGTCATCAGCTGCGGCGTCTCGGTGACATAGGCGCCGGGCAGCACCTTCGGCCGGCCGGTCTGCATGTCGATCTCGTTCGCCCACAGGTTCGGCACATAGGTCTTCGCCGAGATCAGCTCGCCGGTGCCGCGATCGAGCACGTAGAAGAAGCCGTTCTTCGGCGCCTGCATCAGCACCTGGCGCTCCCGGCCGTCGATGCTCAGGTCGGCCAGCACCATCGGCTGCGTGCAGGTGAAGTCCCACTGCTCCTCGGGGACCATCTGGTAATGCCATGCATATTCGCCGGTGTCGGCATGCACGGCGATGATGGAACACAGGAACAGGTTGTCGCCGCCGCCGGGCGAGCGGAACGCCTGGATGTGCGGCGAGCCATTGCCGGTGCCGATGTAGACCAGGTTCAGCGCCGGGTCATAGGAGAAGGAATCCCACGCGGTACCGCCGCCGCCATATTTCCACCACTCCCCGTTCCAGGTCTTCGTGGCCATTTCCATGACGCCGTCGGAAGCCTCGCCATCGGGGCCGTCGGCCGGATTGCCGGGCACGGTATAGAAGCGCCACAGCCGCGTGCCGTCCTGGGCATCGTAGGCACTGACATAGCCGCGCACGCCATAGTCTGCGCCGCCGTTGCCGATCACCACGCGCCCGTCATACACGCGCGGCGCGCCGGTGATCGAATAGGGCAGCTCGGGATCGATGGTCTGCTCGGACCACAGCTGCTGGCCCGTGCGCGCATCGACGGCGATCAGGCGGCCATCGAGCGCGGCGATGTAGACCTTGCCCTCCCAGATCGCGATGCCGCGCGAGGTGGGTCCGCAGCAGGCCAGCCGCGCCCACTGGCGGTCCACCTTCGGGTCGAAGGTCCACAGCACCTTGCCGGTGGTGGCCTCATGCGCGGTGACCACATTCCACACCGAGGCGTTGTAGAGCACGCCATCGACGAACAGCGGCGTGGACTGCACGCCGCGATAGGTATCGTGGTCGGCATACCAGGCGAGGCCAAGGCGCGACACATTGTCTTCGTTGATGGCATCGAGCGGCGAGAAGCGCTGCTCATCCCAGGTGCGGCTGTAGGACATCCACTGGCCGGCGGTGCCGTCGGCTGCGGCTTCGAGCATGCGCCCGGTGGTGACATTGCCGGCCGGGCCGGCACCGCCGCATGCGGCCAGCAGCAGTCCCGCCGCAGCCATCGAAAGGCCCGCGAGCCTCGCCATTCCAGCCATCTTCCGACCCCCGACTCCCGACCCCATGTGAGCCTGCGATGTTAGCATCCGCGCAACCAGGAGACCGGCATGCAGGAAATCCGCAGGAGTTCCGAGCGCGGCCACGCCAGCCACGGCTGGCTGGAAAGCCGCCACAGCTTTTCCTTCGCCGACTATCACGACCCCCGGCACATGCAGTTCGGCGTGCTGCGCGTGATCAACGAGGACCGGGTCGCACCCGGCGGTGGCTTCGGCACCCATGGCCATCGCGACATGGAGATCATCAGCTATGTGCTGGCCGGGCAGCTCGGCCACCGCGATTCCCTGGGCAATGGCGCGGTGATGGTGCCAGGCGACGTGCAGCGCATGAGCGCCGGCACCGGGGTGCTGCACAGTGAGATGAACGCCTCGCAGACCGAACCGGTGCACTTCCTGCAGATCTGGATCCTGCCGGATCGCACCGGCGTCGCGCCCGGCTACGAGCAGAAGCACTTTCCCGATGCCGCGAAGCGCGGCCGGCTGCGGCTGGTGGTCTCGCCTGATGGCGCAGAAGATTCGGTGCGCATCAACCAGGACGCGCGCATGTATGCCGGACTTTTCGATGGCGGCGAAGGGGCGGTGCTGGCCGTGGAAGGGCCGCGCCGGCTCTATGTGCATGTGGTGCGCGGCAGGGTATGCGTCAACGATGTGCCGCTGGATGGCGGTGATGCACTGAAGCTGGCCGGCGTGGACCGGGTGGAGATCTCGCAGGGCCGCGATGCCGAAGTGCTGCTGTTCGACCTGCCGGGTGATGCCGCGCAGTGATCAGGCGCCTCCCTGCGCCGCGGGCATGGCCCTAGTCTGCGGTGCAGAGGCAGTGCATCACCGGCTGCCCCCCGGCCAGCATCGCCTGCAGGCGTCCGAACTTCTGCTGCAGCAGCGCCAGGGGGCCGAACTCGCGCCCGGCGGCATCGACCGCCGGACCCAGCACCGCGCCGCTGATGCGCGCCGCGCCGATGCGCAGCTGCAGCGCCAGCTGCTCGGCCCATGAGAGACGCGGCTCGACGCGCCGCACGCCATAGCCTTCCTCGAGATTGGCCAGCTGCGCGGCGGCCTCGACCGCGGCGTCGTAGCCGCCCAGCGTATCGACCAGCCCGTGGCCATGCGCATCGCTGCCGATCCACACGCGCCCCTGCGCGACCTCGTGCACCGCCTCGCGCGACATGTCGCGGCCTTCGGTGACGCGGCCGAGGAACACCTCGTAGATGCGCTGCACGGACAGCTGCGCATAGTCGCGCAGCATCGGATCCATTGGCCGGTCCAGGCGCATCGTCCCCGACAGCGCCGTGGTTCCCACCCCGTCGACACCGATGCCCACCTTGTCGAGCGTGCGGTCGAAGGTGGGGATGGCGGCATATACGCCGATGGAGCCGGTGATGGTGTTGCGGCTGGCAAAGATCTGGTTCGCGGGCGCGGCGATGTAGTAGCCGCCGGAGGCGGCCAGGTCGCCCATCGAAGCCACCACCGGCTTGCCCGCGGCGCGCAGCGCCTCCACCTCGCGGTGGATCACCTCCGAGGCCAGCGCACTGCCGCCGGGGCTGTCGATGCGCAGCACCACCGCGGCGATGTCTTCGTCGTCGCGGGCCTCGCGCAGCAGCCTTGCGGTGCTGGCTCCGCCGATGCTGCCGGAGGGCTGGTCGCCATCGAGGATGGTGCCGCTGGCCACCACCACGCCGACGCTGCCCTTGCCGGGCGCGGCGATGCGCTGCGCGGCATGGCGCAGCGTCACGTAGTCGTTGTAGTCGATGCGCGAGAACTCGTGGCCATCCGGATCGCGGCCGGCCAGCTCGGCGATGCGGTCCACCACTTCATTGCGCGTGCGCAGCCCGGTGACCAGGCCCGCATCCAGCGCCACCTGTGCGGCGTTGCCGCCGCTGGCGCGCAGGGCCTCGATGAAGCCATTGGCATACTGCTCGAGCGCGGCAGGCTCGATGCCGCGCGCCTCGCCGACGCGGTTCTTCCAGGATTCCCACAGTGCAGCCAGATAAGCGAGGCTCGCGGTGCGGTCCTCCGGCGACATGTTCTCGCGCACCAGGTCTTCGGCGGCGGACTTGAAGTCGCCGGCGCGGAACAGGTGCACGTCGACGGAGAGCTTGTCGAGCAGCCCCTTGTAGTACATGCGGTACTGCGCATAGCCCTCGATCAGCACCTCGCCCATCGGGTCGAGGTAGATCTCGTCGGCATGCGCGGCGAGGAAATACTGCGAGCGGGAAAGCGCCGTGCCCCAGGCGATGATCTTCTTGCCGCTGGCGCGGAACTCGAGCATCGCATCGGCGACTTCCTCGAGCGTCGGCATGCCGGCGCCGGAGAGATAGTCGAGCTGCAGCGCCACCGCGGCCACGCGGCGATCCTCGGCGGCGGCGCGCAGCGCATCGGTCAGGTCCCACAGCAGCGTCTCGCCGGTGGCCGCACCGCGCGCCTGGTTGAACGCGATGGTGATCGGATCACCGGAACGCTGCTCGACGATCTCGCCGGCCGGCTGGATGAACAGCGCACCGCTGGCCGGGATCTTCGGCACGCCGCCGCGCAGCGCGCCGATCAGGAAGCCGAAGATCAGCAGCAGCAGCAGCAGGTGCATCAACCGGCGCAGCACATCCAGGCCGCGCCAGACACCCCGGAAAAAACCGCCTGCTGAGGCCATCGGCTACGCCGCGGGCGAGAAGGTCAGACCTTCTCTTGGATGCGGGCGGCCTTGCCGGACAGGTCGCGCAGGTAGTAGAGCTTGGCGCGGCGCACCTGGCCGCGACGCTTCACCGTGATGTTGTCGATGGTCGGGCTGTGCAGCTGGAACACGCGCTCGACGCCCTCGCCGTGGCTGATCTTGCGCACGGTGACCGAGGAGTTGAAGCCGCGGTTGCTGCGCGCGATCACGACGCCCTCGTAGGCCTGCAGGCGCTCGCGGTCGCCCTCCTTCACCTTCACGCTCACCACGATGGTGTCGCCGGGCTTGAAGTCCGGCACCTTGCGCGTGGCACGCTCGGCTTCGATCTGCTGGATGATGTGGTTCATGTCTCGTCCCGCCTTTCCTGCAAGTACTCGTTCAATAGCTCGATCTCTTCACCGGTGCTGGCGCGCCGCCCCAGCAGCAGGTCGGGGCGTCGTTGCCACGTCCTGCCGAGGGCCTGCTTCAACCGCCAGCGCCTGATGCGCTCGTGGTCGCCGCCGGCCAGCACTTCCGGCACCCTGAGCCCTGCGAATTCCTCGGGCCGGGTGTAGTGCGGCCAGTCCAGAAGACCATCCGCAAACGACTCCTCGGCACTGGAACGCGCATCGTTCAGGGCGCCTTCCCGCAACCTTGCCAGCGCGTCGATCACGACCAGCGCCGGCAGCTCGCCGCCGGAGAGCACGTAATCGCCCACCGACAGCTCC
>CAYQJU010000066.1:0-14966 GCA_964417875.1 uncultured Steroidobacteraceae bacterium
AGGGCGCCTCATACAAGCAGTACCGCGGCATGGGCTCGCTCGGCGCGATGGCCGCGAAGCACGGCAGCGCCGACCGTTATTTCCAGGATGGCAGCAGCGAGCTGGAAAAACTGGTGCCCGAAGGCATCGAGGGACGGGTGCTCTACAAGGGCAGCCTGGTGGCGATTCTCTACCAGCTCACCGGTGGCCTGCGCGCCGCGATGGTCTACACCGGCAACCGCAGCGTGCAGGAGCTGCGCACGCGCGCAAAGTTCGTGCGCATCACCGGTGCCGGCATGCGCGAGAGCCATGTGCACGATGTGCAGATGATGAAGGAGCCGCCGAACTACCGCATCGGGTGAGGCTCAGTCGCGGGCCGGCACCGTCCACAGGTAGATCATCCGCCCGCCGATGTTCTGTTCCACTTCGGGCGCCCAGTCGCCCATGCGAAATGCATGGCTGACGATGCGGGTGCCCGGCGCAAGTTCGGCCAGCAGCTTCGGTCGTAGCCGCTCGTTCAGCGAATCCAGCAGATACAGCGTCACGACGGTCGCATCGCTGAAATCCGAGGTGAACAGGTCTGCCTGCTTGAACGTGACCAGTTCCGTCACGTTCTCCTTGCGCGCGTTTTCATTGGCCTCGGCGATGCGTTGCGGATCGATGTCGATGCCCGTGGCCTTGATCCCATGCAGTTTCGCGGCGCGGATCGGAATGCGTCCGTCGCCGGACCCCAGGTCATACAGCACGTCCCCGTTCTTCACCTTCGCCAGTTTCAGCATCGCGTCCACCACCGGCGCCGGCGTCGGCAGATAGATCACGTCCGGCCGGCGTTCGGTGCCGGCGGGCGCCTGGGCCAGCGCAAAGGGCGCGCCGATGGACACCCATGCAGCAAGCAGGAAGTTCAGTGCTTTCATGCTTCGATCTCCACTTGGGGGACGGGGCGGAAGAACAGCAGCAGCACCGCGCCGACGGCCAGCACGGCGACGCCGATCCATGCGCTGCCGCCTGTATAGGCGAGGCTGGAGTACAGCAGGTAGGCGCTGGTCAGGCAGAACACCGCGGGCAGCACGGGATAAAGCGGCACCTTGAACGGTCGCGGTGCATCCGGATCACGCTTCCGCAGCACGAACAGCGCGAAGCCCACCAGCAGGAAAAACATCCAGAACACCGGCGCGGTGTATTCGACCACGTGGGTGAAGCCATCGCGGGTGAACGCGCCCGCCACGACCAGCAGCAGCGCGACGCCGCCCTGCGCCATCAGTGCGTTGCCCGGTGCATTGCGTGCACCATCCCAGCGGCCCAGCCAGTGCAGTGCGCGGAAGTTGCGGCCCATGGCATGGGTGGTGCGCGAACCGGTGATGATGGTGGCATTGGCCGAGGTGAGCGCGGCAATCGCCACCAGCAGGCTGATCAGCACCACGCCGGTCGGGCCCATGGCGCGTTCCAGAAGGTCGGCCGCCAGCGCATCCGACGCAGCCATGCCGGCCAATCCCAGTCCGCGCAGGTACGCGAAGTTCACCAGCAGGTACAGCGCGGTGACGATGGCCAGGCTCACCACCAGCAGGCCGGCGATGCGGCGCCGGGCATCACGCAACTCGGCGGTCACATACACCGCCTCGTTCCATCCGCCGAAGGTCAGCAGCACGAACACCATCACCAGACCAAGATTGGTGCTGGCCGCCGGTGCCGCCATCGTCATGTCGGCCGGCGCCATCAGCAGCCCCGCCATGACCACCAGCACCAGACCCGTCACCTCGACCGCCGTCAGCCACAGCTGCGTTTCGCCGCCCTGGCGGATGCCCAGCCAGTTAACCAGCGTCAGCACCACCACCACTGCGGCCGCATAAACGGGTGCGCCCGCGGCGCCGATCGGGAACACCTGCGCAAGGTAGTCACCGAACACGAACGCCAACAGCGCCAGTGATCCGGTCTGGATGACCGCGAGCCGCGCCCAGGCATACAGGAAGGCCAGCCGGGTTCCGAATGCCCGCTGCAGATACCGGTAGTCCCCGCCGGGGCCCGGATAGGTGGAAGCCAGCTCTGCATAACACAGCGCTCCCACCACCGAGAGCAGGCCGCCGAGCAGCCAGGTCAGCATGAACGCGGATGCGCTGCCCGAATTCGCCGCAACCAGCGAAGGCGTGCGGAAGATGCCCGCGCCGACCACGATGCCGACACAGATGGCCACGACATGACGACCTTCAAGCACCGCCCGGGGCTGTGCGGCCACAGGCGCCAGTCCGGCTGTGGCCTGGGTCTCGTCGCCATGCATAAGCGACCGGCCGGTCTGACCAACGGGGTGCATCTGGGGATCCAGGATTTCCGCGCCTGGAACGACGCGTCCGCAAGAGGGTGCTGGGAAGCTGTCTGGCGGCGCAACTCCCGGAGTCTGAGAGGCGCGTAGGAGAAACCCGCCAAGGGTGCCTGTTGGTCTTGTCCGATTGTCCGCGCCGGCGGTGCGGTCTAGGCTGATCTGAAAGCGCCTGCCATCAGTGGACAGCGATTTCCGGGGGAAACCATGCACAGCCGCGACAAGTACTTCGTCCTGGGTCTGGCCATTGCATCGGGAACGGCGGCGCTCGCTGCGGAACCGCCCGCCACCGCACAGGATGAAGCCCCCTTCGAACTCGCGGAAGTCACGGTGACAGGTTCCCGCATCGTCACCACCACCGGCTTCACCGCGCCGACTCCGCTGACCGTGATGGGCGCCGAAGACATGCAGGCCCTGGGCCTCGCCAATGTCGGCGAGGCGCTCAACACCATCCCCTCCTTCAGTCCCACCGTCACGCTGAGCACGCAGGGCTTCGGCGGCATCGGCGCGGTGTTCGCCGACCTGCGCGGCCTCGGCGCAAGCCGCAACCTGGTGCTGCTCGACAGCCGGCGCATCGTGCCCACCAATGTCTCCGGCAACGTCGACCTGAACCTGATCCCGTCGAACATGATCCTGCGCTCCGAGGTGGTGACCGGCGGCGCGTCGGCGGCCTATGGTTCGGACGCCGTGGCCGGCGTCACGAACATCCTGCTCGATTCGCGCATGACCGGGCTGCGCGCGCATCTGGATGTCGGCACCTCCGAAGAAGGCGACGCCGAATCCCATTCGGCAGGCATCGCGGGCGGCATGGCATTCGCAGACGGTCGCGGCCATGTGGTGGCGGGTGCGGAATACGCGGACAGCGGCAATGTCGGTGACCAGTACCAGCGCGACTGGAGCGCGCAGGAGGTGCTGCGCATCCCCAACATCGGCGTGGCCGGTGAACCGTTCAACATCCTGGCCTTCGACGTGCACAACGCCAATGCCTCGGTCGGCGGCTACATCCGCAACCTGCTCGGGCCGACTGGCACCGCCGTGCCGCCCGGCGCCGATCCATTGCGCGGCAATGCGTTCAATCCCGATGCAACGCTGAGTCCCTGGATCCCCGGTGCCTACAGCTTTGCGTCGCCATTCCAGGTGGGCGGCAGCGGCCATGGCGAGAACGTGTACATCGGCGCAGGGTCGCTCAACATGGTCTCGCCGCTGACACGCTTCAGCGTGCACACACATGTGGATTATGAACTCACCGACCGCATCGAGGCCTTCGCCGAGGCGACCTATGCGGGCGCCGAAGCGACCAACCCGGGTGGGCAGTTCCGCGCCGAGGCCTACACCATCCGCGTGGACAACCCCTTCCTGCCAGACGCGCTGCGCACGCAGCTCGAGGCGGGCGGCTACACCGGCTTCGTGCTCGGCCGCAATGGCGATGACTTCGGCACCGCGCGCACCAGCAATGAGCGCAACACGTTGCGCCTGGCGACCGGGTTGCGCGGCACACTGCAGTCAGGCCTCGCGTGGGATGGCTACTACCAGTACGGCCGGACCGAAAGCGAGAATCGCGTCACCAACAACCGCATCGGCAAATCCGCCACGGCGGACCCGATGTTCAACAACTTCGCGATGGGCGTGGATGCGGTGACCGGGCCCGGCGGCGAGCCGATGTGCCGCATCGTCGCCGATGCCATCACCGCCGGCACGCCGCTGCAGCCGGGACAGCCCGGCTACGGATGCCAGCCCATCAACCTGCTGGGCCGCGACAACTTCTCGCCCGAGGCCAAGGAATGGGCCTATGGCACCAGCAGCCAGGACACCACGCTCGAGCAGCACGCCTTCGGCGCCAACCTCTCGCGCGAGGTGCTGGACCTGTGGGCCGGCCCGCTGGCGATGGCGGCCGGCGTGGAATGGCGCCGCGACAGCGCCGATGCCACGGCCGACCCCATCTCCGCGCGCGACGGCTGGTTCGTCGGCGTCGGGCAGAACGTGGATGCCACGATGAAGGTGGCCGAAGGCTATGTGGAGGCCGCGCTGCCGCTGCTGCGCGGCGCGCAGCGCCTGGACCTCAACGGCGCATACCGGCATGCCCGCTACGATGTGGCCGGCATGCTGTTCCCGACCAACGGCGACCCGGCCACGCCCAGCGATTCGGACTTCGACGCGAACACCTGGAAGGTCGGACTCACCTACGAACCTTCGCCCACGCTGCGCCTGCGCGCCACCCGCTCGCGTGACATCCGCGCGCCGAA
Organism: uncultured Steroidobacteraceae bacterium; assembly: GCA_964417875.1. Taxonomy (GTDB): domain Bacteria; phylum Pseudomonadota; class Gammaproteobacteria; order Steroidobacterales; family Steroidobacteraceae; genus ZC4RG30. The sequence goes on from CAYQJU010000066.1 coordinate 4,534, forward strand.
CATCAGCGAGCTGTTCGGCGCACGCGTGCGCGGCTTCTCGACCACGGTGGACCATGCCCGCAGCGAGAACGTGCCGCTGGCACTGGTGCTCGGTGGCGGCAATCCCGGCCTGGTTCCGGAGACGGCCGACACCTGGACCGCGGGCCTGGTGCTCACGCCCGACCTCGGCGCACACCGCCTGCGCATCGCACTGGACTACTACAGCATCGACATCGACGGCGCGATCGGCACCATCGGCTCACAGACCATCATGGACCGCTGCTACGTGCAGGGCGCCACCGAGCTCTGCCCGCTGATCCACCGCCTGCCGCCGCAGGCCGGCGAGACCGTGGGCGCGCTTGATTACATCGAGAACACGCTGCAGAACATCAACCAGTTCGAGACCCGCGGCATCGACCTGGAGAGCGACTACCGGATCGGCCTCGGCTGGGCCGACCTCAGCCTGCGGCTGTTCGGCACCTATGTCATCGACTACATCATCCGCGATTCGGCCGGCACCACCGAACGCGCCGGCCAGACCGGCTGGGGCGTCGGCCAGGCCGCCGGCGTCGCAGACCTCGTGCTCGATGGCTTCGTGTCGCTGTCACGCGGCCCGTGGACGGCGACCCTGCAGGCCCGCCACATCGGCAGCGGCATCAACAACCCGCTGCACATCGGCCCCGATGATGCGCGCTTCGCCGACATCGTTGCCGAAGGCATGGCGAATCCGCTCTATACCTCCACCACCAACGACAACACCATTGGCTCGGTGACGTATTTCAACCTGAACGGCACATGGGACCTGCGCGAGGTCGGCGAACGCCCCGGCATCCAGCTCTATGCCCGCATCGCCAACCTGTTCGACCGCGATCCGCCGCTGTCGCACACCATCAACAGCCCGACCAACCAGCGTTATTTCGACGTGATCGGGCGGGCGTACAAGGTCGGGGCGAGGGTGCGTTTCTGAGGCCGGCCGGCCCGGGATGAGCTAGCCGGGGGAGAGAGGGCCCCGGGGGGCGGGATCGCGTCAGCGGGCCGCCCCCCATTCGCGGCAGGGCGCCGGGATCATTAGAATTGCGGGTTTCCACGGTCCGCCCGCCGGGCCAGATCCCTTCGGCCACCGACGCCCGCGAGACCCATGAGCCCATCCCCGCACGCCGACATCCACGCCCACCGCATCCTGATCCTCGACTTCGGTTCGCAATACACCCAGCTCATCGCGCGCCGCGTGCGCGAGCTCGGCGTCTATTGCGAGATCCATCCCTGGGATGCCGGCGATGCCGCAGTCCGCGATTTCAAACCCCGCGGCATCATCCTCTCCGGCGGCCCCGAGTCCGTGTTAACGCCCGATGCCCCCGCCGCGCCGCAGGCCGTGTGGGATGCCAAGGTCCCCGTGCTCGGCATCTGCTATGGCATGCAGACCATGGCCGCGCAGCTCGGCGGCAAGGTCGAGATGGGCGTGGTGCACGAGTTCGGCTATGCGCAGGTGCGCGCCCGCGGCCATTCCACGCTGCTGCGGGATATCGAAGACAGCGTCAGCCCCGAAGGCTATGGACTGCTCGATGTGTGGATGAGCCATGGCGACCAGGTCGTGGACCTGCCGCCCGGCTTCAAGCTGATCGCCAGCACCGGCGACGTGCCCATCGCCGGCATGGCCGATGAATCGCGGCACTACTACGCACTGCAGTTCCACCCCGAAGTCACGCACACCAAGCAGGGCGAGCGCATCTACCAGCGCTTCCTGCGCGAGATCTGCCAGTGCGATGGCAGCTGGACCGCCGGCAACATCATCGAGGATGCCATCGCGCGCGTGCGCGCGCAGGTGGGGCAGGGCAAGGTGCTGCTGGGGCTTTCCGGCGGCGTGGATTCATCCGTGGTCGCGGCGCTGCTGCACAAGGCCATCGGCGAGCAGCTCACCTGCGTGTTCGTGGACCATGGCCTGCTGCGCCTGAACGAGGGCGACGAGGTCATGCGCATCTTCGCGCAGAACCTCGGCGTGAAGGTGATCCGCGTGGATGCCGGTCCGCGCTACTTCGCCGCGCTCAAGGGCGTGGCGGACCCGGAGGCCAAGCGCAAGATCATCGGCAAGCTGTTCATCGACGTGTTCGAGGAAGAGAGCCAGAAGATCACCGATGTGGAGTTCCTGGCGCAGGGGACCATCTATCCGGACGTGATCGAGTCCGCCGGCGCGAAGAGTGGCAAGGCGCATGTGATCAAGAGCCATCACAACGTCGGCGGGCTGCCGGCGCACATGCGGCTGAAGCTGGTGGAGCCGCTGCGCGAGCTGTTCAAGGATGAGGTGCGGAAGATCGGCGTGGAGCTGGGGCTGCCGGCGGAGATGGTGCATCGGCATCCGTTCCCGGGGCCGGGGCTGGGGGTGAGGATCCTGGGAGAGGTGACGCAGGAGGCGGCGGAGACGCTGCGCGAGGCGGATCACATCTTCATCGAGGAGCTGAGGAAGGCGGGGTGGTATGAGAAGACTGCGCAGGCGTTTGCGGTGTTTTTGCCGGTGCGCAGCGTGGGGGTGACGGGGGATGGGCGTCGGTATGATCCGGTGATTGCGCTTCGCGCAGTTCAGACCGTGGATTTCATGACGGCGCATTGGGCGCCATTGCCGTATGACCTGCTCGATCGCTGCTCGCGGCGCATCGTGAACGAGGTTAAAGGCGTATCACGCGTTGTATACGATGTCAGCGGCAAACCGCCGGCGACGATCGAGTGGGAGTGAAGCGCCTTGATGCGCCACTTGGGGTGACGGGGTTCATCAGCCAGCGTGCTCGCGGCTGGCCGGCGTTGATGAATGGAAGCCGATACCCGACAGCGCCTGTGCGTGGAAGTCGATTTGCCGGCGCCAGTGCTGCCCGCCAGGACGACAAGCAAGGTACGCCCGGCAGCGTCGGCCCCAGCAGTCAGCGCGCCCAGTCGCGAGGGCACGCTGCCCTCACTCGGAGTCGTGCGTGGATGGGGGCCGTCGGGTTTCTGCTTCATCCGCCGGCACAAATTCGCGGTTCACCATGCGCCCTGGAGTGAGCCCTCCGCGTTCGAACATAGCCAATTGCGCCTGAACGAGGGCGACGAGGTCATGCGCATCTTCGGACGCAACCTCGGCGTCCTGTAGATGATTCATTGGGAACCCCATCTCTCACAGCTATTCATTCCCGCGAAGGCGGGAACCCGGCGGCGCAAAAACCGTTACAAGTTCAACCCGGTGACGATGGAGCGTTTTCCTGCAAGATCGATTTCCATCCAACTCTCCTTTCAGGCGCGGGCGTTTCAGACGCTAGCCTGATCCAGCAGCGCAATGTCATTGGCTGAAAGCGTGAGTCGGGTGGAGCGGATCAAGCTTTCCAATTGTTCCAGGCTTGTTGCGCTGGCGATCGGGGCGGTCACGCCTTCGCGCGCCATCAGCCAAGCCAAGGTCACCTCGGCCGGCACGGCCTGGTGGGCTGCGGCGACTTCGTCCAGCGCCGCGAGAATCCGCAACCCGCGCTCATCGAGATATTTGCCCATACCGCCGCCACGCGCGCTTTTGGTGAAATCCTCGGCGCTGCGATACTTGCCGCTCAGGAAGCCGCTGGCGAGGCTGAAGTAGGTGATGACGCCGAGCCCTTCGGCGACCGCCAGATCGCGCAACGCACCGTCGTAACCGTCGCGGTCGTAAAGATTGTATTGGGGTTGAAGCACTTCGTAACGGGGAAGGCTGTTGTCGGCGGCGGCCTTCAACGCCTGCGCCAGCTGATCGGCGGAATGATTCGAGGCGCCGATAGCGCGCACCTTGCCAGCTTTGATCAGACGATCGTGGGCGGCGAGTGTTTCCTCGACCGGCACGGTCTCATCGAAGAGATGCGAAAAATAGAGGTCGATGTGATCAGTCTGGAGCCGCCGCAGCGAATCCTCCACCGCGCGCTCGATCCAGCCCGCCGAGAGGCCCTGGCCCTGGCCCGGCATCTCCATGCCGACCTTGGTGATGACGGTCACCCGGTCGCGATTGCCGCGCGCCTTCATCCATTCGCCGATAATGGTCTCGGAATCGCCGCCGGCGTTGCCAGGAACCCAGTTCGAATACATGTCGGCGCTGTCGATCGTTTCGAATCCTGCTTCGACAAAGCGGTCGAGCAAGTCGAACGAGCGGGTCTTGTCCGCTGTCCAGCCGAAGACATTGCCGCCGAATACCAGCGGTGAAATCGAGAGGCCTGAACGGCCCAATGTACGTTTTTCCATGATCAGCTTTCCTTTCGTTGTATTAAAGAGTCGTCGGCGCACGCCTCACTTCATTGCGTTGGCAATCAGTTCGACTGAACGCAGTCGCGCCTGGTGGTCGTACACATCGGAGACGATCATCAGCTCGTCGACGCTCGTTTTGGCAACGAACGCTTGCAGCCCTGTGCGCACACTGTCTGTGGAACCGACAACGGAATGCGCCAGCATGTGCATGGCTTGCGCCTTCTCCTGCTGTGACCAGTAGGTTTCGATATCGTCGATGGGCGGGTTGCTCAGGCCGCGCCGTCCGCCGATGATGTCAGCGAAGGACATCTGCTGGGAGGTCGCGAGCCGCTTGGCTTCGGTGTCGGTATCGGCAGCGATGACGTTGATGCCGGCCATCACGTAGGGCCGGTCGAGTTGTGCGGACGGCTTGAACAGGCTGCGGTAGATTTCCAGCGCCGGCATCAGCATGTCGGGCGCAAAATGCGACGCAAAAGCATAGGGCAGGCCCAGTTCCGCCGCCAGCGACGCCCCGAAATTGCTCGATCCCAATATCCATAGAGGCACATTGGTTCCGGCGGCCGGAACGGCAACGATGCGTTGAGCGGGGCTGGCAGGGGCAAAAAAGGCTTGGAGCTCCAGCACATCCTGCGGAAACTGATCCGACGCGGCGGGCGAGCGCCGCATCGCCCGCACCGCGACCTGGTCGGTGCCCGGCGCACGACCGAGCCCAAGATCAATGCGTCCAGGGTAGAGCCGTTCCAGCGTGCCAAATTGCTCGGCAATGATATAGGGCGCGTGATTGGGCAGCATGATGCCGCCGGCTCCGACCCGTATTGTCCTGGTTCCACCGGCGATGTGGGCGATGACGATCGAGGTGGCGGCGCTGGCGATGCCCGCCATATTGTGGTGTTCCGCCACCCAGATGCGCTTATAGCCGCATTGCTCAGCGTGGGACGCAAGGTCCCGCGCGTTGTTGAGGGCCGCCCCGGCGTCCGTGTCCTGTGTGACGCGGACCAGTTCGAGTATGGAAAGCGCGGTCATTGCTGTGTACTCCCGTCAGCGGATTGCTCGATGGTGTCAATAACCTCATGCAGCGCTACTGCATCGCGGAAGCTGGGCGCCGAGCGCGTGCCCGAACGAATGTCCCGCGCGATCAGCGCATAGAGTCGGGCGACATTGCGGGCTACCGAATTGTCCGGCCAGCCCTCATAGGCCGAGGCGGGCGGCGTCAGCGGAGCAAGTTCGCTTGCATCGCCGTTGGCGCCGCGGATCGACAATTGCACTATCTGACCGTGACCGTTGGCGCCCGTCACCTGAATATCGCCTTCAGTACCGTTGATTTCCCACAGCAGGTTGGTTCCCCTGGATATGCCGCCGCGATAGTGGATCGAGACCGCCGCACCGCTTTCCAGCGCGCCCTGCACCAGAACCTGGTCATGGGAGGTGGCGGGGATGGTCTCGCCGGTATCTGTGACATGTGCGGTCTTGCGACGGACAAGCATGCGCGCGGAAAGGTCGCCAAATCCGCCCAGCACTTCGCGCATACCGGCCAGTGTGTGCGCAAGCGGAATGCTGAGCATCGTTGCACCATGCTTTCGGTTGGAAAGATAGGCATGGGCGGCATCGGTCTCGGACCCCCACGAGTTGCCGCTGCCCACGAGGGTCGTCGAGAGCACCTCACCGACATAGCCGTCGGCGATGAGCCGGCGCAGATATTCGACCTCAGGGGCGACACGCATCTGGGTGCCTATCGCGGCGACCACGCCCTTCGCCTCCGCCAGATCGGCCAATTCCCGCGCCTCGGCAAGACCGTTGCCGAGCGGCCATTCGCAATAAACGTGTTTGCCTGCGTTCAACGCCGCCGTCACCAATTCGTAGTGATGCGGCACCTTGACGGTGACGACAACAAGGTCGATCTCGGGGGAATTGACCAGCGCGTGTGCGTTCTCGAAAGCATGCTGCAGTCCGAAGGCGTCGGCAGCCTTCTTCGCGCTGGCGAGACTGGTATTTGCCACGCCAATCACGACATAGTCGTCCGACAGTGCCTTAAGCGCCGGCATATGGGCCATGGCAGCCCAGTGAATGTCAGGATTAAGGCCGATGAACCCAACGCGAATTGGCTTGATGTCACTCATGAGGTGCTCCAGTTTTTGCTTGAACTGGGTCGGCCATATCTGTCGCCGCGCCGCGTGCGAGATAACCAAAGGCCAGGATCTCCTCGATCAGCTCCGGGGTTGTGCCATGTTCGGCGGCCTTGTCGTGGACGAAGGCCGATCCCAGTGCGCTCAGGAATAGCGCAGGCGCGGAAACGGACTGCCTGGCGGCGCCGTCGGCCTGAGCGCGTGAGAGAAATGCGTCAGTTATCGCAACGAGTGCCTGGCAGGTGACCGCCAAAGGCGCTGCCTGGACTTTGAAGGCGTCTATGAAAGGTTGTGGCAGACCGTTGAAGGCGCTGAGATAGTCCTTGAGCGCTACCATCCAGGCGCGAAGCGCATTCTGTGCGCACGGCATCGCTGAGGCTTCGTCACGGCGGGACAGGAGAACCTCCTGCCGTTCGTGCAGCACCTCGCACAGCAGATGTTCGCGAGTAGGGAAATGGCGATAGAGCGTGCCCGGTCCGACCCCTGCCTCCCGCGCAATCTCATCCAGAGAGGTGTTTACGCCATAAGCCGCAAAGTGCCGCGCCGCCGTCCTGAGGAGGCTGTCGCGATTTCGCTGTGCATCCGCGCGCAGTGCACCTCTTTCTCCGGATGGATTCGTGATCATGGACAGGTTTCCTTTCGGCACCCGGACAGGTTAGTGGAGGCGGTCTCCGTATACTAACCGGAGACAGCCTCCGAGTCACGTTCAACCTCGGTGTCTCTGCCCAGCGGCGGCGGCCATGGCGCGCACGTTGGTGGCGACAAACTCGGGCTGGCCTTCAGTCTATGAGCCTGCCCATTGGAGCCTCATAGCGTCCCGCCTGCTATGGAAAGCGCAGCCGGGAGAACTTCCGCCCAGCCTGAATCGCGGCCTGCTCTACCTCGGCGGCCGACGCGAGCCAACCGCGCTCTTCCAGGAACAACAGGAACGCGCGGGTAGACACACGCAGCGTGCCGTCGGGCAGGTGGAACGACGTGCTTGCGATCTTGTGATCCTCGAACAGCAGCACGGTCTGCTGCGGCGGCTCCAATAGCGCCAACTGGTTGATGGCCTCCTGGATCGCCAATTCTCCCAACCCAGCCTTGCGCAGCCGGTCGGTGCCGGCGGCAACCTGCGCCTGGTATTGGCGATACGTTGCGGTTTCGATAATTGTTGGCTGCTGCTATTTCACGAACACGGTGATCGCATCGCGACTCGGGGTCGCGTATCGCGTCACCTCGTGCAACACCATGTCCACCAGCTGCAGCGGCCGCGCCGGGCGCAGCAGCAGATCTAGCCGCCCCGCATAGGCCAGGGTGATTAGCGTCCCCGCATGCGGCAACAGCAGCGGGACAGGTTGGGCCGGAGCCACCCCTTCAGCCGTCGCCCAGTGCGTGCAGCGCCTTCACCATGCCGGTGGTCTCGGCCTCCGGCAGGCGCGGCATTGGCAGGTGGGCCTGAACCATCAGCAGGAACAGGTCTTCCTCGCTGTCGAGTCCCAGTGCCGTCAGGGCAGACTCTGCATCCAGCCGGCCCAACGAGAACGCCAGCAAGGTACGGTAATTGGCATTGCGGCCTGCATCGGCACTCTCGAAGGTCTCGACCAGGTAGCTCAGCTGGGCATTGAACAGGGCGTTGACCGAGGTATCGGACTTGGCGGCGATCACCTTGGCGCGCTTGAGCAGATCCCGATCAACCGCACCGGTGAAATTGGTGGTGTTCGACATGCCAAGGCTCCTGAGTCCGATATCACACGTAATTAAGTGTCGCACATAATTATGTGTCTCTAGACGCTCCCCTTACCTCGCCAACGGATCCGGTCTGGTCTGAAAATGCACCACCAGCGGCTTCGTCCCCTTGCCCCCCTCCATCAGCCACGGCGTCCTGTCTCCACTCGTCACCCACAGCCCGCGCCCCTTCCACCCCGCCGCCGGATCATCAATCCGCCCCTCCATCCCCTTCATGTAGAACCCCAGCGGATAAGGAATGCGCAGCGTCACCATCTGCGTCCCCACCCGCGCATGCACCCCATCAAACAGGTTGCCCGTGGCGATCGGCACATCCTTGCCCAGCCCCAGCGTGTCGTGCTGGTCCACCCAGGTGTAGTAGCTGGATTCCACGCTGAACTGAGGCAGGTCCGCGAACCCCGGCCCCGGCAGATCGTGCAGCGTCCAGCCTTCCGGGCAGTGATCACCCGTTGCCGAAGGTCCATTCAATGCTGCCTTGCACTTGCGCCGGTCGAACTCGCCCAGATGACCACTGCCCAGTGACACCCACACCACGCCGCGCGTGTCGATGTCGGCACCGCGCACCCCGAAGCCGGGCAGCGGCGGCCGATAGATCTCGCTGAGCTGCGTCTTCGGATCAAAGCGCAGGATGGCGCCGGGATACTGGAACGCCACCGAGCCCCACACCGAGCCATCCGCTGGGTTCGGCATCACCGCATAGAAGCCGGCGGCCAGGCGCGTGTCGCGCCGCGCCTCGGCAGGCTGCCCCGGCTCCACCCAGCCGTCGTCGCGCCGGCCATTGCCGTTGGTGTCGAGCACATGCGGCGACCAGCCCTGCGACGCCGCGGCATCCCCGGTGGCATCGAACTTCTTCGTGTCGAGCCAGCCGACCACCTGGCCACCGCCGCTGGTCCACAGCGTGTCATTCGGGTCGTCGTACGCGAACTGCAGATGATGCGTGCCGTAGCAGGTGTCGACGAAGGTGTACTTCTGCGTGTCCGGCTCATAGACCGCAAGCTGGCGCCCCGAGCGTTCGACCGGAAAAGCCTTCGCCGAAGGATGATCCGAGCCGCGCTTGCAGAACGCTGGGTTGTCGGCGGCGCGGATGCGGGCCGTGTACCAGACGCGGCCCTGCGCATCGAGCATCGGGTTGTGCGCGTTCGCGCGGCTGTCCCAGATCCGCTCCTCGCCCCAGTAGGGCGATGGGGCAACCACCGCGTCGTTTTTGGTGGTTGGCGTGTCCGCGTCGCGCACCGGCGCGCGGAATGTGGTGGCAGTGCTGGTCTGCGGATCGAGGATGGGGAAATCATCGGTGCTCAGCTCCGGCGCGCCATACAGCGGGCCATAGCCATTGACTGTCGGGTCGCGCCGATCCGTGCCAGAAAGATCGTGCAGGTAGTGCTGGTCGGTGAGCCAGTCGCGCACGGTGGCAACCACATTGCGCTCGATGCCCTGCGGCCGCGCCGGCTGCTGCGCGGGCAGCTCGCCCAGCGCCACGCGATCCGTCCACTCCGACAGATACTTCAGCGGCAGACCGCCGAGCGTGCCCATCGCCGTCTGAATCATGTTGTTGCCGGCCTGGCCGGAGGAGATGCGGCGCAGCCAGGCATCGTGCGAGCTGTTGAACTTGCCGAGGCTGGGCGGGATGGTGCGCGTGGAGAACTGGCCGAGCTGGTGGCAGCCCACGCAGGCCATGTTCTTCATCCACATGAGGTACTCGTTGCGGCCGTTGCGCAGCGTTGCGGTTTCCTCCTCGGTGGGGAGGTTCATCATTGCGTACCAGTAGGCGGCGGGGTAGACCTTGGCGGCGGTGGCCGGGTCGGGGGCGAGGGTGGCGGTGAGGTTGAGCGACTTGCCGGGTTCGCTTGCCACCTTGGCGGAATCGGCTAGGCCGTAGCCGCGGACCCAGACTTCGTAGTTTGCGGGCGGCAGGTCGGGGATGAGGTAGCGGCCCTGGTCGTCGGTGACGACGATCTTGGCGAAGCGGGTGGGGAGATCGGAGGTTTCGGCGATGACCCAGACGCCGGCTTCGGGGCCGGAGGGGGAGGTGACGGCGCCGGCGATGTCGTCGGGGTTGATGGGGATGGAGGGGACTGCGGGGCGCTTGCTGCATGCAGAGAGCGTCGAGGCCAGAACCAGCAAGAGGGCGAGTAAGTGCGGAATCGTGAACTTACGGCCGAGAGTCCCGGGCATGCCTCCGCTCCCTTCGGTTGCAGGAGGCCGAATCGTGATCCTCCCACCGCCGTTAGGCAAGATAGGTGACATCAAGCCGGACGCACGGCAGTCTGGCCAAGCCAAATGCCTACGCACCGCGCGATTGCTCCGGACCCTTGGGGCACTGTAACCCCCTGATCTTCAGGACCACTTGGGAGTAGAGTTTTCCGACAGGAGAGCTCTGAT
>CAYQJU010000067.1:0-14523 GCA_964417875.1 uncultured Steroidobacteraceae bacterium
CCACCAAGGCGCAGCGCAAGCTGTTCTTCAACCTGCGCAAGATGAAGCCGAACCTGGGCTGGCTGACCCACGAGGAGACGCTGGCCGTGGCGGCCGACCTCGGGGTGACCGCCGCCGAGGTCACCGAGATGGAAAAGCGCCTTGCCGCGCGCGACATGTCCTTCGACCCGGCGCCTGATGCCGACGACGACGAAGGCCAGTTCGGTCCCGCCCAGTTCCTGCCGGCCCCCGGCTCAGACCCGGCGGTGCAGGCCGAGAACGAGGAATGGGATGTGGACCAGCGTGAGCGCCTGGGCGAGGCCATCACGCACCTGGACTCGCGCAGCCAGGACATCCTCAAGCGCCGCTGGCTGGCCGACGACAAGGCCACGCTGCACGAACTGGCCAGCGAGTACGGCGTGTCGGCCGAACGCATCCGCCAGATCGAAGTGGCGGCGATGAAACGCCTGCGCACCGCCCTGACGGCCTGATCACCCCCCCAGGGGCGCCTCCGCGCGCCCCGGCCCCCTGTTGTGTTGGCCAGCAGCGACGGCTCGTCACTGTTTTGTGATGGCGACAGTTTATTTGCAACAGGGATCGCGTTACACTTGCCCTCGACAGTTAGTCGTAGCGTAATTCGCAGCGTCTAACTTGCTGGAATTCTTGGAATTTCGACCTGTTGTTGGGTCGAAGATACAAAAGAAGCCCAGGCGATCATGTAGGGCACGGTATGCAGCGGCCTCGTTTGTCGGGCTTGCTGTGGTGCAGCAAACGGGCGAGCACGCCCGGGTTGACCGTCGATCAGCCGGGTCCTGAAGGATCCGGGCGCACCAGCCGGCAAGATTTTTCGTCCATGTTTTGATTGATCTAGGGACGCCCGCGAAGCTCAAATGACCCCGCCGCCCTGGCGGGGTTTTTTTATGCCCCGCGCCGGCCCATGGCCGCGTGCGCGCGGCGATCTTCGACCCGCCGCGGCGGCCGCAGCGGGAGCGTCAGGTCGAAGCGCGCCCCCCGGCCCGGTGCTGTGTCGACGGAAAACTCCCCGCCAGCCTCACTCACCCGGTCCGCGATGCTCCACAGGCCGAAGCCGCCATTGCGGGCGCCGAACAGGTCGTACTGCCACTCGAAGCCGCGGCCCTCGTCGGCCACCCGCACCTGCAGCGACTGGCCATCGCCACGCAGCCGCACCTGCGCTGCCGACACGCCCGCATGCTTGGTCACATTGCGCAGCAGCTCGCGCACCAGCTTGAACACCAGCACGCGCGTCTCCAGCGGCACGGCGGCCTCGCGCAGGTCCACATCCATCTCGACCTTCAGGCCGTCGTGGCTGCGCACATAGACCACCAGCCACTGCAGCGCCGCGGTCAGGCCGAGCTCATACAGCCCCGGCGGACTCAGGTCCGAGATCATGCTGCGGGTCTTCTCCTGCACCTCGCGCAGGCGCGAGCGCACCTCCTCGACCAGCAGCCTGACCTCCGGGCTCGCGTTCTGGCGCGCCACATCCAGCGTCATCGCCATGCCGGCCAGCGACTGGCCGATGCCATCGTGCAGGTCGACCGCGGTGGCGCGGCGCGCCTTCTCCTCGGCGGTGACGATCTTCCGCGCATAGGACTTCAGCCGCTCACGCTCGCGCAGCAGGCTCGCGTTGAGCTCGGTCAGCTCGGTGATGTCGCGCGCCACGCCCCAGAGCCGCTGCAGATGCTGGTCTTCGATCACGCCATTGAAGCTGGCAACGAAAACACGGCGGCGGCCGCGTGCCTCCACTTCGAATTGCAGTCCATCCATCGTGAAGCACTGGCCAGCCGCCTGTGCGATCCGTGTCTCGAATGCCGCCACCCAGGGGATGGCCGGATCCCAGGCGAGCGGATCGGCAGCACCGGCGCCGGCGCGCGCATCGAGCAGTTCATAGGAACGGCTGAATTCCGCGATGCATGCATTCGCGCGCAGCCATGCCACCTGCGCATCGGCGGACAGTGCCACGGGCATCGCCCGGGTGAACTCGATGCGCCACAACGCCTCGGTGCTCAGTGCAACGAAGTGGCGGTAGCGGCTCTCGCTGTCGCGCAGCTGGCGGGCAGTGATGGTGCGCTCGGACAGCGTGGCAGACAGCACGAACGCGAACAGGCCCAGCGTGACCACGAACACCTGCACCTGGCCGATGCCGTTGATGGCCATCTCCGGCGGCACCGGTCCGCCGGCTCGAGCCGTGATGGTCGCCAGCGCCAGCGCCATCAGCGAGAACAGCGACACCACCCAGCGCGGTGGCAGGCGCATGACCGCCACGATCATCAGCAGCACGATGGTGGTGGGAAGCTGCAGCAGGGACTGCGCGCGACCTGGCTCCACCCAGACGTAGAAGCAGGCGCCGACGAGCACCACGGCCATCACGCACAGTTCAAGGCGCGAGCGAAGACGCAGCTCCTCGAAGTGCGTGCGCATCGGGCTCAGCCAAGATACCAGCAGCGGCGCGACGGTGATGATGCCGGCCCATTGCCCGGCCGCCCAGATCTGCCACATGACCAGGCGCTGCGAGGCGTCCATGGACACATCGCCCAGCGCAAAGAGGTGCACCGGCAATGCGAGTGACGCGCTGACCGCGGCACCCGCCGCGGTGACGATGACGAACCACAGCACTTCGCGCGCGCGCAGGAACACCAGCTTGCGGATGCGCCAGCCCGCAAGGCTGGCCCCGACCACGGCGCCAGCCATGTTGGCCAGCGTGTACAGCGACACCAGCCCGAGGTCGAAGGAACTCATCCACCACGCGGCGGTGGCCACCTCGACGACGAACTGCACACCGAGGATGGCCGGCCACAGGCGGCGCGGCGTCAGCCACAGCACGGCCAGCGCAAGTCCCGCCGACGGCCACATCACGGATGGATTGGCGATGCTGATCTTCAGCGCATAGCCGACCTGCAGCAGCAGCGCATGCAGCACCCCGAATGCGGCCACCCATGCAGGCGCACCGCCAAGATCGCGCATGCGCGCCATCATTTCTTCCGCTGCCGGCCTCGATGCCGGCAGACGCGCATCACTGCCTTCCATGGCGCCCGGTCCCCCTAACATAACGCTGACGTTATTACCGCCGCCGACGTATCACGTGTACCTTATACTAGCTCCGGCGGGCGCAACGAACGCCCGGCCGATGCAGGACGCAGGTTCAAGGGGAGTTGTTATGGTCGACGTGACGCAACGGCATCCGGCTGCCTAGACATTCATGTCCATCACCTTCCGCCAGCTCGAGATTTTCGTGGCCGCCGCCGGCGATTGCAATTTCCGCCGCACGGCCGAGCGATTGGGTGTCAGCCAGCCATCGATCAGCAACCAGATCCGCGCGCTGGAGGGACACCTCGGCCACAACCTGTTCGAACGCCGCCGGGGATCGCCGCCGTCGCTGTCCGATGATGGCCGCGTGTTCCTCGAGAAGGCCAAGGAACTGGTGCTGGGTCGCCAGGAGATGGAACAGCAGACGCGCAGCTCGCGCGGACCGCGCGCGATCCGCCTCGCCGTGACGGCCACCCCGTTGCTGCTGGATGCCTACATCCGTCCGCGGCTGCCGACCTTCTGCGAGCAATATCCGAACATCCAGCTCGACTTCATGCCGCTGCATCCCACGCGGGGTGCCGGGCCGATGGTGCTGGCCGGCGAAGTGGACCTGGCCGTGTTCACCGGCGACTTCGTCATCGATGAGCGGCTGCAGTCCGAGGTGGTGAACACCGTCGCGGTGTCGATCTACTGCTCGCCGCAGCTGGCGAAGCGCGCGCTGCGGCCCGGCGTGAAGCTGGCCGACATGCCGTGGATCATGCCGCCGGACGAATTCCGTCCCACCCGTTTCATGTGGCGCATCCTGAAGGAAGCGGGCATCGAACCGAAGAACATCATTGCCCGTTCGCAGTTCCCCGACGTGATCGCGAACATGTGCCTCGAAGGGCATGGCTTCGCGGTGCTGTTCGATCACTTCGCCGCCACCGGCCTGGCCGATGGGCGCATCGTGAAGATCGGTCCGTCGCTGCCCAGCACCTCGCTGATCCTGCTGGTCGGGCCGCGCGCGCAGCGGCTGGCCGCGCAGCCGGCGGTGGACCTGTTCCGCCAGGCCACGCGGCGCCTCACCTCGCGCTGAACGTGTTGCGGCATCCGGCGGCCGGGCTGCGGGATCCGTGACCGGGCCCGGCGCATCAATTGCAGACCTGCCCGCCCTCACGCTGACGCCGATCGGCGTGCTGCGCACCGCCTGGGCCAGCAAGGTGGAGGCACCGCGACAGCCTGCCGCGGCCACCGATGCCATCGGCGTCATCGAACTGCAGTCCGACATGAACCTCGAGCATGCCATCGAGGACCTGGCCGGCTGGGAGCGCATCTGGGTCATCTTCTGGTTCCACCGCAACCGCGGCTGGCGCCCCAAGGTGTTGCCGCCGCGTGCCACCGGCGGACGCAAGGGCGTGCTGGCCACGCGCGCGCCGCACCGTCCGAATCCACTGGGACTGTCGGCGTTGCGGCTGGACCGCATTGAAGGACTGCATCTGCATGTGCGCGAAGTGGACCTGCTCGATGGCACGCCGATACTCGACATCAAGCCCTATGTGCCCTACGCCGATGCCTTCCCGGATTCCGGCAGTGGCTGGCTGGCGGCGGATCCGCGGCCCGCCTGGGAGGTGACTTTCGCGGAACGCGCCGCGGCACAGCTTGCATGGCTTGCGCCGCGCACCGTGCTGCCGCTTCGCGAACGCATCATCGCCACGCTGATGCTGGGACCGCAGCCGCATCCCTACCGGCGCATCCGTCGCGCACGCGATGGCGCCCTGACGCTGGCCGTGCAGGACTGGCGGGTGGACTTCCGCGTCGCGGGCGAATGCATCGAAGTGCAGGATGTGCGCAGCGGCTACCAGGCGGCGCAGCTGCAGAAGTCGGCGCGCGATCCGGCGGATCCGCTGCGGCTGCATCGCGAGTTCATCGCGCGGTTCGGTCCCGGCGCGGGCTGAGGGTCCGGCGCGGCAGCTTCAGGCATCGCCCGGCGGATGATCGCCGAACCACTGCGCAATCAGCGGCATGTGCGTCTCGAATCCGCCCGGGAACGAAAGATTCAGCACGCCCGCGCGACGGTCACTGCGATTCTGGAAGTCGTGCACCATGCCACCGGGGACCAGCACGAAGGAGCCCTTCGGCGCGTCGTGCCAGTCGTCGCCAACGAGCACGCTCATCGTGCCTTCGATCACGAAGAACACGTCGTCCTCCGCATGCGAGTGCGCGCCCGGCCCCTGCGTGTGCGGCTCCAGCCACCATTCCGAGATCGAGTAGCCTCCGCCGGTTTCGGGGCCATCGGCCTTGAAGATGGCGCCGATGCGTCCCATTTGCCATGCGCGGCCCTCGCCGGGAGCGAGCACGACCGGCGCGCGTTGCGGGGCGGCCTGGGCGCGAGGGCCGGGCGTATTGCAGGTCGGCACAGTGCTGTCTGATCCGGTCATATCGTGGTACCTGGTTCTGGCCGTTGTCGTCCTCGTCTCTCTGTTACCCGGTGAACGTCATCCTGACCGTCCCGCGAAACGTCTGGCCAGGGTCCAGCATCCCCATGCCCACATTGCACCCACCAGCCAGCCGGCGAGGACATCGCTGGGCCAGTGCACGCCAAGATACACCCGGCTGAGCCCGACGAGCACAGTGATGGAGGCAGCCACGGCGATGAAATAACGCCGCATCAACGGCTGCGGGAACTGCCGGGCCAGCAGCGCGCCCAGTGTCAGGTAGATGCTGGCGGAAAGCAGCGCATGCCCGCTGGGAAAGCTCGGCGAGGAGACTTCCACCAGGTGCGTGACCACATCAGGTCGCGCGCGGCCGATCAGCAATTTGGCGACATGACTGAGCAGCGCCGCGCCCACGGCGCTGCCGGCCAGCAGCGCGGCGGTGGATCGCCGGCCGGCCAGCAGCAGGTACAGCGTGACCACCAGCACCAGCAGCGTCAGCACCGAATGCCCGCCCAGGCTCGTCAGGTCGACGGCAAACTTCTCCAGCCAGTCCGGACCGAGCGGGTCAGTGGCATCGCCGGGTTCGCGCAGCGCGCGGATCAGGCGGTGTTCGAGCTGCTGCATCGATGCGGATGCGGCAACGCCCGTCTGCGTCCCCGCTGCGGCAATCACGTACTGCCTTCCGCGGCCAGCAGCCAGCGATCGGAAGCGGCGGAAGCGCCTTCGGCCGCAGTGCGCAGCGCATTGAGTGCAAGGTATCTGCGGCGTGGCTGGAATGCGCCAGTGGTTGCATCGAAATCGCGTTGTTCGATGCGGATGCGACGCTGCGTCACGTCCTGTTCGAGGGTGATCTGGTGATAGGAATTGGGCACGCCCTGGCGTGTGCGATGGGACAGGCAGGTGCCCGCCTGCAACAGCAGCGCCGAGCGGCTGTCATCGTCCATGCTCACCTGCAGGCAATACGGCAGGTGGATGTGACCGCCCAGGAAAAGGTCGGCACCGGCACCAATCCACTGCTGCATGGCGTGGTGCGCGCCATGGATCACATTGCGCCGGTCGGTGAGCGTCGCCGAAGCCAGTGGCTGGTGCGTGGCGACGAGCCGGAAAGGCTGCGGCAGATCGCGCAGGCGCGCCGCCGTCCTCTGCACCTGGGTCGCATCCACTGCGCCGTCCTTATGCCGCCAGGGACTGGTCGCATCCACACACAGCACTGCCAGTCGCGGATCCGCATGTTCCGGCTCGAGGCTGGGTGAGACGTAGCGGCGAAAGCGCTCGTAGGGGCGTGTGAAACGCGTGAACACATCGAACAGCGGCAGGTCATGATTTCCCGGCAGGCACAGCTTCAGCATCGGTGGCAGTGCGTCGAGGAAGGCGCGCGCGCGCGCGAACTGCGCGCGACGGGCGCGCTGCGTGATGTCGCCGGTGAGCAGCAACAGGTCCGGTGGCTGCGTGGTCAGGTCGGCCAGCAGCGCGTCGCGCACCGCGGTCACCTCGGTGCCGAAGTGCGGATCGGAGATGTGCGCGATGCGCAGCGAGAACGGCACGCTCACCGGCGTTCCTCCGGATCGCGCGGCACCACCACCTCAAGGGCATCGCGGACCACTTCGAAATGCAACGGCAGGCGGCATTCGATGCTCTCGCCATCCACGGCGACGCGCAGGCGCCGGCGGCCGGGCAATAGCACCTGGGCATGCGTTGCGCAATGCGTGCGCATGTCCAGCGAATCGTGCAGGCGATGCAGCGCGCCGCGCAGCGCCAGCCGCAGCAACTGCCAGCGGCCGGCGGGCTGCAATGCGATCACCGCCATCCTGCCGGCCTGCGTGCAGTACGCGGCATCCATGCCCAGGTTCTCGAACTGCAGCGAGTTCAGGCCGAAGAACAGCATCGGCGTGCGGATCGCGGCCGGCTGGCCATCGAGGTCCAGTCGCAGCGTGTAGACCTTGCGGAAGCGCAGCAAGGTGTACAGCGCGGCAATGGCCGCCACGGCCTTGTAGCGCCCGAAGCGCTGCTTGAATCCTTCCCGTTCCTCGAGCAGCGCGCGATACAGGCCGAAGCTGGCATTGTTCAGGAAGAGATGGCCATTCACCCTGCCGACATGGATGCGCTGCGTGCGGCCGGTGGCCAGTGCGATGGCCGCGGCGCGCGGTTCCAGCGGAATGCCCAGGTGACGCGCCAAAAAGTTGAAGGTGCCCAGCGGCACGAGGCCGAACGCCACCTGCGCATCGAGCGCCAGCGATGCCACGAGGTTGATGGTGCCGTCACCGCCGGCCGCGGCCACCACGGGCGGCGCGCCGTCAGCGCCCCCATCGTCTGCACCCGCCCGGGTCAGTGCGCGCGCCTCGGCGATGGCGCGGCGCGCCTGCGACATCACCTCATCCGGTCCATTGGCGATGATCAGGCGGCAACCGCAGCCGGCCTCATCGAAACCGGCCTGGATCTCGCTGGCCGCGTGCTGCGCATCGTGGTGCCCGGAAGCCGAATTCAGGATGACCGTGACCCGGGCCGGCGCTGGCATGCCTGTCGGTCAGCGCTCTTCCGGCCAGTAAAGCCGCATCGGGTTGTCCACCAGCAGCTTGCGCTGCAGTTCGGCATTGACCGCGATGTGCGGGATGAAATCCACCAGCAGCCCGTCGTCGGGCATGTGGTCCTTCAGGTTCGGATGCGGCCAGTCGGTGCCCCACAGCACCCGATCGGGAAACTCCTCGACCACGCGCCGCGCGAACGGGACCACGTCGCGATAGGCCTGCTGCTCGCCCTCCAGTGCCGGCGGACCGGTGAAGGACAGGCGCTCCGGGCAGCTCACCTTGCTCCACACATTCGGATGCTCGCGCATGAACTTCAGGAACAGGCCGAACTCCGGACCGTCGATGGGCTTGCGCACATCCGGCCGCCCCATGTGGTCGACCACCACGGTCGTCGGCAGCGCGGTGAAGAAGTCCCACAGCTCCGGCAGGTCCGCCGCCTCGAAATAGATCACCACGTGCCAGCCCAGCTGCGCGATGCGGGCGGTGATCTCCATCAGCTCGTCGCGCGGCGTGAAGTCGACCAGGCGCTTGACGAAATTGAAGCGCACACCGCGCACGCCGGCATCGTGCAAGGTTTTCAGCTCTGCATCGGTCACCGTGCGGCGCACCGTGGCAACGCCGCGGGCGCGACCCTGCGACGCACGGCAGGCATCGGTCAGCGCGCGGTTGTCGGCGCCATGGCAGGTGGCCTGCACGATCACATTGCGCGCGAAGCCCAGGTGGTCGCGAAGCGCGAACAGCTGCTGCTTCGAGGCATCGCAGGGCGTGTACTTGCGCTCTGGCGCAAACGGGAATTCGTCGCCGGGGCCGAACACATGGCAGTGTGCGTCCACCGCGCCGGGTGGCAGGACAAAACGCGGCTTCGAGGGTTGCGGATGCCAGTCGAGCCAGCCGGGTGTCTTCGTGAATGCTTGCTGGGTCATTGCGGAGGAGAATGGCAGGTGGAGCGGCCATTCTACGCGACCGCCATCGGCGCCGGAGCAGGCATCCTGCGTGGGAAAGCGCGGACACGTGCCCCGCGCCGATGCCTTCAGTCGGCTGCGCGCGGCGCCGTCTCGCGGTTCCCGGCTGACTCCATGGCGTTCATCGTGCCCATCATCACGCGCGTCATGTCCGCCTCCTGCTGCAGATGACGCCGGTAACCCTCGAGCTGCGCCGGATCAAGGTGGGCCGCGGCCACATCGATCAGGCGGCGGTGGTTGTCGTCCAGGAGCTGCAGTTGCTGTCTCGCACTGGCGCCACCGGTCTCGGTCTGGATGCGTCGCTGCTCGGCCTGCAGCGCGGCGCGCAGCGCCTCGAACTGCGCATCCTGCACCGGCCGACCGGGCACGCTCACCGCCATGCGCAGGGCTTCGGCCTGCTGGCGCTGCAGGTTTTCGCGCTGACGGTTCGTTGCGGAGCGCTGGTAGTCCTTCCATTGCATGTACCGGGATCCCAGTAGGGCTTCCAGCTCGGCTTCGTGCGCCTGCTCCTGCGCGTTGATGGCGCGCATCCGCTCCTGCCTTGCAGAGGCGTCCTCCGCGCTCGTCGCAGCACCCATGCGTGCAAAGCCGGCGCTGGTCTGGTGCCGCGCAAGCATCTGGATCAGGCTGTCGGCCTCCTCCTCGGTCAGTCCCAGCGCCTGCGCCAGGTCCGGGTACTGCCGCCGCAGGCTCGAGACCAGCATGGTGCGCGTGTACTCCTGGCCTTCCGGGGTCTCCATCGTCTGCCGGATCACTTCGAGGAAGGACTCGCCCTGTCCTGCCGCCGCCGGCGTGTCTGCGGGCGCAGCGGGGGGCGCGGTGAGCGCGCCTGTGGCGGCTGCGACATCGCCCACATTCACCACCGGCGCGGGCTGCAACCTGGCGGGGGCCGGAGCGCGAGCGGCTTCAAGCGCCGTCACACGCCCCAGCAACTGCGCGTTGTGTTTGCGCTGCTCACGCAGGTTGCCAAAGAGGACGGCGCCGATGATGACGATCACCAGCAGCGCACCGCCAAGCCATCCAGTCGATCGGCTCATCGCAACTCCTGTCCCGGCGGCGGCTCAGCGGGCCCCGCCCGCAGGCGTGGACGGCTGTCCCGGTGATCCCTGTCCGCCGCCCATCATGCCCATCATGGCCTGCATCATGCCCGCCTGCTGTTCCACCTGGCGCCGGAACTGCGCCTCCTGCGCAGCGCTGAGATGTGGCTTGGCGACATCCAGCAACTGGCGCTGCGCATCCACCGCCCGCTGCAGGCTTTCCTGCATCATGTTCGGCGAATCCAGCGCGGCAGCCGACCGGCTCCACTCGCGCTCCTGACTGGTGAGGCGTTTCGTCTCGCCGGCAAACGCCGTCACGAGCTTGCCGTACTGCTCGTCACTGAGTGGCTCCGTTCCCGTCGCCAGCATGGTCCTCAGCTCGTTGGCCTGCGTCCTGGCGGCCGCCGTGGCCTGGTAGTCCTCCCACTTCACGTACCGTGCGCCCAGGTGCGCGGTCAGTTCGGCCTCGTGCTGACGCTCCTTCTCCTGCAGCCTGCGCTGCAGGTCGCGCCGCGCGTCGGGATCCTGCACATTGCCGGCCAGCAGGCTCAGCGTGTCTGCGGTCATTTCCTGTTGTTGCCGGGAGAGCAGGTCGAAGAAGGCGTCCACCTCCTGGGTGTTCAGGCCCATCTCCTCGCCGATGTCCGGATACATCTGGCGCATCAAGCCGCGCATCAGGTTGTTGGTCATTTCGACGCCCTGCGGCGTGGCCAGGGCATTGAGCAGGCCAGCGGGCGGTTGCGCAGCGTTCTGGCCGGGCGTCTGCGGGGTCGGGGGTGCAGGTGTGGATGCAGTCGCCGGCGATGGTGGTGCCGGCGTCGCTGCCTGCGCCACGTCGGCCGGCGCAGGCAGTGCGGCAGTTCCGGATGTTTCAGGCGCGGCGGGCTGCGCGCCCGGCGCGGCTTCCAGCGCCGCGATGCGCGCCGCCAGTTCACTGCCCTGCGCGCGTTCGCTGCGCAGGTCCAGCCACAGCATCGCCGCCGCCGCGCCCACCAGCGCCACGCCGGCCACCAGGATGACGACATTCTTCTTCATGAGTCCCCCGGCCTCTCCGGCCGCCTGATTGCGCGGGTTGACCCGCATTGTTGTGCTGTCGCTAACGCGTGTGATTGCGAACCGATGTCCGCACACCAGCGGACGACGCCACAATAATGCAGGCAGTCGGCCTCGAAGGTATAGCCGGGATGCGGCCGGGGGGTACGGTTTCGAGCACGAAAGCGTGCCGTGCGGCTGACCCTGCGTCCGCAACGATGATCAAGCAACGGTGGTTACCGGTGCAGGCGCTGCCCTACCGCTTCAACCCATGCTCGGCCGCGACGGCTGCATTGCGCGCCGCAGCGCGCTGGTATGCGGGTCGCGCATCGAGCCGCTCCACATAGGACTTGAATGCCGGTCGCGGCTCCACCATGCCGAAGGTCAGCAGGAAGCGCAGCGTGCCGCCGAGGATGGTATCGGCCATCGTGAAGCGCTCGCCGAGCAGCCAGGGACCTGCACCGATCAGTGTCTCGGTGGCGTCGAGCATCGTCTCGTAGGTGCCCCAGCCGACTGCGCCGGCATTGAAATTGCCGCCGGACGCGCGCGCCGCAGCCGCAGGCTCCACGACCGAAGGCGAGAAGAACGCGCTGCGCAGGTAGAGACCGCGGGCGGGATCATCCAGCGCCGGAGCCAGACGACCTGCGGCATAACGGTCGCCGAGATACAGCGCCACCGCGGCGCTCTCGGAGACCACCGCCTCGCCATCCACCAGCACCGGCAGCTTGCCCATGGGATTGAGCTTCAGCATTTCCGGTGACTTCTGGGCGCCGGCCATGGCGTCGACCCAGCGCAGCTCGTAGGCAACGCCGACTTCCTCGAGCATCCACACGACGGTGGATGCGCGTGTGAACGGGTGGTGATAAAGCGCAATGGTCATCGGACAGGACCTCCCTGTATGCGATCGTCAGAACGTTCTCGGGAAGTCGCCTGCGACGCCGAGCCAGGCTCACCCCAGCCCGAGATACCCCAGGATGCCCTTCGCAGCCTCGCGCCCCTCGAACACCGCGGTCACCACCAGATCCGACCCGCGCACCATGTCACCGCCCGCGAACACCTTCGGATTGGTGGTCTGGAACGGCGTGATGCGATCGGCCGTGACGCGCACGCGTTCATTTGGATGCAGGTTGATGCCATGCTTCTGGAACCACGGCGCCGGGCTCGGCTGGAAGCCGAACGCGATCACCACCGCATCGGCGGGAATCACCTGCTCGGTGCCGGGCACGTTCTCCGGCCGCCGCCGGCCGCGGGCATCGGGTGCACCCAGCCGCGTTTCGACCACGCGCACGCCTTCGACCTTGCCATTGCCGATGATCTCGATGGGCTGGCGGTTGAACAGGAAGGTCACGCCCTCCTCGACACTGTTCTTGTAGTCGCGGCGCGAGCCCGGCATGTTGTCGGCATCGCGGCGATAGGTGCAGGTCACCGACGTTGCGCCCTGGCGCACCGCGGTGCGGTTGCAGTCCATGCCGGTGTCACCGCCACCCAGCACCACCACGCGCTTGCCCGCCAGATCCACGAAGTCCTCGCCGCCGGGCAGCCCCAGTTCGTGCTGGATGTTCGACACCAGGTAGGGCAGCGCCTCATGCACGCCGGGCAGATCCTCACCGGGGAAACCGCCCTTCACATAGGTGTAGGTCCCCATGCCGAGGAACACGGCATCGTACTCGGCCAGCAGCTCGTCGAAGGACACATCCTTGCCCACCTCGACACCGAGGCGGAACTCGACACCCATGCCTTCCATCACCTCGCGACGGTTCTCCACCACTTCCTTCTCGAGCTTGAAGGGCGGAATGCCGAAGGTGAGCAGGCCGCCGATGCGCGGATACTTGTCATAGACCACCGGCGTCACGCCATTGCGCACCAGCACGTCGGCACAGCCCAGGCCCGCAGGGCCCGCACCGATCACCGCCACGCGCCTGCCAGTGGGCACCACGCCGGACATGTCCGGGCGCCAGCCGGCCTTGAACGCCTCGTCGCTGATGTACTTCTCGATGGCACCGATGGTCACGGCGCCCAGGCCGTCGTTCAGCGTGCAGGCGCCCTCGCAGAGGCGGTCCTGCGGGCAGATGCGGCCGCACATCTCCGGCAGCGAGTTCGTCTGGTGCGACAGTTCCGCCGCCTCGAACAGCTTGCCCTCGTTGATCAGCTTCAGCCAGTTCGGGATGTAGTTGTGCACCGGGCACTTCCACTCGCAGAACGGATTGCCGCAAGACAGGCAGCGCCCGGCCTGCTGGGCTGCACCCGCGGGATCGAACTGGGTGTAGATCTCGCGGAATTCGGTCTTGCGCACTTCGATGGGCAGTTTCTCCGGGTCGTGCCGGGAAACTTCCAGGAACTGCAGGTTCTTGTCGATCTTGGTACCAGCCATCGAATTACGCCGCTCTGCTCAGGTTCTCGATCAGGGAATCCAGCGATGCCGCCCTCGGCTTCACCAGCCAGAAGCGCGACAGGTAGGTGCGGAAATCCTGCAGGATCTCCTCGCCCCACGCGCTGCCGGTTTCGGCCACGTGCCGCTCGATCAGGTGCTGCAGGTGCTGCGCCTGGGTCTGCATCGCTTCAACATTCAGGCGATGGATGTCGATCAGCTCGTGGTTGTAGCGATCGACGAAGGCGCGATCCAGGTCCAGCACATAGGCGAAGCCGCCGGTGAATCCGGCGCCGAAGTTGTAGCCGGTCGGACCCAGCACGCACACCACACCGCCGGTCATGTATTCACAGCAATGATCGCCGGCACCCTCGACCACCGCGCAGGCGCCGGAGTTGCGCACCGCGAATCGCTCGCCGGCCTGGCCGGCCGCGAACAGCTCGCCGCCGGTGGCGCCATACAGGCAGGTGTTGCCCATGATGACGGTGTCCTTCGCGACGAATCCGGAGTCGCGATGCGGCTTGAGCACCAGCTTGCCGGCGGCCATGCCCTTGCCGACATAGTCGTTGGCATCGCCCTCCAGGATCATGTTCAGTCCGCCGGCATTCCACACGCCGAAGCTCTGCCCCACGGACCCCGTGAGGTGCAGCGTGATCGGGCTGTCCTGCATGCCGTAGTTGCCCCAGCGGCGCGCGATCTCGCCCGAGAGGCGCGCACCGATCGAGCGGTTGTAGTTCTTCACCGCGTAGCGCCACTCGCCGCCCGCGCCCTCCTGAATGGCCTGGCGCATGTCGGCCACCATCTGCTCGGCCAGGTCGCCCCTGTCAAAGGGCGGGTTCTTCGGCTCGGTGCAGAACTGCTGCGCATTCGGGTCGATGCCCGCGGTGGCCAGCAGCGGCGTGAGGTCGAGGCGCCGCTGGCGCTTCGTCTGGCCTTCTGCCGGCTCGAGGTATTCGGTGTGACCGATCAGCTCCGCGATGCTGCGCGCACCCATCGACGCCAGGATCTCGCGCACCTCGCGCGCCAGGAAGCGGAAATAGTGGACCACCATCTCCGGCAGCCCGATGAAGTACTTCTCGCGCAGCACCTCGTGCTGCGTGGCGACACCGGTGGCGCAGTTGTTCAGGTGGCAGATGCGCAGGTACTTGCAGCCCAGCGCCA
>CAYQJU010000068.1:0-14477 GCA_964417875.1 uncultured Steroidobacteraceae bacterium
GGCAGATCGCCGAGGTGTTCAAGATCGAGAAGGGCAACATCCGCAAGATCGATGCCTTCCTGCAGCGCTCGCCCTATGGCATGAATTCGGGCTGGAGCACCTGGGAGCAGGGCATGAGCGATCACTGGCGCGATGTGACCTTCGAGGCGCCGGCCGGCCTCTGACGGGTTTCGGGGGGAAGCAGGGATGAACAACAAGAACAATGTCGCCGCCTTCATCCCGGCGGACAGGAATGCGGCGGCGGGCACGCGCGAAGATCGCGGCCCGCCGCCGATGACCTGAATCAGCCTTCTGCCGCCAGCGCGGCGATCGCCTCCACTTCGATCAGCATGTCAGGCAGCGCCAGTCCCGGCACCGGGATCAGCGTCGCCGCCGGATGATGCGCGCCGAACAGCCGGCGCTGCTCCTCCTGCATGATGCGCAGCTTGTCCATGTCGTGATCGACGATCAGCACGGTGATCTTCGCGACATCGGCCGGCGTGGCGCCGGCGGCCGTGAGGCCGAGGCCCACATTGCGGAACGCCGCCGCCGCCTGGGTGCGGAAATCGGGCGAGAAGCTGCCATCCGGCTCATCGCCACCCTGGCCTGAAAGGAACAGCAGCCGCGATCCGGCCGCCACCGTGGCGAGCTGCGAATAGGCGTTCGGCGAGGAGTCATACAGCGAGGGCGGATTCAGCAGTTTCAGGCGCGGTGTGGTCATGGCTTCTCTCTGGCTGGACGCGCCCCTGATGGCGCGGTAGTAGGATCCGAGCTTAACAGTCCCCCGCCAGGGGGCCGAGGGATGGCCATGCGGAAGCATTTGCAGTGGTGGTGTGTCGGCGTGCTGGGCGCGCTGCTGGCGCTGTCCGCGTGCCGCTCGAAGCCGGCGACGCTCGATGATGCGGCGGCCGACGCCTGGGCCAGTGCGCTCGTCGGCCACACCAGCGGGTTGGTGCCCCGCCGCAGCGAGATCCGCGTGCTGTTTGCCGGCGATGTGGCGGCCACGGGTGAATTGGGCGCGGCCACGCTGAAGCTGGAGCCCGCGGTGCCGGGCGAGCTGTCACTTCGCGGTCCGCGCGAGCTGGTGCTGGTGCCCAGCGGCGAACTTGAGCCGGGCCGCGCGTACCGGGTGACGCTCAGCGGCGGGCAACTGCAGGGCGTCCCCGCCGACCTTCCGCCCTACCAGTTCGAATTCCACGTGCAGACGCCGCAGTACGACCTGCAGCTCTCGGACCTTGAATCCGATCCGGCCGATGACCGCCGCATGATCCTGCGCGGCATGATCGTCACGGCCGATGCCGAAAGCCCCGGGGCCGTGGAACGCATGCTGCGCGCCAGCTTCCGCGGCGTGGTGCAGGACGCGACCTGGGTGCATTCGGGCGATGGCCGCGAGCATCAGTTCGCCATCGCCGGTCTTGAGCGGCAGGCAACCCCCGGGGAACTGCGCATGACGCTGGCCGGTGCACCGATCGGCGCACCGCGTGGCGATGAACATTCGGTGACCGTGCCGCCGCTGGGCGAGTTCGCGGTGGTGAACGCGCGGGCGCTGGAGGAGGACGGCCGCAAGCAGATCCTGGTGTCGTTCTCCGACGCGCTGGATGAGCGCCAGGACACGCGCGGCCTGGTGCGCCTGTCGAACGGTGAATTCACCACGCGCCTGGAAGGCAATCGGCTGATCGTCTACCCGGCCGAGGACGCGACCGGCCAGGTGACGGTGACGCTGGAGCCCGGCCTGCGCAATCGCCGCGGCGATCGCCTCACCGTGCAGTCGGTGCACGCGGTGGTGCTGGCCAGCCAGAAGCCGCAGGTGCGCTTTGTCGGCTCGGGCACCATCCTGCCCGATGCGAAGCAGATGACGGTGGCCTTCGAGACGGTGGGCGCGCGTTCGGTGCAGGTGATCGCCACGCGCGTGCCGGCGGAGAACATTGCGCAATACCTGCAGGTCAGTGCGCTCGGCGAGCGCAGCTACGAGATCGGCCGCGTCGGCCGCCACCTGTGGCGCAAGCGCATCGAGCTGCCCGGCCCGCGCACCGGCCGCTGGCAGCGTCATGACCTGGACGTGACCGAACTGATGCAGCGGCATCCGGGCTCGCTGATCCAGCTGATGCTGCTGATCACGCCGTCCGATTCCTCATACCAGTGTGCAGGGGACGAGCCCCTGCCGCCGGTGGCCAGTGAATTGCCCACGCCGCGCAGCCAGGATGACCGGCGCTCCGGCATGGACCTGCCATGGCGCTATGAACAGGAGTTCCTCGGCGTGCCTGCGCCCGGGGAGGCGGACTATGAGGCGCCCTGGCGCGACCGGAACAATCCCTGCCGTCCCGGCTATTACCTCTGGGGCTACAACGACAAGGTGCAGGCACAGCGCAACCTGCTCGCCACCGACATCGGCCTGCTGGCCAAGTCCGATGCGCAGGGGCGCGTGATGGTCACCGTCACCAGCCTGGCCACCGCCGAGCCGCGCAGCGGCGTGAAGCTCGAGGCACGCAACTACCAGAACGAGGTGGTGGGCACGGGGAGCAGCGACAGCCGCGGCATGGCGACGCTGGAGCCGTCCGGCACGCCCTGGCTGCTGGTGGCCGGCAGCGGCGAGGGGCGCAGCTACCTGCGGCTGGGCAGCGGCAATGCCCTGCCGGTGAGTCATTTCGATGTCGGCGGCGAGACCGTGCAGCAGGGACTGAAGGGCGCCATCTACGGCGAGCGTGGCGTGTGGCGTCCCGGCGATGCGATGCCGCTGACCTTTGTGGTGCATGACCGCGCCGACACGCTGCCGGCGGATCATCCGGCCACGCTCGAGCTGCTGGATCCACGCGGTCGCGTCACGCAGACGCTGATCAATGCGAAGCCGATGGATGGCTTCTACCGCTTCGATGCGCGCACCGCCGCCGATGCACTCACCGGCAACTGGACCGCGCGCGTGTCGCTGGGCGGTGCCACCTTCACGCGCCGCCTGAAGGTCGAGACGGTGATGCCGAACCGGCTGCGCATCGACCTGGACTTCGGCACGGATCTGCTGGGCGGCGGGCAGCCGCTGCGCGGCCGGCTCGAATCCGAATGGCTGTCCGGCGCATCGGCCGGCGGCCTGCGCGCGGATGTGAAGCTGCGGCTGTCGGCCACCACGACGCGCTTCGCCGGCCATGATGGCTTCGTGTTCGATGATCCCTCGCGCGAGGTGCGCAGCGAGGAACAGGAAATCTTCGACGGCCAGCTCGGCCCCGATGGCCGCGTGACCTTCGAGAAGCCGCTGCAGGTGTCGCAGGCTCCCGGCATGCTGAATGCCGGCTTCACCACCCGCGTGTTCGAGCGCGGCGGCGCGTTCAGCATCAACCACCAGACGCTGGACTACGCGCCCTATGCGCGCTTCGTCGGCGTCAAGCTGCCGCAGGTGAACCGCCGCAACACGCTGGCAGTGGACCAGCAGCACACCATCGATCTGGTCACGGTGGCGGCGCAGGGCACTGCAGTAGGCGGGCAGGCGCTGACCGTGAAGCTCTACAAGCTGGACTGGCGCTGGTGGTGGGATCGCGAGAATGGCGCGCTGGCGTCCTTCGTGGCGCGCGAGGCCAGCACGCGCGTGCGCGAGGGCCGCGTCACCACCGATGCGCAGGGCCGCGCGCAATGGGCCTTCCAGCTCGCCGAGGCGCAATGGGGACGCTACCTGCTGCGCGTCTGCGACGATGCCGGCGGTCATTGCGCGGGCACGGTGTTCTATGTGGATTCACCGTACTGGAGCGAGTCGCGTGACCAGACCGGCCCTGCCGCCACCATGCTCGAGCTCACCACCGACAAGCCGGACTACCGCGTCGGCGAAACGGCCGTGGTGCAGCTTCCCGCCGCGGTGCAGGGGCGTGCGCTGCTCACGGTGGAGAATGGCAGCGGCATCCTCGATGCGCGCTGGGTGATGCCCGATGCCGGGCAGGCGCGGGTGTCGATTCCGGTCACGCAGCAGATGACGCCCAATGCCTATGTGGCCGTGACGCTGCTGCAGCCGCATGCCGGCAAGCAGAACGACCGGCCGATCCGCCTGTATGGCGTGGTGCCGCTGCCGGTCAGCGATGCGGCCACGCAGCTCTCGCCGGTGCTGCAGACCGATGCGGAGTGGCGGCCTGAAAGCGAGGTCAGCGTGCGCATCAGCGAGGCCTCGGGCAAGCCGATGACCTACACGCTGGCGGTGGTGGACGAAGGCCTGCTGTCGCTGACCAACTTCGCCACGCCCGACCTGCACGCGGAGTTCTTCCGCCGCGAGGCGCTGGGCGTG
Source organism: uncultured Steroidobacteraceae bacterium (assembly GCA_964417875.1). Taxonomy (GTDB): domain Bacteria; phylum Pseudomonadota; class Gammaproteobacteria; order Steroidobacterales; family Steroidobacteraceae; genus ZC4RG30. The sequence goes on from CAYQJU010000068.1 coordinate 4,238, forward strand.
CGCACCTGGGACCTGTTCGATGATGTCAGCGGCGCCTATGGCGCCGAGCTGTCGCGCCTGCTGGCGCTGGGTGGCTCCGACGGCAACGAGGCGGATGCCGCGAACCGCGAGCAGTCGCGCTTCCCGCCGGTGGCGCAGGTGCTGGGTCCGTTCCAGCTGCCGGCCGGCGGCACGCAGGAGCAGAAGGTGCAGCTGCCGCGCTATGTGGGTGCGGTGCGCGTGATGGTGGTGGCCGGCGGCGGCAAGCCAACCGCCTATGGTTCGGCGGAGAGATCCGTGCCGGTGCGCCAGCCGCTGATGATCCTGCCCACGATGCCGCGCGTGGTCGGCCCGGGCGAGGAAATCGCGGTGCCGGTGTCGGTGTTCGCGATGCACCAGCGGGTGCGCGACGTGCGGCTGCAGATCGAACCGGATGGCCTGTTCGAGGTGGTGGGCGAACCGGTGGCAACGCTGACCTTCAACGGCACCGGCGAACAGATCGCCACCCTGCGGCTGCGCGTCAACGGGCAGCTGGGCCGCGGCCGCGTGCGCTTCGCGGCGGTCAGCGGCGAGGACCGCGCGCAGGATGAGATCAACATCGAGGTGCGCAGTCCGAATGCGCCCTCGACGCGGGTGGTCTCGCAGCTGCTGCAGCCCGGCGCCACCTGGCAACACCAGATCGCGCCGCATGGCATGCCGGGCACCAATGAGGTGACGCTGGAAGTCTCGGCCATGCCGCCGCTGAACCTTGCGCGGCGGCTGGGCTTCCTGATCCGCTATCCCTATGGCTGCCTGGAACAGACCACCTCGGCGGCGTTCCCGCAGCTGTTCCTGCCGGCGCTCGTCGACATGGATCCGGCCGACCGCAGCCGCGCCGAAAGCCATGTGCGCGCCGCCATCGAACGCATGCGCAGCTTCCAGCATCCGGATGGCGCCTTCACCTACTGGCCGGGCGGACAGTTCGTGGTCACCAATGGCTACCATCACTGGTCGGCGATCTATGCCAGCCATTTCCTGGTCGAGGCCGAGCGCCTCGGCCATGCCGTGCCGGCGACCATCAAGGGCAGCATGCTGCGCTACCTGCGCGGCACGGCGCGCGACTGGCGGCCGGTGCTCAGTCCGCCGCTGCAGCAGGCCTATCGCCTGTTCGTGCTGGCGCGCGCCGGCCAGGCCGAGGTGGGCGCGATGAACCGCCTGCGCGAGCTGCAGCTCGATCCAGTCGAGAGCTGGGTGCTGGCCGGCGCCTACCATCTGGCCGGCCTGGGCGATGCGGCGCGCGCGCTGGCGGCCGCGGACCCGATGGGGGCGCGCAACCGGCGCGCCGGTGACTTCACCTTCGGCTCGGCGCTGCGCGACCACGCACTGGTGCTGCATTCGATGGTGGTGATGAACCAGCTCGATCGCGCAGGTCCCCTGGTGCAGGCCATCTCGCAGCGGCTCTCGGGCGATGACTGGTTGTCGACGCAGGAGACCGCCTGGTCGCTGCTGGCCATCTCGCAGCTGGCCGGTGCGCGCGCGGATGGCAACTTCGCCTATGCGCGCAGCGTGGGCGGGCAGGCGACGAACATCACCTCGACGGCGGCGGTGCATCGCGAGGTGCTGGCCAATGTGCCCGACGCCGGTGCGCCACTGGAAGTGCGCAATCCCACCGACGGCATCCTGTTCGCGACGCTGACCGTGCGCGGCACGCCGCTGGCCGGCAACGAGGATGCCGCCTCATCCGGCCTGGCGCTGACGGTGGGCTATTCCGATGCCGCCGGCCTGCCGGTGGACATCACGCGCCTGCCGCAGGGCGAGGATGTGATCGTCGACATCGTGCTGCGCAATACCGGCCGTGAAGACCTGCGGCACATCGCACTGACGCAGATCGTGCCCAGCGGCTGGGAGATCGCCAACGACCGCCTGTTCGATGCCGGCGATGGCACCGGCGAGCGGGCCGCCAGCGACGCCTTCGAAGACTTCCGCAACCAGGCCAGCGCGCGCGCCGACTACGTGGACATCCGCGATGACCGGGTGATGCAGTTCTTCGACCTGGCTGCCGGCGCCACCATCCGCTTCCAGACGCGCATCAATGCCGCCTATCGCGGCCGCTTCTACCTGCCCGGAATCATGGCCGAGGCCATGTACGATGCCACCACCCATGCCCGCACCGCCGGACGCTGGACCGAAGTGGTGGCGCGCTAGGCGCGTCCGCCTCGCCGCCGCGCTGCTGCTGGCCGGCGGCGCGGCGTTCTGGGCGATGCTGCCGCGTCCGCTGTTCAGTGAGCCGGTGTCGGCGGTGCTGCTGGCGCGCGATGGCCAGCTGCTGGGCGCGCGCATCGCGGCCGATGGCCAGTGGCGCTTCCCCGAAAGCCAGGCCGTGCCCGAGCGCTTCGAGCGTGCGCTGCTGGCCTATGAGGACCGGCGCTTCCGGCAGCATCCCGGCATCGATCCGCTGGCCGTGCTGCGCGCCGCACGCAGCAACTGGCGGGCGGGAGAGGTGGTCAGCGGCGCTTCCACCATCACGATGCAGCTGGCGCGGCTGGTGCGCCAGCAGGGTGGGCTGCGTCGCAGCCGCGGCTATCTGGAAAAGGCCTGGCAGTCGCTGCTGGCATTGCGCATCGAGGCCAGCTTCTCGAAGGACGAGGTGCTGGCGCTGTATGCCAGCCACGCGCCCTTCGGCGGCAATGTGGTGGGACTGGAAGCCGCGGCGTGGCGCTATTTCGCGCGCGATCCGGCGCAGCTGTCATGGGCCGAGGCCGCGACGCTGGCGGTGCTGCCGAATGCACCGGGACTGATCACGCCCGGGCGCGCCCGCGAGCGGTTGCAGCAGCGGCGCGATGCGCTGCTGCGCACGCTGGCCGCGCAGGGCGATCTGTCCGCGCTCGATCTGGAGCTGGCGCTGGCCGAGCCCTTGGTCGAAGCGCCGCAGCCGCTGCCGAACCTGGCACCGCATCTGCTGGCCACCCTGCGCGCGCACCATCCCGGCCAGTACCGCTTCCACAGCACGCTCGATGCGCACCTGCAGCGCCAGGCCAGCGAGGAGGTGCGACAGCACGCGCAGCAGATGCTGCGCACCGGAGTCGGCAATGCCGCCGCGGTCATCGTCGACAACCGCAGCTTCGAGGTGCTGGCCTATGTGGGCAATGCCGAGTGGGGGCTGGATGCCGGGCGTGCGCTGGCGGTGGACATCGTGCAGCGGCCGCGCAGCACCGGCAGCATCCTCAAGCCCTTCCTCTATGCCGCGATGCTTGACAGCGGCCAGCTGCTGCCGCAGATGCTGGTGGCCGATGTTCCGACGCAGCTGCGCGGCTTCCGGCCGGAGAACTTCGATCGCGCGTTCCGCGGCGCGGTGCCGGCGGATGTAGCGCTGGCGCAGTCACTGAACGTGCCGGCAGTGCGCATGCTGCGCGAGTTCGGCTATCCGCGCTTCCATGAACTGCTGCAACGCCTGGGCCTTCGCACGCTGACGCGTCCGCCGGATCACTATGGACTGGCGCTGATCCTGGGCGGTGCCGAGGCCACGCTGTGGGATGTGATGGGCGCGTACGCGAACCTGGCCGACGGCGCGCGATCCACCACCACCGGAGGGGCCGCACCGGCGCGACCGCTTCGCTGGCTGATGGCGCAGCCGGATGCGGCGACGTCGCGCCGCGTGCTGACGGTGGGTGCCGCATGGCTGACACAGCAGGCGCTGCGCTCGGTGGCGCGTCCGCCCGAGGAGGCCGGCTGGGAGCGCTTCGCGCAGGTGCGCGAGGTGGCATGGAAGACCGGCACCAGCTGGGGGCTGCGTGATGCCTGGGCCATCGGCTCGACCACCTCGCATACCGTGGGGGTGTGGGTGGGCAATGCAGATGGCCGCGGCATGCCCGGACTCACCGGTGGCACCGCAGCGGCGCCGCTGCTGTTCGCGCTGCATGACCGGCTGCCGCGCAGCCCCTGGTATGCCACGCCGGTGCAGGCGCTGAAATCCGTGCAGACCTGCGCCGATGATGGCTTCCTCGCCAGCGACCTGTGCGAGCCGCGCAGCACGCTGGTGCCGCGAGCCAGCCACTTCGACCGGCAGACGCCCTATCACCAGCTGGTGCATGTGGATGCGGCCAGCGGGCTGCGCGTGCATGCCGGCTGCTCGCCGGTCAGCCGGATGCGCGCCGAACCCTGGTTCGTGCTGCCGCCGTCACTGGCGCATCATTTCCGCGCACAGCATGTGCGGCATCGGCCGCTGCCGGAGTGGCGCGCGGATTGCCGCGGGCAGGGCGAGTCGCTGGCCACGGCGATGATGGAGTTCATCTATCCGGATGCCGGCGGCAACCTGTATGTGCCGGTGGACCTGGACGGTCGGCGCGGCCGCGCAGTGCTCGAGGTGGTGCATCGCGATCCGTCCGCGGTGCTGTACTGGCATGTGGATGAGGACTATGTGGCGCGCACCGAACTGCGCCATCAGCTCGCCGTGGACCTGGCGGCCGGCGAGCATCGCGTGACCGTGGTGGACGGCCAGGGACGGCGGCTGACGCGCAGCTTCCATGTGCTGTCGGATGGTGGGCGCGTGGCGGCGCGGCGCCACTGACCGCCATTTGTTCCTGAGCTACTTGCGGCCGAAGAGACGCCCGAGAAGTCCGGGTTTCGGCGCGGTGCGGGGTTCGACCTTCGGCTGCGTGATGCGCGGTGCCGGCGCGGCTGGCTTCGGCGGCGGGGCGCCCCGCTTCACGGGCGTGCGGCTGTCATAGGGATTGGTGCCGCGCGCCTGTTCCGGGTCGTGCTTCGGGGCGGCTGCTGCGGCTGGATCACGCCCGCGAGGTTCGTCGCGACCGTGGCGTTCGCCGCCACCACGGGTTTCGTCATGCCTGCGGCCCGCATCTTCCTCGCCGGCCTGCCTCTCCCACGGACGCACATCATCGCCCATCAGCGTGATGCCGGTGAGCTCCAGCTTCTTCAGCAGGCGCGAGGTGGAGTCGACGGCGCTTCGACCCGAGTCGACGGCCCATTCCCAGATCGCGCGTCCGCCCTCATCGTGGCGGACACGCCCTGAGCGCGGCTTGTCGTTGCTGTCCGGATCCGACATGTCATGCATCTTAGCAATGGCCGCGGCGCTGCGTGGTGGCGTAGTCTCGCGTCATCAGGTCATTCGGATCGTGGGAAGATCACCTGCGCATGATTCGGACACAAGCTGATCGACACATCCGGCTGGCTGCGGAATTTGCAGCGTTGTGGCTGTGCAGCGCCGCTTCCGCACAGCAGCGCTGGATATCAGCCGAGGCGCGCGGGCTGCAGACCGACGGGCGCGTGCAGGCCTTCGCGCTGCCGGCAGGCAGCGGCCCGGTGACCGTGGCCATCGCGCCGGATGGCGCGCTGTGGTTCACCGAGGGCCAGGCCAATCGCATCGGTCGCCTCGAACCTGATGGCAGCGGCTATCGCAGCTTCCCGCTGCCACGATCCGGCAGTGCACCCCGCATCATCGCGCTGGGGCCCGACGGCCACATGTGGTTCTCCGAACATGAGGGCAACCGCATCGGCCGCATCTCGCCCGATGGCGCGCTGCGCGAGTTCGACCTGCCCACGCCGGCTTCGCAGCCCCGCGCCATCGCGCTGGGCGCTGACGGCAACCTGTGGTTCGGCCAGTTCGCCGCCAACCGCGTCGGCCGCATCACGCCAGAGGGCGTCATCACCGAATTCGAGTTGCCCACGGCCGACAGCGGTCCGCGCGCACTGGCCGCCGGGCCCGACGGCAACATCTGGTATTCGGCCTTCCGCGCCAGCCGCATCGGCCGCATCACACCTGCCGGCGAGATCACCGAGTTCGTGCTGCCGCGGCCGAACGCCGGTCCCGGTGACATCACCGCCGGTGCCGATGGCGCGATGTGGTTCCTGCAGCTCTCCGGCACCATGGATGGCGTGCAGGTGGATGGCGGGCGCATCGGGCGCATCACGATGGATGGCGTCATCACCGAACATGCGCTGCCCACGCGCACGCCTTCGCCGATCAACATCGCGGTCGGGCCCGACCGCAACATCTGGTACACGCAGGGCAGCTGGGTGGGGCGCATGACGCCGGACGGCCAGGTCACGCAGCTTCCGCTGGGCGAGGGCTCGCGCGGTGCGGGGCTCACTGCAGGCAGTGACCGGCAACCGCCGCAGAAGCTGGTGAATCGCCTGTACATCGCCGATGGCGGCGCGAACCGCATTGCCTGGCTGGAGTTCGCGGTGGCGGCCGATCAGGACGAGTAGTAGTCCACTTCCTTCATCGCCGCCGGCGCCGGCTCACCCAGTGCCTCGAACACCGAGATCTCGCAGATGCGGCACATGCGGTCCAGCGGCAGGTCGTTCGCCTCGGTGCCGAAGGGATCCTCCAGCTCTGCCGACAGCGCATCCGGCCCGAACAGCGTATAGGCAATCACCACCGTGAACACCGGCGTGGCCCAGCCCAGCGGACCGACGAGGCCGAACGGCAGCAGCAGGCAGAACAGGTAGGCCGAGCGCAGCAGCAGCAGCGTATAGGCGAAGGGCAGCGGCGTGTTCGCGATGCGTTCGCAGCCCGCATGCAGCGCCGCCAGCGAGGCCAGCCGCTCATCGAGGATGCGATAGTCCATGCCGTCGAGTGTGCCCGCGGCCTTCAGCCTGCCGATGCGCTCGCCCATGCGGCGCAGCACTGCATCGGCGGGATTGCTGTAGCCAACGGGCGCGCGGCCATCCTCGAGGAAGGGCGCAGCTACATCCGACACGTCGATGCTGCGCAGCTGGCCGCGCAGGTAATGGCAGAAGGCCAGCGACTCCCGCAGCAGCAGGCGGGCCTGCTGCCGGTCATCGGGCAACAGCGCGAATGACGCGCGCGTCAGGTTGCGGATCTCGAAGACGAGCTGACCCCACAGCTTGCGTGCCTCCCACCAGCGGTCATAGGCGGCGCTGTTGCGAAAGCCGAGGAAGATCGACAGCGTCACGCCCAGCAGCGTGAACGGCAGGATGCCCGAGGGGCCGAGGTCGATATGGAAGTGCCGCGCCAGCAGCACCACCGCGATGGCATACAGCGCAAAGCCGCCCAGCAGCGGTGCGATGCGCGGCACCACCGAGCCGCGCATCACGAAGAACAGGCGCAGGAAGCTGGGGCGGGGACGGATGATCATTTGCTGGCAGCTTCGGCGCGAAGCTTCGCACCGATGGCATCGGCATGGCGAAGATGCAGCAGATCGGCCAGGCGCCGCAGCAGGTGGGTCTCGTGCGCGTCGGCGTGGCCATCGGCATAGGCGGCCGTCCACAGCATCTCGAACACATGGATGCGCTCGGCTTCATCCAGCGCCGTGTTCAGGCGCGCGGTGAAGCTGTAGAGATCGTGGGTGTGCTCGGATTTGTGGCGCGCCAGCTCGAGCAGGTCGTTCAGTTCGTCATCGGTGAGCGCGAAGCGGGTACGCAGCGCCTGCTCGACGACGCGCTCCTCGGCCGCGTCCATCTCGCCATCGGCGCGCGCCACCTCGATCAGCAGCACTGCCGTAGCCACCTGCAGCATGTGCTCGCGCGCGTCCTGGCTGGTGGTGGCGGGGGTCTGGGGGCCGAGTGACTCGAAGAGATTGGAGAAGATGCGCAACATGCGGGAAGTATCGCGCACTTTCCGGGTCGCGGCCCGGGCGGTCAGTCCTCTGGTGTCCTCAGCAGGCAGGGTTTGCTGACGGCGCAGCCTCGCCGGTTCAAGTCGGTGCGGTGGTGCCTGCGATGCGCCCTGTCCTGAGCAATCGATCGCTGAACACCGCGAAGACCACCACGGCGGCAATCGGCCCGATGACGAGGTACTCGCCGGTTGCCTGCGGGTAGGTCACCTCGATCAGGAAGAGTCCGGCCAGTGGTGCCTCGGCGAACACCGCTGTGACGAGGGCGAGCCGGCGTGCACCCAGCGCCAATGCCACCAGAGCGCCAGCGACGCCGACAAACCCGGCCAGCACGATGGCCGGACTGAACATGGGAGTGGCAATCAGGCACAGCGCAGAGAGGCCGAGGGCGACATAGCAGATCCTGTCGGCAATTTTATCTTTCATGCGGTGACCACTGATCAGGCTGGGGGTGGGGTCTGTTAGCTCCAGCCAAGCATAGGCGTCTTCTTTCGTCCGCGCCCGGTGAGTTGGCAGGTGATGTGAGGACTTTCGCAGGCCCCGCCGGATTTTCGATACCAAAAGGCCGGCATTTTGTTAGCGATCGTCCGGCGGTCGCTGGCTGCACCGCAGATCATCGCCCGCCACGGCACGATTGGTTGAACGCCGGCGCGCCTCTCCGGGATCACCCAGCGCGCGTGCGCGCGTCCACCCCCATCTGTCGCGCCAGATATGGCGCCGTGCGGCACTGGCCCGGATCCATGCGACTGACCTGCGACGGCGTGCCTTCGGCCACGATCTGCCCGCCCTTGCTGCCGGCGCCCGGTCCCATGTCGATGACCCAGTCACTGCTTGCGACCATGCGCATCTCATGCTCCACGATGATGACCGTGTTGCCCGCGTCCACCAGCCTCTGCAGCTGCACCAGCAAGCGATCGACGTCCGCCGGGTGCAGGCCGGTGCTCGGTTCATCCAGCACGTACAGCGTTGCGCCGGAAGACAGTCGCTGCAACTCGGTGGCGAGCTTGATGCGTTGCGCCTCACCGCCGGAAAGTTCGGTGGCCGGCTGGCCCAGTCGCAGGTAGCCCAGACCGATGTCCCGCAGCAGCGTCAGGGGCCGCATCACTGCCGCCTCATCGGCGAACAGTTCGCAGGCCGCATCGACAGTGAGGCCGAGCACATCGGCGATGCTGTGGTCCTTCCAGCGCACCGCAAGCGTGGCCGCGTTGTAGCGCGCGCCGTGGCACACGGGGCAGGGCGCATAGACGCTGGGCATGAACAGCAGCTCGACGCACACGAAACCCTCGCCCTCGCAGCGGTCGCAGCGGCCCGTGGCGACATTGAACGAAAATCGGCCGGCGTCGTAACGACGCGATCGCGCCGCGGGCGTGGCGGCGAACAGCCTGCGCACATGGTCAAACAGTCCGGTGTATGTGGCGAGGTTCGACCGGGGCGTGCGTCCAATCGGCTTCTGGTCCACGCGCACCAGGCGGCGGATGGATTCGGCACCCGCGTGGATGCGGCCGGCCGCGGGCGCGCCGCTCAGCGTCGCGGAACGGGACTCGGCCTCCGTTTCGTCTTCGTCGACGGGCGCGCCGCCGGCAATGCCGAGGTGCGCTTCGACCAGCTGCACCAGGGCCTGGCTGACCAGGCTGGACTTGCCGGATCCGGAAAGTCCCGTGATCGCGGTGAGGGTTCCGAGCGGAAAACGTACGCGCAACCGATGCAGGTTGTTGCGTGTCACATCGCGCAACTCCAGCCAGCCGCGCGGGGCGCGCAGTGGGCGCGCGGGCAGCGTCGCGTCAGCCGCAAGATATCGTGCCGTGACGGATTCCGGCGTGTCCGCAAGTCCCGCGGGTGGCCCGCTGTACAACACCTTGCCGCCCCGCTCACCCGCGCCCGGGCCGACATCGACGAGCCAGTCCGCCTGCCGCATCACCTCCACGTCATGTTCGACGATGAACACGGAGTTCGCAGCGGACTTCAGGTTGCCCAGTGCCTTCAGCAGTGCCTCTCCATCCGCCGGATGCAGTCCCGCTGAGGGTTCATCGAGCACATAGACCACGCCGAACAGATGCGAGCGAAGCTGCGTCGCCAGGCGCAGCCGCTGCAGCTCGCCAGGAGAAAGTGTCGGCGCACCGCGGTCCAGCGAAAGGTAGCCCAGGCCCAGTCCCTGCAGCGCGGCGATGCGGCCGATCACATCCTGCGCAATGCGCTGCGCCACGATGCGCTTCTCGTACTTGAGCTGCGGATCAGTTCCCTCCGCGGCCGCGACGAGCCGCGCAGCAAGCTCATCCATCGTCAGGCGCGACAGCTCGCCGATATCCAGTCCCGCGAAGCGAACCGCCAGCGCCTGCGGTTTCAGCCGTTTGCCACCACACTCCTTGCACGTTCCGCCCACCAGGTAGCGCGCGACCCGCCGCTTCATCCGCTCGCTCTGCGTGGTGGCGAAGGTGTGCAGCACGTAGCGTCGTGCGCTGCTGAAAGTGCCCTGGTAGCTGGGCTCCTCCTTTGCGCGCAGCGCGGCGCGCGTCTCCTTCGGGGTGAGCCCCGCATACACCGGCACCGTCGGCTGTTCGTCGGTGAACAGGATCCAGTCGCGGTCCTTCTGCGGCAGGTCGCGCCACGGCCGGTCGATGTCATGGCCCAGCGTGACCAGGATGTCGCGCAGGTTCTGTCCATGCCATGCGGGCGGCCATGCCGCGATC
>CAYQJU010000069.1:0-2088 GCA_964417875.1 uncultured Steroidobacteraceae bacterium
TGGACTTGTTGGTCAGCACCTCGACCACCAGCACCACGCCTTCCTCCGCGGGAATCTCGTCGGAGATGCGCAGTTCGTGCTTGAGGTTCAGCGCCTGCGTGACCGAACCGATCTTGTCGACGACTACAGAACGCATCGTTTCAACCCTTTCCTTGCTGCTTCGCCTGTTGCCCGGCGCGGGTGTGGAACACGCCCGTGAGGGCGACGATCTTCGAGAAGCCGAGGGCATCCTGCGGCGTCCATTCGCCCACTGCTTCGCCATAGACGCCCTTGGAGGCCTTCATCAGCGAGAAGGGCGAGTCGACGCCCTCGACGAACAGCGAGCCCGGACGCAGCAGCACATGCACCTCGCCGGTGACGCGCTCCTGCGAGGACAGCAGCAGCGCCTCGATGTCGCGGCACACCGGGTCGAGCAGCTGGCCCTCGTGCACCAGGTCGCCATAGGGCGCGGCGACGAGATCCTTGATGCGCTGCTGGCGCGGCGTGAGCACCAGTTTTTCCAGCTCGCGGTGCGCGGTGAGCAGGATCTCGGCGGCGGGCGCCTCGAAGGCGACGCGGCCCTTGGTGCCGATGATGGTGTCGCCCAGATGGATGCCGCGGCCGATGGCAAAACGCGCGCCGATGGTCTCCAGCTGCTCGATCACATCCACCGGCAAGAGCGCCTTGCCATCCAGGCTCGACGGCCGGCCGTTGGTGAAGCCGATGGTGTGGCGCTCGGGCGCAGCGGGCTTGTCGAAGGCATCCTTCGACAGCACCCAGGCGGATTCGGGGATGCTGCCGGTGGAGGTCAGCGTCTCGGTGCCGCCGATGGTCACGCCCCACAGGCCGCGGTTGATGGAATAGGCGGCGCCATGCGGCGGAATCGGCATGTTGCGCGCGTTGAGGAATTCCAGCTCCTCCTTGCGCGAGAAGGTCTTGTCGCGCACCGGGGCGTAGACTTCAAGGTCCGGCGCCATCGTGCGAAGCGCCACTTCGAAGCGCACCTGGTCGTTGCCGGCGGCGGTGCAGCCATGCGCAATGGTGTCGGTGCCCAGCTCGCGGGCGACACGCGCCATGGTCTGCGCCTGCATCACGCGCTCGGCGCCGACGCACAGCGGATAAAGATTGCCGCGCCGCACGTTGCCGATGATCAGGAAGCGCAGCACCTGCTCGAAGTAGTCGGCGCGCGCATCGATCTGGTGATGGCCGATGGCGCCCAGCGCCTTGCTGCGCTCGCCGAGTACGCGCGCGGCATCGGCATCGATGCCGCCGGTGTCGACCGTCACGGTGATGACGGGACGCTGGGTGTTCTCGGCCACCCACGGCACCAGGAACGAGGTGTCGAGTCCGCCGGAGTAAGCAAGGACGATGGGCTTGGCGCCCGCGCTGGACGATGCGGTCATAGTGGAATCTGCTCTGGGTTAGATGCGGAAGGCTGCGCGAAGACGCTCCCGCAGGCTGGCCTGCGCGGCGCCGTCTTCGGTCGCGATGAAGATGGTGTCATCGCCCTGGATGCTGCCGACGATCTCGGGCCAGTTGGCCCGGTCGATGGCCACCGCCACGCTGCCGGCGGCACCGGTGGAGGTCTTGATCACCGTGATCGAAGGTCCTGCAGTGCGGATCTCGCGCACGAAGCGGGCGATGGTCGAGAAATTGTCCTGCGCCGGGGTGACGTCGGCGTCGGGCGGCAGGTAGCGACCCTGTGCCTTGAGCACGCCGAGCTCGCGCATGTCGCGGCTGACGGAAGACTGCGTGACTTCGAAGCCGTCCTGCTTGAGCAGGTTCACCAAGTCGGACTGCCGGCGCACGGATCCGGCGCGCAGGTGGCGCAGGATGCTGTTGCGACGGTCGGTCTGGTGGCGGTCGGCGTGCATAATTATTCAAATTATTCGCATAAAGAGAGGCGGTGTCAACGTAACTTTGAAGGGGAAATGTCGACCCGTGGTGGCCGGAACTTCCGCCGATATGCCTCGAGCGAGGGACGACAGGCGGCGACACCCTCCCATGGCGTCTTTACGGGAGTAGCGCGATGCCGTACTGTGAAAAAGTGAAAAACGTCACAGTATCACTGGATGACGAAACCTACCGCCGGGCGCGCATCCTCGCTGC
>CAYQJU010000069.1:2188-14456 GCA_964417875.1 uncultured Steroidobacteraceae bacterium
ACGTCACAGTATCACTGGATGACGAAACCTACCGCCGGGCGCGCATCCTCGCTGCCGCTCACTCGTAAAGAATCTGCCGCCGCAGTTCCCGGTCGATCTCGGTCGCGAACCTGCGCAGCTCCACATGATCGGCCGCGGTGCACACCGTGGCCGGCTGCGTGAGTGCCAGCTTCTGCTTCATGACCAGCGTGCCGTCCTTCACTTCATGGCTCGACGTGAAGTGCCCATAGGCTGACTTCACGTCCGCCGCGGCCGGCAGGCTGATGATCTTGATGTTCGCCGGCAGCGTCAGCTCCACCTGCTGCTCCGAGCCCCCGGTGGGGCAGGGAAAATCCATGTTGCGCTCCAGCTGCAGGGCGGCGGTCACAAAACTCCGGCCGGGTCCTTCGCCGACGGCAAAGTTGCCGGCGAGCGCGCCTGGGCCCGGCAGGTTGATGCGCCTCGGGGTCGTGAATTCCAGCGTCAGCAGGTCGGAGCGGGTGAAGTCGCGCATGTCGCCCAGGACCGCCTTCGCGGTGCCCGGCTGTCCGGAGCCGGCCAGCAGCGCATTGGCCAGCTGCGGCAGCATCTGCTGCGGAATCACCGACAGGGAGGTGCGCATCACCCCGTCCAGTGCGCCGTGGGCGGACAGGCGCGTGGTGCCGGTGATCGATCCATCCTCCGAGACCACCGCGGATGTGGACGAGCTGTCGCGATCATGGCGGGCATCGACCACCGGCGTCTGGCGGATCGAGGCCTTCATCTGTGCATCGGCGCCCACCAGCACCTGGCGACCGCGCAGCGGTGCCGGCAGGGAATCGAACGGTGCCAGCGCCACGGTCGCGTCAAGGTAGAGATCGAACTCGGGCAGGTAGGCGATGGCGTGGTTGAAGGCCGCAAGCAGCGGCACCTCCTGCCACTTGTAGCGATCGCCGGTGCGGATCAGCACGGGCACCGCGCGGATGCCCTTCGCGGCCATCAGCGCGCTGAGCAAGGTGGTCTTGTCCTTGCAGTCGCCGTAGCGAGCCGAGATGATCTCGTCCGCATAATGCGGCACGTAGCCGCCGGTGCCCATCGAGATTGCCACGTAGCGGATTTCGCTGGCCACCCATCGATAGATGGCCTCTGCCTGTGCGCGCCGGTCATGGATGCCCTGTGTGATCTCGTCGGCGAGTTTCTGCACCGCCGGCGTGACCTTCGCCATTGGCGCGGCGCTGGCCATGTAGGCATCCATCAGCGCCGGATAGTCCTTCAGCGTGGTGAACATCACGCCGGGGCTGATGCTGGCGGCATCGACCATGCCCGGCTCAGGCGTCTCCGCGGTCACCGGGCCCTGGGTCCAGCGCCATTCGCGGGTGCCTGGCTTCGTCGGCGTGACCGCGCCGCCTTCAAGACTGCGGCCGAACACCTGCATCTCGACATCCGCAGGCGCGCGCAGCGTCAGGGTCTTGCCGCCTTCCAGCTCCGAGAAGCGGCTGAACACCTCACCGCCCGTGTAGACACCTGGCAGGAAGGGCTTCAGCTGCTTCTGCCGATAGTGCAGCGTGACCGTCGCGCCGATCTCCAGCTGCGGAAACACCACGGTCTTCACCTTGTAGTCGCTGAATGCCGGCGCGGTGCTGCTGAGCGGCGACTGCTGCGTGATGATGCGATCGGGTGCGACATCGACGCGCTGGCCATCCTTGGTGGTCGTATATGCCTCGATGATCTCCATGTCCTGCAGCGATTCGCTGTATTGCAGGCCGACCTGGCCGGCGGCGGTGATCGCGACCTGTTCGTTCAGCCGCGTGACCGAAATGCGCTCAACGGAAGAGGTGCCGTCGGCATGCAGTTCATAGGTCACTTCGGATCTCAGGCTCGTCGTGGGTGCGGCCTGAACGAGGCCGGCCGCTGCCACCAGCAGCATGGCGCTGCCGAGATGGATCTTGCGCATGGAACTCTCCCTGTTGATGCGGCAACGGCGAGGGCCGTGCGTGGAAAGGAAAAATTCTCGATGTTTCGGGGGTGGTTGTCGATGAGGGCGCGAAGTGATCACCTCGGATGAATGAGGCCTGCGGCGACGGATTGACCGCTGCGCGGAATCACGCGTTCATCTGCAATTCCGTTCCCCGGGACGTGGCAAGGTCGTGATGCGCCAATCCAGTCCCTGCCAGATGCGCAATGCATACCAGCGCAACAGCAGCGCGAAGATGAGATTGGCCAGCTCGAAGTTCAGGACGGTGCCGGAATCGGGGTGTCTCTCGGGCGATAGCTGGTAGACCTGCACCGCGAACCCGATCCAGATCACGGCGCCCAGCGTCACATCGCGGACTGACCAGGTTCGCGTTGAAGCCATGCCGCCGTAGAACAGGCAGATCGCGAGCGCCGCGTGCGCCAGCAAATACACCGGGACGTAGCCCGCATTGCCCGGATCGCGGAGCAGTTCGATCACCGCGATGATCGCGGCCGTCACGCCCCAGCCCGAAAGGCTTGCGCGCAGTCCGCGCTGCTCGGCAAGTCCGAACAGTCCCCGGCGATCGAGGCGCTCGCGCAGCCACAGATAGCGTGCTCGACGTACGGTGTTGAAGCCCAGGGAGAACATGAAGAAGCCGATGAAGGGCAGCATGAACAGCAGATTGGCCGGTCCGTATGAGCCGGGGCGGGCGGCGGGCGCGCCGAACCATTGCACCAGCAGGTGGAAGAGGAAGAAGAGGCCGGCAATCCACACGCCGGTGATGGCGAACATGGAGGGCAGTCCGCCGAGAAGGTACATGGACTGCGCCTGCGTGGCGGAGAGTTCGCCCTTCGGCGTCACGCAGGCGAACAGCCGGTGCAGCGGCGTGAATGATCCACCGTCCAGCGCGGACTGTGTGGAAGAGGCCAACTGCGGTCGGGCCACGGAATTCGTGCGCAGGTACCAGGCGCTGAATCCCAGCCACGCAGCGGCTGCCGGCAGCATCAGCCACGCCGGATGCGGCAGATGGGGCATCAACACGCGCGAAAGGGTCACGAGGGCGAGCGGCACCAGGCCGACGAGCCCGAGCGTGTGCATCGAGTGGCTGACCGCGAACACGCAGATCCACAGCAGTGCCAGTCCTGACCAGGCGATCGGGAACACATGCCCCGGGTCGATGCGCGCGCCGCGGCGCGGGATTTCCAGCCATTGTTCAATGCAGAACGGCAGTGTGAGCAGCAGCGCGAGCAGGGTCAGGGCGACCGTTGCGGCGATGAGCAGCCGTATCCGGCCGTGTGGCCTGAGGTAGAGCGCCGAACGCGTGGACGCGAAGCGTAGTGCGGCACCGCCGAGGATGACGGGCGCGATCGCCAGCAGTACTACGCCGAGCAGGGTGAAACCCAGCGTTCCGTTGTTGCGGCCGGACATGGCCGCGAGCACTGCGACAGCCAGCAGCAGCAGCGACAGCGCGTTGATCCAGCGCTGCAGCGGCACCAGATCGAAGAAGCCGCGCAGGAGGAGGAAGGTGGTTCTCATTGCACGATGTCCAGTTGGAGGGTTGTCTGGCCTGACGTGGGCAGGGCCTGGGATTCAGGCATGCAACAGGATCAACGGCACCAGCAGCGTGACCGAGAGTGCGCCCAGCGGTGTGATGAACAGTCGCGCGGAGATCCTCAGCGGCTGCGTGGTCCAGGGAGTGTCCAGCAGATTGCCGGTGGCACGGTCCATCACGGGCTGGCCCTCCGTGCAGGTCGTTGCCTTGTTCATGCGTGGACTTCCAGGAAGATGTCCTCAAGACCCAGTCCTTCGCATTCCACGTGGGCATCCAGCCGTTCCGCCAGCGATGGCGCCAGCGAGGCTTCGGAGTCGCGCACGGTGACGGTGGCGGTGAGACCGTCGCCGCCCCGGCGCTCGGAGATCACCCGCCGCACGCCGAGGTCCGAAGGCAGCTTCTGCTTCGCCGTGATGTGCAGCCGCTTCACCGACTGCTTCAGCTCGTCGATGTCGCCATCCCACATCAGCACGCCATCCCGCATCATCCAGATGCGGTTGGCCACGCGCTCGAGGTCCGACACGATGTGCGATGAGAAGATCACCGCGCGCGAGGCATCGCCGGCGATCTCCAGCAGCTGCTGCAGGAAGCGGCGGCGGGCGAGCGGATCCAGGCTGGCCACCGGTTCGTCGAGCACCAGCAGGTCTGGCTTGTGGCCCAGCGCCATCAGTGTCGACAACTTCTGGCGTTCGCCGCCGGACAGCGCATTGGAGCGGCGGTCCAGCGGGAGTTCCCACTCGCGGGCGAGGCGCTCGACCAGCGCCAGGTCCCATTGAGGATAGAAGGCGGCATTCAGGGCCAGCTGGCGCCGGCCATCGAGCGTGGGCAGCAGCTCATCCTGCTGCGGCACGAAGCCGATGCGCGCCTTCACTGCGGCCGACAGACGCAGGCTGTCCTCGCCGAAGATGCGCGAGCTGCCGGATGAAGGCGGCGAGAAGCCCAGCAGCGTTTCGAGCAGTGTGGTCTTGCCGGCGCCATTCTTGCCGATCACGCCCACAACATCGCCGGGATTCACCTGCGTGGTGATGTCGTGCAGCACCTCCCGCTTCCCGAATGCCTTCGACAGATGGCTGGTTTCGACTGCAGTGGCGCTCATGACCGGGCTCCCAGTTTCTTCTTCAGTTGCGCGATGACGTCTTCGGTTGAAAGCTCCAGCTGCCGCGCGGACAGCGCCACGGCATCGAGCTGGGGTTCGATCTGTTTCAGCCGTGCGGCGAGTGAAAGCTGCTCGCGGCGCGGCGCGGCCACGCGCATCGGCTTGCCGCGGTGCCGTTCCAGCAGTCCCTCGGTTTCGAGCAGGCTGTACGCCTTCGAAATGGTCATGGGGTGCACGGTGTGGGTCTGCGCCATGTCGCGCACCGAGGGCAGTTCGGTGCCCGGAGCGAGCTGGCCACTGGCCACCATGCGCCGCACCTGCTCGATGAGCTGCTGGTAGATGGGCACGCTGCTGTGGGGGTTGAGGATGAACATTGGCGACTCGGTGTACCAGTACAATAGGACACTTCGAGGCCGGGTGTCCAGTTCGCTAAGATCCGCGATCGTGATCCCCGAGAACCTGTTCGCCGGCGCCTACCTGGACCGCCGCGCCGAGGCGCGGCTGAGTCCGGACTGGCTGGAGCAGGCGCTGCGCGACCAGCGCACGCTGTACCTGGGCATGCGTTCCGGTGCCGCACTGGTGCGGCCGGCCAGCGATGGCAGCCTGTCGCGCCTGGCCTTCCTGGCCGGTGATGACCCCCGCCTTGCCGCAGCCCGCGATGCGGAGCGGGTGGTATTGCTGGGCTGGTATGAGCAGCGCCGCTGCCTGCTGGTGGACCTGCCGGAGGAACTGGCGGTGCCGCAGGAGGGCGAGAGCTTCGCCGAGCTGCGGCCGCTGGCTTCTGAGCTTCCGGCCAGCGAGGCGAGCCTTGCCGCCTATGCGCGCGCGCTGCACCTGTGGCATGCCAGCCATCGTTTCTGCAGCCGCTGTGGCGCGCCCACCTTGCCCGAAAGTGCCGGCCACCTGCGCCGCTGCACGCGATGCGCGCAGGTGGGATTCCCGCGGCTGGATCCGGCCATCATCGTGCTGGCGCACGATGGCGCCGACCACGCGCTTCTGGGGCGGCAGGCGGGCTGGCCGCCGGGGCGTTATTCCACCATCGCCGGATTCGTCGAGCCGGGCGAATCCCTGGAAGATGCCGTGCGACGCGAATTGCTGGAGGAGGCGGGTGTGGTCGCGACTGCACTGCGCTATGACTCGTCGCAGCCCTGGCCATTCCCCGCGTCACTGATGCTGGGATTCAGCGCCCGCGCCGACCGCACCGTGCCGGTGCTGCATGATGGTGAGCTGGAGGATGCGCGCTGGTTCTCGCGCGAGGAATTGCGGTCAGGGGCGGTGAAGTTGCCGCCGCCGGAGGCGATCTCGCGGCGGTTGATTGATGGGTGGCTGGAGAAGCGGACTAGTTGACCTCCAGGTCCCAGGCTGCATAGCTATAATAGCTAGTATGAAAACCGTTACGGCGCTGGACGCCAAGAACCGCCTCGGGGAAGTGCTGGAAGCTGCTCAACGACAGCCGGTGAGCATCACGCGTAACGGGCGTCCTGCGGTGGTGGTCATCTCGGCTGAGAGTTACGCCCGCCGGCAGCGCATGGCACGCGACCGCCTGCGCCAGGCGATGCAGCGTGCCGGCGAGCACGCAGCTGCGCAGGGCATGAACGAGGACGCGCTGGGCAAATTGCTGGCAGATGAAAGCTGAGCGACTGGTCATCGACAGCAATGTCTGGATTGCTGCTTTGATCTCGCCGACCGGAGCCGCGCGCCAGCTCATCGACGCAGTGCTGGATCGTGGCATCGAGGTGCTGATGTCAGAAGCGACATTCAGCGAACTGGCTTCACGTCTGGATCGACCGAAATTCGACCGGTATCGGGAGCCCGCAGCCTGGGACCAGTATCTCTCCGCGCTGGTGGACCTGGCGCTCTGGCACGAGGATACCGGCACAGCTGCCGGAACCTGCCGCGACGCGGATGACGACAAGTTCCTCTCGCTGGCGGTTGCGGGCGAGGCCGACGCGATCATCAGCGGGGACAGCGACCTGCTGGATCTGGGCAGTCACGACGGCATCCCGATCCTTGCGCCGGCGCAATTCCTGCAACGCGCGGGTTCGCGCTGCAGCTGACCTTCCCGGCTCCGATCTTGCGCAACCCGCACAAGTTCAGCCGCTATTTCTTCAGCGTGTACACGATGTCCGCGCTGCGCTCCTGCCCCGCCTCGGTCTTGATCGTCCAGCGGTCGGTGATCGTCCAGCGCAGCTTCAGCGTGTTGATGGCCTCGGCCAGCGAGATGCCATAGGAAATATAAAGGCGGTCGGAAAGATACTTGCCGAGCACCAGGCTGGCCTGGTTGTGGATGTCCGACTCGATGCCGACATCATCCACGCCCACCTGCGTGCCGACGCGCTGCGCGAGGATGGCGCCGCCCTGCGCCAGCAGGTCGTTGCGCGCCGCGCCGGGTGCCTGGCTGTCCGACAGGGATTCGATCGAGCCACCGGCCAGGATCAGCGAGGCGATCTGCGACTGTGGCAGCGAGGGCTCGGAATAGAACGTGAGCCGCGGCGCGCGCAGCGTGCCGCGCACGTTCACGCCGGCGATGGCATCGGGGAACACCTTCTGCGCACGCAGGTCGATGCCCGGGTCATTCAGCGGCACATTGTTGAAGATCAGGCGGCCGCGCTCGATGTCCAGCAACCGGCCCAGTGCCTGGTAGCGGCCTTCGGACACCACCAGTTCGCCGACGCCGCGACCGGACTGTTCCGGGTCGGTGCGCACCTCGAGTGCGCCGCCCAGGCGCGCCGAGAGGCCGAGGGATTCCAGCCGCACATCCTCGCCGACGACGAGGCGGATGTTGCTGTAGATGTTCCAGCGCTGCGAGGGATCGACGGGCTCTTCGCCGACCAGCACCTCATCGCCGGAAGACAGCACGGCGCTGGTCAGGTCGGCAGGCTCGATGCGCCCGTAGGGCAGGCGCACTTCGCCGGTGACATCGATGCGGCGGCCGGCGACTTCGAAGGCGAGGTCCGGTGATGCGAGGATGCGCGCCTCGGGCACGTTGACGATCTGCAGCCGCTCGCCCTGCACGGTCAGGTTGCCGAAGGGTTCGCGGTCGCGCCAGCTCAGCCGGCCATCGAAGCGCGCGGTGCCTTCGCCCAGCCGCGAACTGCCCTGCAGGCGCAGCGCCTCGGTGTCGAAGCTGGCATCCAGCGCCAGGTCGCGCAGCGCCAGGTTGATCTGGTAGAGATCGAGCGAGGCATCGCGCAGCTGCAGCGTGCCGTTCAGTGTCGGTGCGCCCAGCGTGCCGCCGATATCGATGCGGGTGGCCAGGCTCCCGGTGGCGCGGTCGATCTCCACCACGTAGATGTCGACCAGTGACAGGCTGTCCGTGCGCGCATCGAGTACGCCCTCGACCGGATGATCGCGCCATTCCGCGCCGCGCCGCTGCCCATCGAGGCGGCCCTGGATGCGGCCGGCTTCGCCGGCATCGAGGCCCACCTGCACCGAGAAGGTGTCGGCGGATGCGGCGGCATCGATGCTGCCGGTGCCCAGCGACATCACCTGCTCGCGGCCGCTGCCGACATTGTGGCGCAGCCTTGCATCGACGAGGCGTCCGGAGATCAGGCCGGTGGGCAGCGCGCCGGTGCGACCGCTGAGCTCACCGCGCAGGTCGATGGTGCCCTCGTACTGGAATTCCTGGCTGAGGCCGGCGGTCAGCGTCGACAGCGGCAGCATGTCGGCGGAGAAGCTGGCATCCCACGCGCCCTCGGCATTGCGCCGTGCGCTGCCGCAGAGGCGCTCCTGCTCGCCCATCAGGCACAGCTGCCCCAGCGTGAAATCGCGCAGGCCGACGAACAGTGGCGTGGTGCTTTCGTTGTGCAGCGACAGCCGGTCCGCCTGCTCGATCGAGAGCCTGCCGATCTGTCCCTGCCAGATGCCATTGTGCATGCCGCCGTCGCCTTCCAGGCGCACGCGCAGCGGCGCGGCATCGACCGTGGCGGTGAGGCGCTGCGTCTCGCCGGTTCCTTCCAGCGCGATGCGGGCGGTGTCGATGGTGCGCGCACCGAGCGTCAGTTGCTGCAGAACCACCGAGCCTGCGGCGCGACCGGGATTGCTGGAAAGATCGATGTCCACATCCGCCGACAGCGCGGCGAGCTTCTGGCCCTGCCATTCGAAGTCCGTGCCGTCACCCTCGACGCGCAGGATGGGCCGCTGGCGCGTGCCGGCGAAGCGCCCATGTGCATTGATCGCGCCGCGCGCATCCGGATCGAGCAGGCTCAGGTCCTCGGCCGCGATGGTGAAGGCCAGGTCGGGGACGTCGCCGAGCCCGCCATCCAGCTGCACGCGCGCATTGCCCACCGAAACATCCACCGCATCGAAGCGCCATTCGCTGTTGCTGTCGGCGCGCGAGATCACGCCGCTGCCGGTGGTGGCCTGGTCGCGGATCGTGCCGCGCAGCTGCGCGATGGCCAGCTCGAGGCTGCCCTGCTCGCCGAACGGCGCGCCGCCGGCGCGGAAGGCGAAGTCCAGCCGGCCAGGAAGGTCGGCGCGCAGCTGCGCGGCATCGAGATCGACCATGCGCCCCTGCACGCGCCAGCTCTGGGCGGGATTCCAGCGTGCCTCGCCGGTGAGGCTGGCCTGTCCGCCAAACAGTTCCAGCTGGCCTTCGTCGATCTGGAACGACTCGCCGTCGAGGCGGCCGCGCGCCAGCGCGGGAATGGCGTGCGGCACCTGCTCGGTGACGATCTCGCCACGCGCCTCCACCTGCCACGGCTTCACGCCGGTGAGGGTGTACTGGCCATTCGGGCTGGTGAATGCGGGCGCGCTTGCGGCCAGCGGCCATTGCAGCGTGGTCCAGGTGCCGCGCAGCGCCAGGCGCTGCGCGCCGGGCTCGATGTCCACCGTGCCGCGCACCGTGGCGCGCGAGCCGGACGGCGGATGCAGCAGGCGGGTCTCGCGGATGGTGAGGCGGCGCTGGCGGTACTGGCCGTCGAAGTTCACATTGAGCGCGCCGGCTGCGAGCCCGGGCGGGGTCACCTGTCCCTGCGCGCGGATGCCATCGGCATCCACGCTCACATCCAGCTCGCCCGACAGGATGCCCAGCGCATCGCCACCGCCGAAATCTGTCAGGTCGAAATCGCGTGCCAGCGCATGTCCGTCGAAGCGCCAGCCGCCGCGCAGCACGGCATTGCCGGTGACATCGGCGAGGAAGGGCTCGGACACCGCCAGACGGTAGGGCAACTCGTCGAGGTCGCCATCGAAGCTGGCACTCATCCGCCATTCGGGCTGGTTCTGCGGTCGCCAGATCGCCTCCACCTGGCCATCGAGCCCATGCGGTCGCGCCGCCCGCAGGCGCGTGTCGCCGCTGAGCTGCCAGTCCTCCCAGTCCACGCGGGCCTCGCGCAGGCGGATCTGCCGGTGCAGCAGCGTGACACTGCCGGAGGCATTGCCGAACTGCAGTTCGCGGCCGCTCTTCAGCGTCAGCAGCAGCTCACCGACCTGCACCGCATCGGCATCGATGCGCAGCATCGGTGGCAGGAAGCGCGGTTCGCGCTGCGGCCTTTGCACCGGGTCTTCCAGCAGCTGCACCGTGACGCGACGGGCGCTGAGCTGCGGCACATCGATATGCCGGCGCAGCAGCAGCGGCCACAGGCGGATGCTGCCGCTGGCCTGCTCGACGCGCGTGTCGGAGAGACGATGCTGCACGCGCAGCGCCTCGACGGTGACGCCCTGCGTGAGCGTGCCGCTGACGCCTTCGGCGGTCAGCGTGACCGGCCCCACATTGCTCAGGCGCGCGACCAGGAAGCGCAGGCCGGCTTCGGTGGTCGCGACCCAGTAGAGGATGCCGGTGGGCACCAGCACCAGCATCCCGAGCATCACCAGCAGGATCTTGCGGCGGCGGCTCATAGCTTCGGCGTGATGTTCAGGTGCAGGCGGTACTTGCCGCCGGTGGAGAGGGGCTTGGCCAGATCGAGGCCGATCGAGACCACCGGCAGGCGATAGCGCAGGCCCACGCCCGCGGCGTACTCCAGTTCATCGCCCCAGTTGTTGAAGGCATTGCCGGCGTCGAAGAAGGTGGCGAGGGCGAGGTTGCGCGGCAGGTCGCGCACCAGTTCCACAGACCCTGTGAGCAGGTGCTTGCCGCCGACGCGCACCTGCTCGGGCTCGCCGCGGCTGTTGATCACCGTCTCGGTGGGAGACAGCGACTGGTAGCCGAAGCCGCGCACGCTGCGGTCACCGCCGGCCAGGAAGCGGTAGATGGTGGCCAGTTCGCCGAAGTCCTCGACCACCGTGGTGCCGATCTGGCTGCGCAGCAGCAGGTGCCAGTAGTAGTTCAGGTCGATGCTGCGCTCCAGCTGCATCTCCAGCCGCAGGAAGTCGGTGCGCGCGCCCAGCGCCTTCTGCGAACCGAGCAGCTCGCCGTAGAAGCCGCGGCTGAACAGCGCCTCGCCGAGGAAGCCCTCGGGCACGGAGGCCAGCACGAAGCCGGGAACCAGCAGGTTGGTGGCGAACTCGCCGGTGGCGTCCTTGTTGGTGGTGCGCGTGGCCGACAGCGAGGTCACCGTCTGCCAGCGGCCGTGCACGCGCGTCACCGACGGGCGCAGCGTGGTCTCGTTGGTGTCGACGTCGGCCACTTCCTCGAAGCGGTTCAGCAGTTCCAGCGAGAATTTTTCCAGTGCCGGGTCGCCGATCGGGATGTCGTAGCGCGAGTCGATGCTGCGCACGGTTTCGGAGGCCTCGAGCTCGAAGCGCAGCCGATGGCCGCGATCATTCACGCGCGAGTCGATCCAGCTGAGGGTGCCGCGGATCTTGGTGTCGGTGCCATAGCCGCCGCCCAGCGACAGCACCGGGCGGCTCTTGGAGGCGGAAATCGTCACCGGCACGGTGAGGGATTCCGGATCGGGGTCGCCGGGCGTGACGTCGATGCGCGAGAAATACAGGCTGTCGTCCAGCGCGAACTGTGTGCGCAGCAGCTCGTTCACGCTGTAGCGGTCGCCCTCGCGAAAGCGCACGAAGCGCTGCATCAGCGACGGGCGGACCACGTCCTGCTCGATCTGCACCTCGCCGAAGCGGTACTGCGGCCCGGTGTCGAGCACCAGCTTGATGCCGGCCACCCGCGCTTCTGGATCCACCACCATCTCGCTGTGCACCATGCGCGCGGCAAGGTAGCCATTGGCCGCCGCGGTGCGCACCATCGCGCCCTTCACCTTTTCATAGGCGCCGTGGTGCAGGCGCATGCCCTCTCGCAGGTCGGTCTGGGTGCGGATGCCCTCGAAGATGGCATCGGTGGCGCCCGGTCCCTCGATGCCGATCTGCAGCTCGCGCAGGCGCACCGGTTCGCCGGCATCGACCGCGATGCGCACCTGCCAGTTGCCGCCGCCGAGTCCGCTGTATTGGGCCTGCACGGCCGGGTCGTAGTAGCCCAGCGGTTTCAGCGCGCGGCGCACCTCGCCGTCGATGCGGTTGAACATGCGCCGCATGGTGTCGGCATCGAGGTCATCGCTGTCCTGGTAGCGCTCGACGCTGAGGAAGATCAGCACATTGTTGCGCAGCTCGCCCTCGATGCCCGTCAGCTGCACCTCGATGTCGGCCAGCGCGGGCAAGGCGGCCCCGCCGAGCAGCAGGGCCAGCACCCAGCGGGCCACGCTGCGGCGGATATTCAATAAGGAGAGGGGCATCGTCGGGGGCGATCATAGCAACGCAGCCCCCAACGGCGGCTGAACACTAGAACCTATCTCAAAATCGTTTGAGCAGGATGCATAGCGCCGCAAGCTGCACG
>CAYQJU010000070.1:0-14406 GCA_964417875.1 uncultured Steroidobacteraceae bacterium
ACCACCTGTAGGACCGCTCCCACCCCGCTGCTGCTGTGGCCGCCGATGGGCGAGGCGCCGGCGCTCGCGCACAGTGAACCCGACGCCGGAAACATGCATCCGGCGATGGATTCAGGAGAGCGTCATGACGGTCAGCGTGAAGAAGATCCTCTTCCTCGGGGCGCTGGTGTGGGCGGTCAACGCCATCGTGTGCGGCAAGCGCAGTGCGAACCAGCGCAGGCATACGGAGGGGCTGCTCGAAGATGGACTGGAGGGCACCTATCCCGCCAGTGATCCGGTCTCCAGCCAGAACTTCGACATTCCGGTGAATCGCCAGGCCGGCGCGGCTTGATGACGCAGGATGAGGCGCGGCCATCGGGGCCGCGCGTCAGTACGGCTTGAACACCATCAGGTAGAAGATGGCCAGGAAGGCCGCCAGCGCAATCGTGCCCAGCGCCGTCCACCACGCGAAGTACACCCGGTAGCTGCGGCTCAGGTGCTGCTCGCCGCGCGCGACGGATGCGGCCGCGATGTCGCGCATGCGCATCTGCATCCACACCACCGGCAGCCAGCTTGCGATCGCGATCACATACAGCACCGTGGACCACCACAGCCACTGGCTGGTGATGGGCTGGCGCAGCAGGTGCATCAGGTAGAAGCCGGTCAGCGGCTGCAGGATGGCGGTGGGCGTGGTCAGCAGCCAGTCGGCCAGCACCACCACGCGCGCGACGGACGCCACGTGCCGCACATCGCCGCGCAGCGTCGCCACGAACATGTGGAAGGCCGACCCCACGCCGGCGCCGAACAGGATGGTGGAGGACAGGATGTGCAGCAACTTGACCGTCAGGTATTCCATCGATGCATCCCCAGGCGTTGCAGCATGTAGAAGGACGCCAGCAGCGGAATGTTCTTCGTGATCGGGCCGAAGGGATGCAGCCAGAACTGCGGCAGCCAGAGCGTGATCACCAGCGTGTAGAACAGCACCAGCGCAATCTGCACCCGCCACACTGCCGGGCGCGTGCCGAAGAACATCACCGCGAGGCCCAGCGCGATGTCGGTGCCGGCCGCGCCGAACAGCATCAGGGGCTGCAGCGACGCGGGAATGCCCGCCGCGGCCAGCATGGCATAGCTCTCCTGCAGCGGAAAAATGCCCAGCGATACCAGGCCCGACACCAGCCACAGCAGCGCGATCGCGCCGCGCAGCATCGGCAGGGCCCAGGTGAGCGTGGCCTGGCTCGCCAGCGCCGGCGCCAGATCGCGCGGGATGAACGCGGCCGGTCCGCGCGGCGGTCGTCCCAGCAGCCGCGCGAACTCGTTCGCATCGGCGGTGCTGCCGGCGGCGAGCATCTTCAATGCGTCGGCGCCCAGCAGTCCGCTGCGCGACAGCGAGGGAAGCAGCCGGCCGGCCGCGAGCATTGCGTCCGGCAGCGGGATGATGCGCACGGCAGGCAGGCCGAGCTGCAGGCGCAGCATCTGCAGGTATTCACGCAGCGTGAAGGGTTGCGGACCGACGGCGGCCACCGGATGGCGCGGCACCTCCGTCGCCTCGACCAGCTGCACCACCGCGAGCGCAAGGTCATCCACGTGCACCGGTTGCACCATGCTGTCGAACAGGCGCGGCATCGCGAGCACCGGCAGGCTCGCCACCGCCAGCAGCACCCGGGCACTGCCACCGGCGGGACCGAACACCAGCGAGGGACGCAGCACCACGCCTTCCACCGGCAACGCCGCAAGATGCCGGTCCGCGGCGTCCTTGCTGGCGAAGTAGCTGGTGGCGGCGGACTCTGCTCCCAGTGCCGAGATCTGGATGACGCGACCGACGCGTGCCTGGGCGGCGGCTTCGAACAACGCGCGGGGACCGGCGCCATGCAGCGCGCCGAGTTCGTTGCCGGGCCGCTCGGTGAACGCGCCGGCCGCGTTGATCACCACGTCGATGCCCACCAGTCGCGGCAGCCAGCGACCCGCCTGCGTGTCGCGCGCCAGGTCCACCTGCATCACGCCGGGTGCGGCGGTGCGCGCCGCGGGAATCACCTTGTGGCCGGCATCGACCAGCGCCTGGTGCAATCTCCTGCCGATGAAACCGGTCGCGCCGATCAGCAGCACGCGCTGCGCGGCGGGACGCGTCACCTCATCCGCGGCCGTCACGGGGCCTGTCGTGCCGGGTTGCAAGGTGGGTCGCAACGCCCAGCGCCGCACCGAAGCCGGCATAGAACAGCAGCAGCGAGGTGCGCGAAAGATGTTTCTCGAAGCCCGGCTGGAAGCGCGACGGCGTGCAGCGGTAGTCGACGAAGCAGGCCACCGCCGAGGTGGCAGCACCTTCGGCGAGCCGGCGCGACAGCGATCGCGACGGATGATGCGCACGCACGAACATCGCCTGATGCACCCGGCTCCACATCAGCGCGGAAGCATGGTGGATGGCATAGGCGGCCAGGGTGTGCGGCGCCGAGAAGTGCTGCCGGCGCGCGGCGCGTCTTCCCCAGATCCACTGGCTCGGGCCATTGTTGGGCCCGACCGCATTGCGGTTCTCGATCCAGCCGCAAAGCGACAGGACCGCCGTGGAAACCACTGCGGCTACCGAACCGGAAACCGCCCAGCTCGCGGGTCTTTGTTGCATGGGCAGAGTGTGGGGTCGCGCCATGCGCAGGCTCTGTAGGCGCAGTTCCCGGCGCAGAGTCAGTGAGCAGCAGCCTGCATCCAACTGGTCACGGTCCAGGCTGCATTTTCACAGCACGCTGGCGCGTCAGGGCCATCCGACAGGGACATGGCCCGGGCGACGACGTCCGCGCCCCGACCCCACGTCCAGTATCGATTCTCCCCGGGGACCGAATTGCAATGAGGAGACGAGCATATGGCCAGGAAGATGGATCCGGATCGCGACCGCGATATCGACGAGGACCTGGTGATGCGTGATGACGACCATGGCATCCGCCGCGAGGAGCGCAACGCGCGCAATTCACTGGATGACCGGGATCGTGGCGTGGCGCAACGCATGGAGCGCGAACAGATGCGCGGCCGGTCCGACTTCATGGACACGGACTTCCGCGCCCGCGGCGCGCCGGGCGACTGGGACAACACCGGGCGCTTCGACGGCGAGGAAGCCTTCTTCTCAGGATCGGTGCGTGAACAGGGCGGCGGGCTGGATGGCCAGGATGCGTCGGCCAGCGAGGACATCGACCTGGACACGCTGCGCGGCGGTCGCGACCAGTTCTTCCAGGACGAGGACGACGCAGGCGCGGGCCTGGACCCGGGCGGCAGCAGCCGGGATGCGATGTCGCGTGAGGCGCGCCGGCGCGAGCATCGACGCGATCCGCGCGACCGGCGTTGACCGGGGCATTGGCCCCGGCATCCGCCGGGGCCGCTTCACTTGCCCTTTGACTTGCGCGCCGGCCGCTCGATGGCCGCCAGCGCCTTGATCGCCCGCGCCAGCGTCTGCCGCGAGGCTTCATAGTCCTTCCACGGCGCATTGCCGATGCGCAGGCGATCGCCGTAGTCCACCACGTTCCACTGCGGACGCGTGGTGAGTTCCGGCAACTCATCCCAGCGGATCGGCACGGATATCCCCATGCCGGGACGGGCGCGCGCCGACCAGGCGGATACCGTGGTGGCGCCGCGGCCATTGCGCAGGAAATCCGCGAAGATGCGCGCGACGCGGTTCGATGGCCCGCTCTTGGCCACGAAACGCTGCGGCAGCACCCGCGCCAGATGACGCACCACCTGCGCGGAGAACTCCTTGCTGTCGTCCCATCCCAGCGCAGGCTTCAGCGGCAGCACGATGTGCAGTCCCTTGCCGCCGCTGGTCTTCAGGAAGCTTTTCAGCTCCAGTTCGTCCAGCAGCGCGCGCGTCAGCACGGCGGCTTCGGCGACCTGCTTCCATTCCACCCCTTCGCCGGGATCAAGGTCGAAGATCAGGCGATCGGGCTTCTCGATGGCGCGCCGAGTGGCATTCCACGTGTGCACCTCCACCACATTCATCTGCGCGGCAGAGAGCAGGCCCTTCGGGCCGGGGATCACCAGCAGCGGCCGGTGGTCCGGGTCCAGCGACTTCGGCAGGCGTTCAAGTCCGCGCAGCGTGCCTTCGTTGGCGTGCTTCTGGAAGAACTGCTGCCCATCCACGCCGTTGGGCGCGCGCAGCATGGCCACCGGTCGACCTTCCAGATGCGGCTGCATCAATTCGGCCACGGCGGCGTAATAGGCCACCAGCTCGCCCTTGGTGATGCCGGACTGCGCGTCGATGACGCGCTCGGGATGCGTGACCCGCAGGCCGTCGGGCAGCGCCGGGGCGGGCCGCTTGGCGCGGGAGCGGGTCGCCGGCTTCGCCGCTGCCGTGCGCGCCCGGGTCGCGGGCTTCGCATCTGCCGCGCGTGATCGCGACGCCGGCTTGCCCGCCCGTTCGCGCGTGATCTGCCGCGCGGGCTTGTCCTCGCGCAATCCATGGAATACGGCGTGTCGCACGTTCTTTCCCTCCGTCCAGCCCGCGAACGACACCTCGGCCACCAGCTTCGGCTTCACCCAGTGCGGCACGGCGAGGCGTTTGGTGCCGACTCGCTTCGGGCCTTCCACGAAGGGACTTTCGCTGGTCTCGATCGCGGACAACTTTGCATGCAGCGTGCGCAGCGTGTCTTCATCGAAACCCGTGCCGACATTGCCGGCATAGCGCAGCTTGCCCTGTTCATCGTGCACGCCCAGCAGCAGCGAGCCCAGGCCGGTGCGCGAGCCCTGCGGATCGGTGAAGCCGCCGATGACGAACTCCTGCCGCAGCCCGGCCTTCAGCTTGATCCAGTCGCTGCTGCGGCCGGATCGATAGGTGCCGTCGACGCGCTTGCCGACCAGCCCTTCGAAACCTGCCGCGCGCGATGCGGCCAGCAGCTCGGCCGGATCGCCCTCCAGCGGCGGGCTCAGCTGGATGATGGACTTCGCCTCGCGCGCCGGCTCGAGCAGTTCCGCCAGTCGTTCGCTGCGCTCGCGCTGCGGCAGCCCGCGCAGGTCCTCGCCACCCTGGAACAGCAGGTCGAACACCACGAAGCGCAGTTCCGCGGCCGCGCGGCGCTCGAACGAATTCTGCAATCGCTGGAAGTCCGGCACGCCCTGCGGATCGAGCGCCACCAGCTCGCCGTCCAGCCAGCAGTCCGGCAGATCCAGGGCCTGCATGGCCTTGACGATGCGTTGGGTGCGGTCGGTCCAGTCATTGCCATTGCGCGTGAAGCAGCGCACGTCGGCGCCTTCGATGCGGACGAGCAGGCGATAGCCGTCGAGCTTCAGCTCATACATCCACTCGCCGCCGGCGGGGGGTGCGGTGACCAGCGTGGCCAGCTGCGGCGCGAGAAGCGGCGGCAGCGGCTCACCGGAGCGTCGTGAGGGCGACGCCGACTTCGCCTTCGACTTCTGCGTCGACTTCGCCTTCGACTTCGCCTTCGACTTCGACTTTGCCTTCGCCTTCGCCTTTGCCTTTGCCTTCGGCTTTGCCCGCTTCGCGGGACGCCCTTGCCGCGCCTGCCCCTTCACGCTCTCCGCCATCTCGGTGAGCACGTCGAACTCCTGCACCGGCCGCGCGTGCGCATCCCTCTCCTTGATCAGCAGCCACGACGACTGTCGCTCATTGCCGCGCGGGCGCAGTCGCACCAGCGTGAAGCCCCCCTTGAGCTTGTGGCCGTCGAGCGTGAACTTCAGCTTGCCATCGCGCATCCCGCGCGCGGCATCGCCCACCGGCGTCCACCGGCCGGTGTCCCACAGCACCACGGAACCGGCGCCATAGTGGCCTTCGGGGATGATGCCCTCGAAGTCTCCATAGGAAAGCGGATGATCCTCCGTCTGCACGGCCATGCGCTTCAGCGCCGGATCCAGGCTCGGCCCCTTCGGCACCGCCCAGCTGAGCAGCACCCCATCCCATTCAAGCCGGAAGTCGTAGTGCAGCCGGCTGGCCGCATGCTTCTGCACCACGAACATGCCGGCGCCGCGCGTGCCCGCGGACTTGCCCGACGGCTCCGGCGTGCCCCGGAAGTCGCGCTTGCGGTTGTAGGTGGAAAGGCTGCCCTGCACCATGCGGCGACCTCAGGCTGCGCGCCGCGGGCGCGAGGCGCCGCTGCTGCGCGAGGACTTTCCACGCGCCTTCTTGTCGCTGGAACGCGCGCTGCCCCGTGCGGAGGACTTCTTCGGCCTCTTCGCGCGCGCGTCCGCGGACGCGCGTTTCGTGCGCCCCTTCTGCGCATCCACCGCCCGCGCCGGCTTGCGATCGCCCAGGCTGCGCTTCAGCAGTTCGGTGAGGTCAATGATGTCGGCGCTGCGCGGCGCCTCTTCCTGCGGCTCGACGACCTCCTCGGTCTTGCCCGCCTTTGCACGCCGCGCCACCAGTTCCATCACCTGCTCGCGGAAACGGTCATTGAACTCTTCGGGCTCGAAATCGCCACTCATCGAGTCGACCAGCTGCATCGCCATCTTCATCTCGGCCGGCGCCACGCCGGCGCCCTTGCTGCCCTCCTCGGGAATGCCGAGTCCTTCGTAGTCGCGCAGGTCTGCATCCCAGCGCAGAAGGTTCAGCACCAGCACCGGGCCGAATGGCATCAGCGCCGCGAAGTGCTGCTTCGTCTGGATCACCACCCTTGCCAGCCCCGCCCGGCCGCTCTTCTTCAATGCCTCGCGCAGCAGCGCATACACCTTGCCGCCGCGGCCCGTCGGCGCCAGGTAATAGGGCCGGTCGAAGTAGAGGAAGGGAATGTCGGCGATCGGCACGAAGCGCTCGATCTCCACCATCTGCGTGGAGCGCGGATATACCTCGGCGATCTCCTCGTCCGACAGGATCACGTAGCGCCCATCGCCATGCGCAACGCCACGCACGATGTTCTCCTTCGTGATCTCGCGGCCGGTGCGCTTGTTGATGCGCTTGTAGCCCACCGGATCCATGCTGCGCTTGTCCAGCAAGTCGAAGTCGATGCCGCTGTCGCCGCTGGCCGGATGCAGGCTCACCGGAATGTGCACCAGGCCGAAGCTGATCGCGCCTTTCCACAACGCGCGCCGGCTGCGGGCGCGGCCCTTGCTGGCCATGAAACCTCCTGCGCATGCGGCGGGGAATTCCATGGTAGGCAGGCGGGCTGCATGCCGCGTCGCCGCGGCGTGCAGACCTGCTGTGGGAAACAGCCTACCCGCGGCTGCGCGGCCGCAGGCTTACCAGATGGCGACGCGCTGCTCGCCGGCGTTGACCATCGGATCGGATTCCTTGCAGCCGAAGGCCGGCGCAAAGGCCGGATGATTGGTCAGTGGCGCCCAGGCACGCACCGCCGCCGGCGCATGCGGATCGGAAACCAGGCGCATGCGCAGCGCCTCGGGACGATAATGCGCGCGCCACATCGCAGCCCAGCCATGGAAGAAGCGCTGGTCGCGCGTCAGACCGTCGATGCGCGGGTCTTGCACGCCCTGCGACGCACTCTGCAGCGCATCGTAGGCCACCGACAATCCGCCGAGGTCGGCGATGTTCTCGCCCAGCGTGAGGTTGCCGTTGATCTTCATGCCCTCCACTTCATAGCCGTTGTACTGCTCGACCAGCCGCGTGGTCAGCGCCTTGAAGCGCTGCGCATCTGCTTCGGTCCACCATTGCTCGAAGTTGCCACTGGGCCCGAAGCGCGATCCCTGGTCGTCGTAGCCATGCGTAAGCTCATGGCCGATCACGCCGCCGATCGCCGCATAGTTGATGGCATCGTCGGCTTCAGGATCGAAGAACGGCGGTTGCAGGATGGCCGCCGGGAACACGATCTCGTTCAGCAGCGGATGGTAGTAGGCATTCACCGTCTGCGGCGTCATGCCCCATTCGGTGCGGTCCACCGGCTTGCCGATCTTCTCCAGCGCCCAGCGATAGTTGAACTGCGCCGCGGCCATGGCATTGGCGAAATAGCTGTCGCGCGCGGTCTCGAGGCCCTGCCAGTCGCGCCACCTGTCCGGATAGCCGATCTTCGGCGTGAACCCGCTCCACTTCTCGATGGCGCGCTGCCGGGTCGCATCGCTCATCCACGAGAGGTTCTCGATGCGCGTCTTCAGCGCCGCCGAAAGATTGGTGACGAGCTCTTCCATGCGCGCCCGCGATTCCGGCGGAAATGCCACCTGCACGTACATCTGCCCCATCGCCTCGCCGGCTGAATCGCCGATCACCGCCAGCACCCGCTTCCAGCGCGGCCGCTGCTCCTGTTGGCCTTGCAGGGTGCGTCCATAGAAGTCGAAGCTCGCGGTGGTGAACGCCTCGCCCAGATAAGGCGCGGCCGCATCGGCGAGGCGGAAACGCAGGTAGGCCTGCCACTGCTCCACCGGCACATCGGCCAGCATGCGGCTGACCTCGCGATGGAAGTCCGGAATCGCCAGCGAGAACTTCTCCGGTGCTTCAAGCTGCTGCGAGGCGAAGAACTGCGACCAGGAGAAGTTCGGTGCCAGCGCATCGGCCTCGGCCAGCGTCACCGGGTTGTAGAACAGCGACACATCGCGCGAAATCTCTTCCTGCGACTTCGAGGCGCGCGCCAGCCGCGTCTCCATTTCCACCACTGCGCGGGCCTGCAGCGCCGCCGCCTCCGCGGCAACACCGGTCAGCCCGAGCATGCGCGCGATGTGCTGCACATAAGCATCACGGATCGCCTGCTTGTCGGCGTCGAAGTAGTACGTGCGATCCGGCAGGCCGGTGCCACCCTGCATCGCATAGGCCATGTTGACCGCGGAGTTGTTGAAGTCTGCCTCCGGCTCGAAGCCGAACAGCGGATTCTCGCCGCGCGCCGCCACGGTGCGCAGGTGCGCGGCCACCGAAGCCCCGTCGGTCAGCGCGTCGATCTCCGCCAGGCGGCTGGCCAGCGGCGCGGCGCCATCCGCGTCGAGCTTCGCCTCGTCCATGCCGGTGATCCAGAAATCCGCCACGATCTTCTCGATGCCCGTTGGCGCCTCGCGCGCGGCGGCCTGCTCGGCCAGCTGCTTCTGCACCTGCAGCGAACGCTCGGCCAGCACATTGAACGCGCCCCAGGAGGTCTGGTCGGCCGGGATCGGATTCGCGCGCAGCCACTTCGCGTTGGTGTGGGCGCCGAAATCCACGCAGGCGGCGATTTGCGGATCGACATCGGAGGCCTGGAAGCGGATCGGCTGGATCAGCTGCGATTCATCCAGCGTATAGCTGGCGGCCCCGGCGGACGGCGGGGACTTCTGGCAGGCGGCGATGGCCAGCATCACGGCGGCGGCGGGCGCAAGGACGGCAGGGTGCAGCGAGAGGCGCATGAAGGCTCCTGGCGGAAGAGTCAAGGGAGGAGCCGCGAGTTTATCCGCCCTGCGTCACGCGGCGACAAAGCCCCCCGCCGGGCATGCGAAAATGGCCGGATGAGCGAGCGCCTGTTCGTTATTTCCGCCCCCTCCGGCGCCGGCAAGACCAGCCTGGTGAAAGCCCTGCTGCAGCGGCTGCCGGACCTTCGGGTCTCCACCTCCCACACCACGCGCCCGCCCCGGCCCGACGAGCAGGACGGCCGCGAGTACTACTTCGTCACCCCGGAGCGCTTCCAGCAGCTGGTGGCCGAGCGCGCCTTCCTCGAGCACGCGCGCGTGTTCGACAACTTCTATGGCACCAGCATCGCGCAACTGCGCGAGAAGCTGGCCGCCGGCCACGATGTCATCCTCGAGATCGACTGGCAGGGTGCCCGCCAGGTGCGCGAGGCGCTGCCCGGCTGCTGCACCATCTTCGTGCTGCCGCCTTCGCTGCCCACGCTGAAGGCGCGGCTGGACGGCCGCGCCACCGACAGCCCCGAGGTCATCGCGCGCCGCCTCGCTGACGCCGTGGCCGATATGTCGCACTGGCGGGAATTCGATTACGTGGTGGTCAACGACGACTTCGCCCGGGCCGTGGACGAACTGGCAGCGATCATCGCCGGCCGCGGCGCCCCCTGGCAGGCCGGGCGCCCGGAACTCGCCCCGCTGCTGGCGAATCTGCTAGAATTTCCAACCCCTTAGAGCGAACCCGCAGAAAGAACCATGGCCCGCGTAACCGTCGAAGACTGCCTGCCGAACGTCGAGAACCTCTTCCAGCTGGTGCTGCTTGCCGCGGCCCGCGCGCGTCGGCTGGCCAACGGCGCCGAGCCCACCGTGCCGGTCGACAACGACAAGGTCACCGTGATCGCGCTGCGCGAGATCGCCGAGGGCAACATCACCCCTGAAATGCTGGTCGAGCCCGAGCCAGTGCCCGAGCCGGTGGTCAACGACATCGACGCGCAGCTGGAAAACTTCCGCGCGCCGCAGTTCGGCCTGGTGGGGGAATAAACCCGGTCCCATATGGACTATGCGTCATCGCTGCTTGGCCTGATCCCAGGCACCAGCGCCCGGCGCACCCCCGGTCTGAAAGAATTGCTCGCCAGGGCCGGCGAGTACCTGTCACCCGATCAGGTCGAGCGCATCCGTGATGCCGCGGAGTTCGGCGCCGATGCCCACCAGGGCCAGAAGCGCCTCTCCGGCGAACCCTACATAGCCCATCCGCTGGCCGCCGCGCAGCTGCTGGCAGACCTGCGCCTCGATGCCGACACGATCATCGGCGCCATCCTGCACGATGTCATCGAAGACACGCCGGTGGCCAAGGACGAGATCGCGCGGCGCTTCGGCGAGGATGTCGCCGAGATCGTCGATGGCGTCACCAAGCTCGACCAGATCAAGTTCAAGAGCCGCGAGGAAGCGCAGGCCGAGTCCTTCCGCAAGATGCTGCTGGCGATGGTGCGCGACCTGCGCGTCATCATGGTCAAGCTCGCCGACCGCACGCACAACATGCGCACCATCGGCGCGATGTCGGTGGCCAAGCGGCGGCAGATCGCGCGCGAGACGCTCGAGATCTATGCGCCGGTGGCCGAACGGCTCGGCCTCTACAAGATCAAGCTCGAACTGGAAGACCTGGGCTTCCGCGCGCTGTATCCGCAGCGCTATCGCGTCATCGAACGGGCGCTGAAGCGCGCCCGCGGCAACCAGAAGGAATTCCTCGGCAAGATCGAGACCGTGCTGCGCGAGGCGCTGGCCAGGGCCGGCATCAAGGGCACCGTCGAGTCGCGCGAGAAACATCTGTACAGCATCTATCGCAAGATGCGCCGCAAGCGCTCGCTGCTGGCGCAGGTGGTGGATGTCTACGGGCTGCGCATCCTGGTCGACTCGCCCGACACCTGCTATCGCACGCTGGGCGTGGTGCATGCGGCCTACCGGCCGATGCCCGGGCGCTTCAAGGATTACATCGCCATCCCGCGCGTGAACGGCTACCAGTCGCTGCACACCACGCTGTTCGGACCCAATGGCGTGCCCATCGAGGTGCAGATCCGCACGCAGGAGATGCATGTGGTGGCCGAGGCCGGCGTGGCCTCGCACTGGCGCTACAAGACCAGCGATGCCAGCGGCGAAGGCGGCGATTCGGCGCAGCAGGAACGCGCGCGCGCCTGGATCAGCCACCTGATGGAGATGCAGGCCAGCGGCAACGCCGAGGAATTCATCGAGAGCGTCAAGGTCGACCTGTTCCCGGACAAGGTCTATGTGTTCACGCCCAAGGGCGCCATCCTGCGCCTGCCGCGCGGTGCCACCGTGGTCGACTTCGCCTATGCCGTGCACACCGACGTCGGCAACCGCTGCGTGGCCGCCAAGGTGGACCGGCGCCTGGCGCCGCTGCGCACCGTGCTGCGCAACGGCCAGACCGTGCAGATCATCACCGCCAAGGGCGCCTCGCCGAACCCGGCGTGGGTGAACTTCGTCGCCACGGCAAAGGCGCGCAGCGCCATCCGCCACTACCTGCGCGCCTTGCAGCGCTCCGAGGCGGTGGAGCTGGGCGTGCAGCTCTTGAACTCGGCACTGCAGGAATTCCAGCTCAGCGTCGACAAGGTCAGCCCGTCGGTGATGGCCCAGGCGCTGCAGGAATTCAACATCAGGGATCGCGACGAGCTGCTGGCGCAGATCGGCCTGGGCGAGCGCCTCGCGCCACTGGTGGCACGCCGCCTGCTGCCCGGCGGCCACGACGAGGCCGGCAAGATCACCCCGCTGACCGTGGCCGGCACAGAGGGGCTGCTGGTCACCTATGCGCGCTGCTGCCGGCCGATTCCCGATGATCCCATCATCGCGTTCCTGTCCACCGGCCGCGGCATCGTGATCCACCGCGAGGCCTGCGGCAATGTCGAGGACTATCACCGCCACCCGGAGAAATGGCAGCCGGTGGTCTGGCAGAAGAGCCTGAACCGCTATTTCAGCGCCGAGGTGCGCATCGAGGCGGCCAACCGCATCGGCATGCTGGCCAGCATCTCTGCGGCCATCGCCGGCACCGACACCAACATCGGCCAGGCCTCGGTGGAACAGCGCGATGGCGACGTGGCGCTGATCAAGCTCGAAGTCGAGGTGAAGGACCGCAAGCATCTGGCGCGCGTGGTGCGTACCATTCGCCAGATGCCCGATATCGTGCGCGTGTCGCGCTATCTGGCATCGCGACGCAACCAGGAAGAATGATGAAGCAGGCCATCGCCACGCAGAACGCTCCCGCCGCCATCGGCACCTATTCCCAGGCCATCCGTGCCGGCAGCACCGTCTGGTGTTCCGGGCAGATTCCGCTCGACCCGGCCACCGGCGAGCTGGTCAGCGGCGACATCGACGCGGAGATCGCGCGCGTGTTCGACAACCTCAAGGCCGTGGCCGAAGCGGCCGGCGGCACGCTCGACCATGCCGTGAAGGTCAATGTCTACCTGACCGATCTTGCGCATTTCGCGAAGGTGAACGAGGCGATGACGCGCTACTTCAGCCAGCCCTGGCCCGCGCGCGCCGCGGTGCAGGTGGCGGCCCTGCCGCGCGGCGCCCGCGTGGAAGTGGAGTGCGTGCTGAGCCTGTAGCGGACGCGGCCGCGCGCGCCGATCCGCTGTTCCTGCTGCCATCGCGCTACGAGGACCGCACGCGGATCACGCCCATCGGTGCGCTGGTTGCAGGGCTGCGCGCGGTGGTCGAGGGCGAGGTGCAGATGGCCGATGTGGTCTTCCGCCGCCGACGCTCGCTGCTGGTGCGCATCTCCGACGGCTCCGGGTTCCTCACGCTGCGCTTCTTCCATTTCTCGCGCGCCCAGCAGGAAGGCCTTGCCCGCGGCAATGCCCTGCGCTGCATCGGCGAGGTCCGCCGCGGCCCGCAGGGACTGGAGATGGTGCATCCGGAGTACCGTCGCGCAGGCGCTGCCGCAGGTCCGCTGGAGGATCGGCTCACGCCCATCTATCCGCTGACCGAGGGACAGACCCAGGGCCGCGTGCGCGCGCAGGTCGATCGCGCGCTGGCGAAGCTGGCCGCCAATCCCGCGCAGGATCTTCTGCCCGGCCGCGTGGTGGAGCAGCTCGCGCTGCCCTCGTTGCGCGAGGCGCTGGAGTTCGTGCACCACCCGCCGGTGGGCACATCGCTCGAATCCCTGGCCACCGGCCGGCATCCGGCGCAGCGGCGGCTGGCCTTCGAGGAGCTGCTGGCGCACCAGCTGTCGCTGGCGCAGATCAAGCAGCAGGTGCAGTCGGAACCGGCACTGCGTCTTGCGGACGCAGCGAACCTTGCGCAGAAGTTCATCACCGCTTTGCCCTGGCCGCTGACCGGTGCGCAGTCGCGCGTGCTGGATGAGGTCGCGGGCGACCTTGCCGGCGAGCGCCCGATGATGCGGCTGGTGCAGGGCGATGTCGGCTGCGGCAAGACCGTGATCGCCGCAGCGGCCGCGGCGCGCGCCGCCGGCAGCGGTGCGCAGGCCGCCCTGATGGCCCCCACCGAACTGCTGGCCGAACAGCATTTCCGTGCGCTGGATGCCTGGTTTCGTCCGCTGGGACTCACCGTTGCGCTGCTCACCGGATCGCAGGGCGCGCGCGGGCGGCGCAGTGCACTCGAGGCCGTGGCCAGCGGCGAGGTGCAGGTGGCGGTCGGCACGCATGCGCTGTTCCAGCAGGGCGTGCAGTTCCGACGACTGGCGCTGGCGATCGTCGATGAGCAGCACCGCTTTGGCGTGCAACAGCGCATGTCGCTGAAGCAGAAGGGCGAAGGCAACGGTCACACGCCACACCAGCTGATCATGACCGCCACCCCCATCCCGCGCACGCTGGCGATGACCGCCTATGCGGACCTCGACGTCTCGGTGATCGACGAGCTGCCGCCGGGACGCACGCCGATCCGCACCGTGGCGCTGGCCGACGAGAAGCGCGCCGGTGTGGTGGAGCGCATCCACGCCGCCTGTCGCGAGGGACGCCAGGCCTACTGGGTGTGCACGCTGATCGAGGAATCGGAGGAACTGGGCTGCCAGGCTGCCGAGGAAACCGCCGCCACGCTGGCCGGCGCATTGCCCGGCATCCGCATTGGCCTCGTGCATGGACGCATGCCGCCGCGCGCGAAGGAAAAGGCCATGCACGATTTCAAGTCCGGCCACACCCAGCTGCTGGTGGCCACCACCGTGATCGAGGTGGGCGT
>CAYQJU010000071.1:0-14202 GCA_964417875.1 uncultured Steroidobacteraceae bacterium
TCGCCGAGACCGGCAGCCTGCTCGACTATGTGATGGACGAGAGCAAGTCGCTGGCGCGCCGCATCGGCCCTGCCGACAAGGCGCGGCTGGATGCCTACCTCGACTCGGTGCGCGAGGTGGAGCAGCGCATCCAGCGCCTGGCGGTCAGCAAGAGCCAGACCATGGACCTGCCCAACGCGCCGCAGGGCGTGCCCGATGAATTCGGCGCGCACCTGGATGCGCTGTTCGACCTGATCGCGCTGGCCTGGCAGGCCAACCAGACGCAGATCGCCTCGATGATGATGGCCAAGGAGGTGTCGATGCGCACCTACCCGAACCTGTCGATCACCGAGGCCTTCCATCCGCTGTCGCATCACGCGAACGATGCCTCGAAGATCGAGCGGCTGGTGCGCATCCAGAACTACCACACGCAGGTGTTCGCGAAGTTCATCGACAAGCTGGCCAAGACCGACGACGGCGACGGCTCGCTGCTCGACCACTCCATCATCCTGTACGGCAGCAACATGTCGAACAGCGACCTGCACAACAACGACCCGCTGCCCAATGCCATCCTCGGCACCGGCTACGGTCGCATCAAGGGTGGCCAGCACCTGAGCATGCCGAAGGACACCCCGCATGCGAACCTGCTGCTGACGGTGCTGAACCGCGCCGGCGTGCCGGTGGAATCGCTGGGCAACAGCACCGGCATGGTCGAGCAGATCTGACCGCGCTCCCGGCGCCGCGGGTGACCGCGGCGCCCTTCACGAAGGATTCACCCCGATGCATGCCCTGTCCCGCCGCGGCTTCCTGAACGCGGCCGCCCTCACTTCGGCG
Organism: uncultured Steroidobacteraceae bacterium; assembly: GCA_964417875.1. GTDB lineage: Bacteria > Pseudomonadota > Gammaproteobacteria > Steroidobacterales > Steroidobacteraceae > ZC4RG30. The sequence goes on from CAYQJU010000071.1 coordinate 814, forward strand.
GGCGTCGCGCTGACCGGTCCCGCCTCGCTGCTGGCGCGCGAGGCGGCGCCGAAGCTGGCCGCACAGGACCTCGGCGGCGGTCTGGCGCTGATCACCGGCGCCGGCGCCAATGTGGTGGCCTTTGGTTCGCCCGAGGGCGCGATGCTGTTCGACGGCGGCCGGCGCGAGCATGCCCGGGCGCTGCTGAAGCTGGCGCTCGACGCGGTGGATGCGAAGCAGGTGCACACGCTGGTCAACACGCACTGGCATCCGGAGCAGACCGGCCTGAACCAGACGCTGGGCAGCCAGGGTGTGCGCATCCTCGCGCACGAGAACACCCGCCTGTGGCTGACCCGCCCCATCGAAGTGGACTGGCTGGAGCAGCGCCATCCGGCCTTCCCGAAGGCCGCGCAGCCCAATGCCAGCTTCTACACCACCGAGACGCTGTCTTTCGGCGGCGAGCAGATCACCTTCGGCCACCTGGGCCAGGCGCACACCGATGGCGACCTCTATGCCTGGCTGCGGAAGGCCAATGTGCTGGTCGCCGGCGGCGTGGTGTCCAGCGCCGGATGGCCGCTGATGGACTGGCGCACCGGCGGCTGGATCGGCGGTTTCGTCGGCGCCCATGACCGGCTGCTGAAGCTCGCCAACCCGGACACCCGCGTGATCGGCGCCGATGGCGCCATCGTCGGCCGCGCCGAATTGCAGGCGTACCGCGACATGTACTTCACCATCTTCGACCGGCTGGTGAAGGAGCTGGTGAAGGGCAAGGGACCGGAAGAAGCGCTCGCCACCGGTCCGGCGCGGGAGTTCGAGGCCCAATGGGGCGATTCCAGCCGCTTCGTGCTGGATTCCTTCCGCAGCCTCTGGGGTCATTACGCGCCGGACGCCTGAGGCGGGAAGCCTGGGGCCGGCAATCCACCGCCCGGCCTATAATCTCCCCAGCAAGCACGGGGGAATTCCAATGCAAGTTCGCAAGCCGGGCCTTCTGGCCCTGGTCCTGTACGGCCTGACCGCGGCCGCCGGCGCGGCGCAGTCCGAGGGCGACCTGATCTTCAACACGCAGTGTGCGCTCTGCCATGCCGAGAACGCCGCACCCGCCGGCAGTCCCAACGAGAAGGCGCCCACCCGCGCCCAGCTGCGCGAATTCAGCGCCGAGGCGGTGCTCACCTCGCTGACCAGCGGCAAGATGCAGCTGCAGGGCTCGGTGCTCACCGAGACCCAGCGCCGCGCGGTGTCCGAGTTCGCCACCGGCAAGCTGATCGCCGCCACCGCCGGCAGCGCGCAGTCTTCCAACCGCTGCACGAACAGCACGGCGATGCGCGATCCGGCGGCGGGTGCCGCGTGGAATGGCTGGGGCAATGGTCCGGCCTCGACGCGCTTCCAGGACGCGAAGTCCGGCGGCATCACGGCCGATGACCTGCCGCGCCTGAAGCTGAAGTGGGCCTTCGGCTACACCGGCGTTGCCGCGGCACGCACGCAGCCGACGCTGGCCGGCGGGCGCCTGTTCGTCGGCAGCGACAGCGGCGAGGTGCACGCGCTCGATCCGGACAGCGGCTGCACGCACTGGAGCTTCAAGGCCGCCGCCGGCGTGCGCACCGCATTCTCGGTGGCGCCATATCGCAACGGCGATGCCAGCGGCTTCGCGGTGGTGTTCGGCGACTCACGCGGCACGCTGCATGCGCTCGATGCCAGCGACGGCCGCACGCTGTGGAGCCTGAAGCTGGACGATCATCCTTCCGCGGGCATCACCGGCTCGCCGGTGGTGCACGAGGGGCGCGTGTTCGTCGGCGTGCAGGGCCTCGGCGAGGAAGGCCGCGGCGCCAGCAACAACAATTCCTGCTGCACCTTCCGCGGCAGCCTGTCGGCGGTGGACCTGAACACCGGCAAGCTGCTGTGGAAGAGCTACACCATCGATGAGCCGAAGCCGCGCGCGAAGAATGCCGCTGGCGTGCAGATGTACGGCCCGGCCGGCGGCGCGATCTGGGCGGCACCCTCCGTCGATGTGAAGCGCGGCCTGGTCTATGTGGCCACCGGCAACGGCTATGCGGATCCGCCGCAGCCGATGACTGATGCGGTGATCGCCTTCGACCAGAAGACCGGCAAGGTGGTGTGGCATTACCAGACGCTGGCGGCCGACCAGTGGGCCATGGGCTGCCAGCCGGAAAATCCCGACAACCCCGGCTGTCCAGCGGTGATGGGACCGGACTATGACTTCTCCGCCACGCCCATCCTGGCCAATGACGGCCGCCGCGACCTCGTGGTGGTGCCGCAGAAGTCCGGCATCGCCTTTGCGATCAATCCGGATGACGGCAAGCTGCTGTGGCAGACGCAGTTCGGCCAGCCCAGCGGCCTGGGTGGCCAGTGGGGAGGCGCCTCCGACGGCAACAACTTCTACATTGGCACCAATGGCTTCCACACCGTGCCCGGCGGCATGACGGCGATCGCGCTGGCCACCGGCAAGATCACCTGGCAGGCACCGCCGAACACGCCACTGGCCTGCGGCGAGCCCCGTGCCGGCTGTGGCGCGGGCCAGGGCGCCGCGGTCACCGCGGTGCCCGGCGCGGTGTTCAGCGGTTCGCACGATGGCGCGCTGCGCGCCTATTCCACGCGCGATGGCAAGGTGATCTGGCAGTACGACACCAACCGCGAGTTCACCACCGTGAATGGCGTGAAGGCCAACGGCGCCAGCATGGATGGCCCCGGCGCCATCGTCGCCGACGGCATGCTGTTCGTGAATTCAGGCTATGGCGGCCTGGTCGGACGACCGGGCAACGTGCTGCTGGCCTTCGAACTGGAACAGTGATGGCCCACCGGCGTTCCGGTGATCCGGAACGCCGTGGCCTCATCGCACCTTGGTCAGCCGGGCAGAGAATCCCAGTATTCTTCCATCCTCTTGCGCTGCGCGGCATCCGGCAGGCGGCCGCGGCCGGCCGCCTGGTTGTCTTCCAGGTGCGCCATCGTGGTCGTGCCCGGAATGGCGGCCGTCACCACCGGGTTCGAGATGATGTACTTCAGGAAGAACTGCGCCCAGGTGGTGGCGCCGAACTCGGCGGCCCATGCCGGCACGGGAACATTGGCCACGCGCGGGAAGAAGCTGCGGCCACGGCCACCGAAGGGCACGTTGATCAGCACCGCCACGCCCTGGTCCTGTGCCAGCTTCAGCACCGTGTCGGCCGCGCCGCGGTTGCCGATGGAATAGTCCACCTGCACGAAGTCCGGCTTGTGCGTGCGCATGGCCTGCATGATGGCGTCGTACTGGTTGTCCATCGACGTGCTCATGCCGATATAGCGGATCTTGCCGGCCGCCTTGTACTCCTTGAAATGCGGCATCAGGGTTTCCATGCCGTGCATGTTGTGGACCTGCAGCAGGTCCACCTTGCTCACCTGCAGGCGGCGGAAGGATTCATCGATGACGGCCGGGCCGTTCGACACATCTGTCTGCTGCAGCGGCGTCTTGGTGGCGAGGAAGAACTTGTCGCGGTTGCCGATGTCCGCCAGCAGACGGCCGATGGTTTCCTCCGAACGCTGGTAGCCGTAGGCGGTGTCGATGACCTTGCCGCCCATCTCGGGCATCGCGGTCAGCACGCGCTTGAGCTCGGCCAGCTCCTCGGCTGAATTCACGCCATAGGCATTGGTGCCGGTGCCCACCACGGGCAGGCGCTCGCCGCTGGAAGGAATCGCGCGCAGGATGGGCTGCCCCTGGGAAGCTGCCGCGGCAAGCGCCGGACCGGCTGCAATGGCCACACCCGCGGCCACTCCGGCCTGGATGACGCGTCGACGTGAAATTTCCCTGTCGCTGTTGCCGTTCATGCTGCTCCCCTGAAATTGGTTGGCGAAGGATGGCTTGAGATGGACCCTATGGGGCGGGTGCAAGTTCCGTCAATGTGTCGCGATGCTGGCGTGGCGCGCGGCGACAAGCTGCGGTCAGGGCGCAGCTGTGGCGGTGCCGCTGCCGCCGGCCGTTGCGGGCAGCGGCTGGTCCGTGGGCCACAGCAGCCACAGCGCTCCATCGGCGCGCATGCGACCGGCGGCGTCGCCGGCATCCGGTCCCAGGCCGAAGAAGAGGTCCGCACGCAGCGCGCCGCGGATGGCGCCGCCGGTGTCCTGCGCCAGCATCAGCCGCTGCAGGGGCGTGCCGTGCTGCGGATGCGTGGTGTCGAGGTACAGCGGTGCGCCCAGCGGCAGCAGCCGCGGATCGATGGCCAGCGAGCGACCGGCCGTCAGCGGCACGCCCATCGCGCCCTGCGGTCCCACCGTGGCATCGCCCAACGCCAGCTCACGGAAGAACACCACGCTGGGATTGGTGTTGAACACCTCGGCCTGGCGCTGCGGATTCTGCGCCAGCCACTCGCGCAGCGCCGGCGCGGTGACCGCATCGAGTGTGAAGGCGCCCTGTTCGACCAGATAGCGCCCGATGGCGCGGTAGGGATGGCCGTTCACGTCGGCGAAGCCCAGCCGGATGGTGCTGCCATCGGTCAGGCGCACCCGGCCGGATCCCTGGATTTCCAGGAAGAAGGCATCGATGGCACTGTCCACCCAGACGATTTCCTTGCCGGCCAGCACCGTGCCGCTGGCGATCCCGGCGCGGTCGGGATAGGGCGTGACGCGACGGCCCTGCAGGCTGCCGCGGATGCGTTCGCCCTGCAAAGCGGGATAGAGCTGGCCGAGGTCGACCGTGACCAGATCATCGGGCACGGCATGGAGCGGTGTCTGGAAGGGGCCGCCGCGGGTGCGCGAGCCATTGAGCACCGGTTCGTAGTAGCCGGTGACGAGGCCGGTGTCCTGGCGCAGGTGCGGGGTGTCGGGCGAAACCAGCACCAGGCGCCACGGGCGCAGGCGGGATTCCACCAGCTGGCGCTGGGCGGTGGCATCGGCGTCGCTCACCGCGCGGGCCGCGGCGCAGAAGTCCCGCCAGGCTGCCGGCATGCGGGAGCTGGCGCAACTGGCGCGCAGCGCCGGCCAGGCGGCGGGCAGCTCGTCGGATTGCCAGCCGGGGAGCTGTTGCCAGGTTGCGGACTCGTAGCGCAGCTGCGCAGGTGCGGCGGGGGTTTCAGTCGGCGGCGGGGCCGGCACCGTGGCGGTCGGGGTGGTCGTGCAGGCGGTGGCGATGAGCGCCGCGGCCAGCAGCGCCAGGCGCAATGCGTTGCCGCTCATCCGCGCGCCGGGGCGCGCAGGTCCTGCACGACCTCGCCGACGGTGCGGATTTCGGCCTCATGCGAGGCCTCGCGGAAATCCTCGGCCATGCCGGCTTCGACCCATTGCGCCACCGCGGGCACGGCCAGCAGGCGCTCCACATAGGACATGGCTTCTGCAGGCAGCGGCAGTGAGTAGGTCTGCACGCGCGTGGCCACCGGTGCGTAGAACGCATCCACCGCGCCGAACTGCGTGCCGCCGAGGAAAGGCCCGCCATGACGCGCCAGGCCGTCGCTCCACAATGCCGCGAGGCGGCGCAGGTCGGCCTGCAGGCCGTCGGTGTGCTGGCGCAGGCGCACGCGCACGCCGATGTTCATCGAGCACAGGCTGCGCAGGTCCATGAAGCTGCTGTGCATCTCGGCTGCGGCCGAGCGTGCCCAGGCACGCACCTCGCGCGCCTGCGGCCACACGCCTGCATGTCGTTCGGCGAGGTATTCGGCGATCGCCAGCGAATCCCACACTTTCAGCCCGCCATCCACCAGCAGCGGCACGCGGCCGGTGGGCGAGAAGCGCTGGAAGCTGCCCTCGCCATGATTCAGGTGGAAGGGCTTCAGCCTTTCAGTGAAGGGAATCTCCAGCGCGCGCATCAGCACCCACGGGCGCATGGACCAGGACGAGTAGTTCTTGTTGCCGATGAAGAGCTCGTACATGCTCGCCACTATAATCGACGCGGATTGCAAAGGGGGAGCAGGGCCATGACCACGGATGTCGCGCGCCTCGAGGCGAACAAGAAGCTGGTGCTCGAGTTCTATGAGGCGATGATCGGCCGCAAGGATTTCGACGCGGGCCGCAAGTACATGGGCGCCACCTACACGCAGCATGCGCCCTATGCGACCGACGGGCCGGAGGGACTGCGCAAGTTCATCGAAGGCTTTCGCGACAGCTTTCCCGATCACCGCTACGAGATCAGGCGCGTGATCGCCGAGGGCGACTACGTCGTGCTGCACGTGCATGGCATGGGCGGGCCCAACCCGCATGGCGAGGCAGTGGTCGACATCTTCCGCGTCGAGGATGGGAAGGTGGTCGAGCACTGGGACATCATCCAGTCGATTCCCGCGAAGGCGGACAATCCGAACGGGATGTTCTAGCTGCCGCCGCGCGGGGCCGTCGCACGGAAGTGCGGCTGCCGCGAAAGGCTTCGCGCGTCAGCGCGCGGGAGTGACCAGCGTGGCGTGCCGCATGGCCAGCCGCCATGTGGTGCCGTCGTGCTCCCAGACCTGGGTGATGCGGCGCAGCTGCTTCTCACCGGCACGCTCGCCGCCGAAGGTCACCTCCTCGGTGCCGGTGGAGACCACGATGTCGCCGTGCACGCGCAGCCAGTCGGTGGTGTAGCGGGCCGCGCTGTAGGGACGGTCGGTGCCGGCGAGCAGGTCGAGCAGCTCCTCGCGGTTGGCGATGCCGCCGGAGGGATTGATCATGCGGAAGTCCGGGGAGAAGACTTCGCGCAGGGCCTCGCGATCGCCGCTGAGGGCGATCTGCGCCTGGCGCTGTTCGAGGTCGCGGATCTCGGCTTCGGTCTGGGCGGCGGAAGGTGCGCGGGTGGTGGATGCGGCGCGCGCGTTTTCATCCGCCGCTGCGGTCTCTTCGCGCGGCATGCAGGCCGCCAGCACCGCGGCGCAAAGCAGGGTCGCCAGCGGCAGAGGTCGCCGCATGATTCAGACCCGGCCGCTGATCTTCATCAGCCACCAGCGAAAGCCCACGAACAGGAAGCGCCAGTCGCGCAGGAATTCCGGCGGCTTGCCCTCGAAGGCATGACCGATGAACTGCAGCACCCAGCCGGTGGCGAACAGCAGCAGCGCAGGCACACGCAGCCCGGACACGCCAATCGAGACCAGCCCGAGCAGCAGCGAGAGCACGATCATCGGGATGCCGATCGTGTGGCATGCACGGTTCACCGGATGCTGGTGACTGTGCTCATAGCGGACGATCCAGTCGTCGCGCGTCGATGCGCGTGCCATCTCACCCCCATGCGCCGGCGAAGAATGTGCCGGTCGCGTCCCCCGAATGACCAAGTTCTACCGAAGCGTGCGGAGGGAAGCAAGTCGGTGTCCGCCGGGTCGCGTCGCCGGCTTGTCAGGGGAAGCTCGCCCGCTCCGGATCGGGCACGATGACGCGGACCATCAGATGCTCATCATGCAGCTCGCCATCCACCAGCAGGAAGCCGGTTTCCGTCCCGTAGGCGTTGAAGCCCATGGAACGGTACAGCGCGATGGCCGCCGCGTTGCGCGTATTGACGCCCAGCTTGATCGCGCGGACACCGAACTGATGGGTTGCAACTTCCACGGCCTGCGCCACCAGCGCGCGACCGATGCCACCGCGGCGGTGCTCCGGTGCCACATACATGCCCCAGATGAACGCCTTGTGGGCCAGCTGCTTCTGGCTTTCCTGCTGGATGCCGATCACGCCGACGAGCCCGGCGTCGAGAAACGCGCCGAGCACCGCGCCGCCGGGTCGCGGCGAGAGTCGCTGCGCAATCGTCGCCAGGGGCGTATCGACCTCCTCCGCATGGCTGGAGCTGAAGGCCGCGGGGATCTCGAGCAGGCCGCGCAGGCGGATGGCCTGGAATGCCGCGGCGTCGCCGGGAAGCAGCTTGCGGATCGACGGTGTCGTGGCAGGCGCCGCGGATGTGGTGTCGCCCGGGTTCATGGTGCTCAATGCCGATGCCTGCTCATGACGGGATGGCCTTCAATGCTGCTCGCGCCACCATGAACCAGAGGAACAGGGATGAGATCGCGTACAGCGCGAACCTGAGCGGGACGAGGTTGAAGGTGCAATGCACCAGGCTATGCAATGCCCTGAAGGAGAAGAATCCCCACGCGGCCACGATGAAGGCGGCGTCGACGGTGCCGGTCACGTACAAGTAAAGGACCATGGCGTAGAAGATCGTCGGCAGCTCCAGCAGGTTCTTCAGGTTGTCCGACGGATTGGCGACACGCGGAGGCGAACGCCTCGCCAGCTCGAGCGGCGTGAGCTGGTCTGGCGTCAGCCGGCTGGTCACGATGAAAGGCAGGCGCCGGCCATACATGTATACCCAGACCACGAAGGTCAGGAAGATGGTCGCGAAGAAGGGCTGGAAGATCGCAGCCTGGTCCATGCTGTTCGGGGCCTCCTGTTGCGCGGATTGTACGCAGGGGCGTTGCGGTCGGGTTGCTGATGCGTGGCAGGCATTTGCCGGGCAGCGGAATCCGCAGCGGCGGAGTGTGGTGGCTGTGGCGCGCCACGTCAGGACGGGTCAGGTCAGGTCAGGTGACGCTGCCGGCGTTGCCCCGTTCCTTCCCGCAGCTCCAGCACAGCTCGAATGACCCCGGATTTTCCATGTTGCAGCTTCCACAGCGCCATGGCGCAGCTTCAGTCTTGCTGTCTATGGTGGAGAGCGTGCTTTCGACCACGCCTCGCGCCGCCGCGTAGTCTTCATCGCGCGTGATCCAGACGTCCGCCGGAGGACGAAACTCCGGTACCGCGGAGTGGCCGGAGTGTTCGTTCTGGATGATTGCCGCGATACCGTGATGGAGCAAGGCGTCACGGACCAGGATGGTTTCGCTGACGATGTTGGAACTGAAGACTTTCTGCATGTGGTTCTCCGGATGCGGGTTGCACGCGCAATCATGGGCTCCTGGAACGCTGCTTCAACGCCGTTACTTCAGTCTCTATCCGCATGCGAGGATCCGCGAGGCCGACCGGGATCATGGTGGCAGCCGGCCTGATCGTGCCGAATGTCCCACGTAGCATTTTGCTCCTGAACGCATTCAGCGATCGTCATTGTCGCGTAGTCGAAACCCGTCGTCCCGGACACGAATACCCGGTCGCCTTGGGAGACCGCCCTGCTGTACCCGATTTGCGCTTCAAACGTTGAGCCAGAGCTGATCAGAGTTCGATTCATGTCCTACCTGCCAAATCGGCGATCATGGCGTGCAGGGCAGACCTGGATGTCACTCCCCGCACTCCGCGGGGTGCGTCATTGCGATCAGCTCGTGAGTTTCCACGACTTCACCCCCGGACTTCTGGTGTACCCGGGATCGCACTCTCCTGATGCATGGGTTCGCCGGATCACGCTCCTTCGACACTTCAAGCTCGTACGAATGACGCCCATCGGCACCCGGAAGTGCGAACGTCTTCGTGCCGTAGGGACCAGGCATGCCTTCAGACAGGCTACCCAATGTGTCTGGGTACCCCTTGGCCTCGGATTCCACCGTTCGCAGCACGGTGCGATGTCGCAGCGTGCGCGGCGCAGAAGGATCCCATGACACGACGTGAACGGTGTCTGCACCAAGGTGGATGGCGGTTGCTTCGCAACGCAGTTGCGGCGCGCTGAAGTAGGGCAAGATTACGGATGAGGGGTTCTTCCACTCCGTCGGATCGCCAAACCTCATTACATAGAGACGATGGTCGCCCGGATTCAGGCTGAGCGAGAGCTGGAAGGCAAGATAGTCAGGTCCTATGCAGAAAGCGCCGTCGGAATCCGCGAACGATGGGCTGGGGAAGCACATCAGGAGCAGGAGAGGCAGGGATTTGCATATCCGCATCTGTGACTCCTTACTGTCAGTTCAGCGAAGGCGCGCCGACTGTTCAGCGCGGGTTGCGCTGTCGCCCGCGCCGGGCACTTCCTGTGTCCACGGTTTGCTTCAACCGTGGGTGGGCGGCGTCGAAGGTCAGCCTGCATGGCGCGATCTCTTCGACAACTGCGTCCATCGACGCTCGAAAACGCAGAAAGCAGGGACCTTCGGCCGTAGCCACCTGGCACCCGGATCGGTCATGCCTTCTGCGGACAGAACGCGCGCCCAAGACCGAGCCAGCAGATACCAACAACAAACAGGGCGACAAAGGTAAAGGCAGACCTATACCACGTGTCCGTAGTGGGACCGTTGGTCAGCAGGTAGTAGATTGCGGTTCCAGCCGCCACACCCGACGCGAATTGCGCAGACGTGCAAATGATGTTCTTCATGCAGGAGGTGTGGGTGCCGCGCAACTACCAGTTTCAGCGACCGCACGCCGACCGCTCAGCACGCGGGCGCGCCAGTGCTCGTATGCCCGCTCGCTGCAGTGCGGAGGCAGGCGGGACCATTACGCGAGCTCCCTTTGCTTCTTCTCAAGCCACGTGCGAGCTTCCAGCTCAGATGTGAAGAACCTTACCACCGGATGAGTTCGGTGTTCATGGACTAGCTCGCCGAAGCGGTGTCCATGGCTCGGGGGTTGTTCCACGACTATGGCCAAGGGGATCCGAAAGTTCACGAACCGCTGCAGCAGATCACCGGCAAGGCCGGTGCGCAGATCATAGAAGGCCGGTCCTAGATCAGACTCAAGCAGCAGGATGGTGCTCGTTTGCTCACCGAAGGCAGCCTCAAAGAGAAGATTCGCGTCGCTCCCTGACTCGAGCTTTCGATCAGGCCTGAGAGGAGGCTGGGTCTTGGTTTCATTCATGTGCGGCGCTCGGGGTGCCGTCTACTACCAAGCTCAGCGACGACGCGCTGACCTCTCAGCACGCGGGCGCGCCAGCGCTTGTGTGCGCCCTCGGCTTGGCCTCCCGCGGCCGAGCACTTGATGGTGGTTCGGTTCGCTGCAACGCCCAGTTGGGTGTCACGTGTTCGTAGACTCATCCCGGTCTGACAGAAGGAGCTGATCAAGAAGGCGTTCTCCCCGCACCACGTGGAGAATATGTACCACACCCTTCTCGTGCCTGTAGATCACCCGGCACGGTCTCTCGATCATCTGCCGGTATCGCCACCCCTCAAGTTCCGGCAACTTGGCGCTGCTCAATGGGTGATCTGCAAGCTGCTCCACACGCCTCACAACGCTTTGAACTAGCGCCCTCGCAGCGGCAGGGTTGTGTAAAGCGATGTAGTCCGCAATTGCGTCGAGGTCACCAAGAGCTGGCTCGGTCCAAACTACTTCAGCCATCGGGACAGGCGCTGCTTGGCCTGGACAGGAGACAGGGTTCGCCCTTCTTCGATCGCCTTCTCGCCACGAGCTATACCCTCGAGGAGCTTCATGCGGCGCTGCATCAATTCGAAGCTTTCAACGTCGACGAGGTACGCGCTGGGCTGGCCGTGATGGGTGATGAGAATGGGCTCGCGACTGCGCTCCAGGTCATCGAGCAGTTCGGTGGCCTGACGCTTCAAAGTCGTGACGAGTTCGGTGCGCATGCAGTGATACTAGAGTATCACTATGTGGAGCACAAGGCAGTGTCGCCCAACTACTATGCTCAGCGAATGCTTCCGACCTCGAACATCGAGCTCGCTGATCGAAGGCAGTTCGATCATGCCGCCACTGCCGCAGCGGCGCAATGGAGGGAGCTCACCTTCGCCCGGCGAGAGATTGGGAGAAAGGAGTAGATGTTCCAAGCCGGCCGAAGGCGACATTCGGGGACAAGCACCTTATCGATAAAGCGCCGGCGCCGAAGCACGCGGGCGCGCCAACGATGAGGCGGGCGCCAGACCGGATCGCCCGCGGCCGAGCACTTTATGCCAATCGCCGTTCGCTGCAGCGACTGGTTAGGCGGCGCCTTAGCGATACACCTCACGGCGGTGTCCAATCTTGTAGATGATGACGTAACTCGAGTCGTCGTCAATCTCATAGACCACACGATAGTTGCCCTGGCGGATGCGGTACCGATCGTCATGGCCCGCGAGCTTTTCCGAACCCCTCGGCCTAGGGTTTTCAGCCAAAACCGAAATCTTGGCTATGATTCGGTTGCGATCCTGTTTGGATCCGACAGCCTCGAGCTCTTTTCCCGCCGAGGGCTTGATGGAAAGTTTATATAACGCCACGACGCTTCATGCCCTGCACGAAGCTATCGAATGACACGCTCTTCTCGCGCTTTCGCTTCTCAAAGGCCGCGAGATCTTCGGCATCCTCCGCCAGCGACGCCTTCACCGCAGCGTTAACCATGTCCGAAATGGACTGGTCGTTAGCGGCAGCCCGCAGGCGCAATGCCTTATGGACTTCCGGCTCGAAATAGACGGTTGCGCGCTTGGGGGTGCTCATGATTGGATTATGGCGTCGTGACGTCATAACGTCAAAGATACCGTCAGCGCCGCCTAACTACTAAGTTCAGCGACGGCGCGCCGGCCTCTCAGGACGCGGGCGCGCCAGCGCTCGTGTGCGCTTTTGGCTTGGCCGCCCGCGACCGAGCACTTTATGCCAATCGCCGCTCGCTGCAGCTGTCATCTTTCGGCGTAATGGAGCCAGGGGTTTTCGGCATATAGGAGCCACCCGGCTTTCGGCATAAAGGAGCCACTTCCGGACTTCAGGGCGGGCATCGCGACACAACGCGTTCCTCGTCTGTACCGCCGGAGGATGCGGCCATTTCCGCCGCGGAGGACCTGCACGATCTGATCGCCGAGCGCTACGAACAGACCGCCACCCTGGTTACCAGCAACCTGGACTTCGCCGAGTGGGATCAGGCGTTCCCGGCCAACCGCCTGCTCGCATCGGCAACCCTGGATCGCCTGCGGCACAACGCCTACTGCCTGGTGCTTGATGGCGAATCATTCCGCGCACCGCGGCTTGCGCCCAGTTCGCGGCAGAAGGTTGCCAACAGCACCAAGGCCGGGCAGGCTTGAGACACTTGGGATGTCCGCTCTCAACTGGCTCCAATATGCCGAAAAGAGCTGGCTCCTTTATGCCGAGAAATGACACTTCTTGTGGCATCAATCAGCGAGCTCGCCGACCGAAGGCAGTTCGATCATGCCGCCACTGCTGCAGCGGCGCAATGGAGAGAGCTTACCCTTGCCAGGCGGGAGGTCCGCAGAAAGGAGTAGATGCCCCAGCCGGCAGAAGGTGACATTCGGGACGCAAACCCCGAGACCGCCGCCCTTTCAATCGGCACTTTATCGCCAACCGACTTCCACGTGGTGCGGTGAGCCTGCCTTGCCGGCGAAAGCCGCCGCAACCTGCCCCCCCCATGGGCAGCGAGACGTTTCCGATGAAGCCGGTTGCGGAACGCTTGGGCGCCGCGGACAACACGCACGGAACTCGGACTCACGTGCAGGAGCGAGGCGCTCTTGCTACCACTCCTATCCGGTATAACGATCCGTCGCCTAACTACTAAGCTCAGCGACGGCGCGCCGACCCGGAAGCGCGCGGGCGCGCCCACGCTCGTGTGCCCTCTGCGCTCGGCCGCCCGCGGCCGAGCACTTTATGCCAATCGCCGCTCGCTCCAGCGCCTGGTTAGGCGGCACTGAGCTTGAGCCTTTCAACTTTGCTCAGGTCCACCCT
>CAYQJU010000072.1:0-14188 GCA_964417875.1 uncultured Steroidobacteraceae bacterium
CGCCGTTCTTCGTGCTGGCGACACAGAACCCGATCGAGATGGAAGGCACCTATCCCCTGCCCGAGGCGCAGCTGGACCGCTTCCTGTTCAATGTGGTGCTCGACTACCTCGGCGCCGAGGATGAGCTGAAGGTGGTGTCCGACAACACCTCGCGCGTCGAGCCGCCAACCATCGACGCCTGCACCAGTTCCGAGGAAATCCTGCGCTTCCAGTGGCTGGTGCGCCAGGTGCCGATGTCAGACGATGTGGCGCGCAAGGCCGTGGCGCTGGTGCGCGCCACGCGCCCCAGCGATGCCGACTCCAGCGAGGAGGTGCGCAAGTACGCCCGCTATGGCGCCAGCATCCGCGCCACGCAGTTCCTTGCGCTGGCGGCCAAGGCGCGCGCGCTGTCCGAGGGGCGCTACCACGTGGCGGTCGAAGACCTCGAGGCACTGGCGCTGCCAGTGCTGCGGCATCGTGTGCTGGCCAATTACCAGGCCGAGTCCGACGGTGTCACCGTCGATGCACTGCTGAGCCGCGTGATCGCGAAGGAACTGCGCGGATGAGCGCGAACCCCGCCTCGGCGCTGCTGCGGCCGGAAGTGCTGGCGTCGCTGTCGACGCTGGAACTTGTGGCGCGCTCGGCCGTGGAGGGGTTCTTCCAGGGGCTGCACCGCAGTCCGAAGTTCGGTTTCAGCCAGGAGTTCGCCGAATACAAGGCCTATTCCGAGGGCGATGATCCGCGTTTCGTCGACTGGAACGTGTTCGCCCGCACCGACCGCACCTACATCCGCCGCTACCAGGGCGAGACCAACACGCGATTCATGATCGCGCTCGATGTGAGCGCCTCGATGGGTTATGGATCGGGCGAGGTCACCAAGCTGCGCTATGCCAGGTGGGTGGCCGCATCGCTGGCCTACATGGCCCTGCAGCAGCATGACCCCACCGGCCTGATCGCGTTCGATTCGAAGATCCGCAGCTACCGGCCGCCCTCGACGCGCACCGGCACGCTCACCGCGGTGCTGCATGAACTCGACCGGCTCGAGGCCGGCAGCGAGACCGATCTGACCGCCTCGTTCCGGCAGATGCACGAGCACATGCAGCGTCGCGGCCTCGTGGCGGTGATCTCCGACCTGTACTGCGACCCGGAGGCGCTGACGCGCGCGGTGCAGCCGTTTGCCTGGGGCGGTCACGACATCATGATCTTCCAGGTGCTCGACCGCATGGAGCTGGATCCGCAGTGGGATGAGTCCGTGCTGCTCGAGGACGTGGAATCCGGCCGGCAGGTCGAAGTTTCCCCCGACTACATGCGCACCACCTATCGCGAGCGCATCCAGGCGCACCTGGGCAAGATGCGGCAGGTGGCGGCGAAGAGCCGTGCCGACCATGTGCTGCTGGTCACCGACGAGCCGCTGGACAAGGCATTGCGCGGCTACCTGATGTTCCGCAAGAGGGCCTGAGGCGATGTGGCTGGCACCCTGGTTCCTGCTCGGACTGGCCGGCCTGGCGCTGCCGGTGTGGCTGCACCGCTTCGCGCGGCAGACCGAGCAGAAGCAGATGTTCGCCTCGTCGATGTTCCTCGAGGCCGCCGAGATCCGTCGCAGCCGGCGCCATGAGCTGCGCTACTGGCTGCTGCTGCTGCTGCGCCTGCTGCTGCTGGCGCTGATCGTGCTGGCCTTTGCGGCTCCCCTGTGGCGCAGCACCGTTGCGGCCGGCGCCGGCGGCAACACGCTGCATGTGATCGTGATGGACACCTCGATGTCGATGCAGCGCGATGAGGTGTGGCAGCGCGCCCAGCAGCGTGCGCTGGAACTGATCGACGAGGTGCGCGGTTCCAGCCGCGCGATGCTGGTGGCCGGCGATCACCGCCTGCGCGTGCTGGTCGAGCCGGTGTTTGCCGGCGAGGCGGGAAGGTTGCGCGCCGCCGTGCAGCAGCTGCGCCCGGGCTTCTCGCGCCTGGACTTCGGTGCGCTGGTTGCCGGGGCCGTCGCCTGGGCACCGGGGCCGGGCGAGTCATTGCAGCTGCATGTGGTCTCCGACCTGCAGCAGTCCGCAAGTCCGCTGCGTTTTGCCGACCTGTCGCCGCCGCCGGGTGTGCGGCTGGTGCTCGAGGATGTGGGCGCAGCTGAGGCCGCGAACGGCAATGTGCGGGTGGCGGCAGCGCAGGAGGATCCGCGCACGCCGGGCGCGATCGAGGTGCGCCTCGAAGGCGATCCGGCGGCGCTGGAAGATCGCACGCTGGTGGTCGAGCTCAATGGCGAGGAGCGCGAGCGCCGCGGGCTGACCACCGCCAGCGCCACCACCGTGGAGCGCGTCGCGCTGGGCGAGCTGCCAGTGGGTGAGCATCGCCTCACCGCCAGGCTCGAGCCGGCCGATGCCTTGCCCGCCGACGATGCGCGCTATGTGCTGCTGCGACGGGTGGAACCGAAGGTGCTGGTGATCGCTGCCGATGTGCAGGGCGATGACGCACGCTATTTCAGTGCCGCGTTGCAGGCGCTGGCGCGGCCGCGCTTCGAGGTGGAAACCTCGCTGCCCGGCGCGCTGACCTCGCGGCAGCTGGGCGAGTTCGCCGCCATCGTAGTGTCCGATGCGGGCCTGCTCAGCGAGGCTGCCGCCGATGCACTGGCCGAATACGTGCGTGCTGGCGGCGCGACGCTGATGACGCTGGGTGCGCGCGCCGCGCAGCAGCGGCAGGTGCCCGTCAGTGGCGCACGTCTCGCCGGTGGCGGTGCGCGCGCGGCCTCCAGCGAACCGGCGCGCATCGCCGGCATCGAGCAGAGCCATGCGGTGCTGCGCGAGCCGGGCGCCTGGCTGCGCATCCGCTTCTTCCGTCATGTGGCGGTCGATGCGCCGGATGATGCGCGCGTGCTGCTGGCCTTCGAGAACGGCACGCCGCTGATGCTCGAGCAGGAACTGGGCGAGGGCCGCATGCTGCTGTTCGCCTCGCCGCTCGACCGGCAATGGAATGACCTCGCCATCCATCCGCTGTTCGTGCGCTTCGTCGCCGAGGCCACCGCCTGGCTCGCCGGCGCGCGCTTCGATGCGGCCTCGGCCACGGTGGGTGCGCCGCTGGATGCCTCCAGCCTGCGTCGCGGTGGAGGACAGGTGTTCGATCCGCGCGGCGAGCGCACCGCGATGCTGACCGGTGATGAGCAGTCGCTGCGCTTCGTTCCGGAGCTTGCCGGCTTCTACGAGGTGCGCGGCGGTGGCCGCAGCGACTTCATTGCGGTGAATGCCGATCCACGCGAATCCATGCTCGCGCCGCTGGATGTCGACGCGCGGGAGCGCTGGCTGGCCCTGCAGCGGCCCCCCGGCGATGGCAACCCCACGGTGGCGGGTGGTTCGGGCACCGAAAGGCTCATCCCGATCTGGTTCTGGTTGCTTCTGGTTGCCGTGGCCCTAGCCTTTGTCGAGCCATTAGTGGCTAACTATCACCTCAGCGTCCGAAGGGAAGCCTAGCGAATGAACGCCCGCGTCGAGCTAGACCACTACCTGACGCATGCGCGACGGCGCCTGCGATGGATCCTTTCGGCCCAGGGAAGTGCATTGCTGGTGGCGGCAGTGCTGCTGGTAACGCTGGTCGCCGCCTGGATGCTGCCGCGCTACGGCTTCACCGCCGAGGCGGCATTGACCGGACGCATCGCGCTGGGTGTGGCGGCCGCCGGCATCATGCTCTGGTGGGTGCTGCGCTGGCGCGCGCAGGAGCGCAACCGCGGCGCCGCCGCGCTCGAATCGGCACTGCCCGCGCAGTCCGGCCGCATCGCCACCTATCTGCAGGAGAGTTCGAAGGAACCGGGCAAGGCCTCGGTGCTGCTCGACCTGCTGGCCGCCGATGCGCTGGACCATGCGCAGCGCGAACCCCTCGCGCGCACCATCCGCCCGCAGCGTTATCTCGCACCGGCGCTGGGCGCCGTCGCCGGCATCGCATTGCTCGGCGTGCTGCTGTTCTCGAACCTCGGCATCTCCGAAGGCGCGCGCCAGCTGTGGATGGGTCGCCTGCCGCCCGCAGCCAGCGTGGCCGCCGCCGCCGGCGGAATTGCCGTGCAACCCGGTGACGCCACCATCCGCCGCAACCAGGATCTCGATGTCGCCGCGCTGGTGGCCGGCAGCAATGACGACGTGCAGCTGCACATGCGCTTCGACAATGGCGGCGAATGGGAAGCCGCGCCGATGCAGCGCAGTGCCGATGGCAGCTATGCGTTCACCATCTATGCCGTGCGCGATGGCGCCAGCTACTACGTCAGCGCCGGCCGCCTGAAGAGCGCCGAGCACCGCATCCACGTGGTGGACCTGCCCGGCATCGAACGCTTCAAGGTCACCTACGACTATCCGACCTGGACCGGCCTTGAAAACAAGGAAGAAGAGGGCGGCGGCGATGTGCGCGCGGTGGCCGGCACGCGGGTGAACCTGGAAGTCACCACCACCGAGCCGCTGGAAGGCCCGCTGCTGGTCATCGACGGCAATGGCGAGGAGCTCAGGCAGAGCGGCTTCACCACCAGCGGCGGCTTCTCGATCAAGGAAGAGGGCTACTACCGCATCGCCACGCGCTTCCTCGGCGAGGTCGTGCCGCTGACGCCGGACTACGCCATCGAGGTGGTCGAGGACCTGAAGCCGGAGATCCGCATCGTGCGGCCCGGTCGCGACTATCGCGCCACAGCACTTGAAGAAGTGCCGGTGCGAGTCGAGGCGCGCGACGACTTCCGGCTCGACGCGCTCGAACTGCATTACTCGGTGAACGGCGGTGAGTGGCGCCCGGAACCACTGCCCGCCGGCAGCCCCGACGTGCAGGCCGCCGCATTGCTGCGGCTCGAGGAAATGCAGAAGCCCGGTCCCGATGGCGAGCAGCCGACACTGGTGCCCGGTGACCTCGTCAGCTACTTCGCGCAGGCGCGCGACAACAAGCACAGCGTGCAGACCGACCTGTTCCTGATCCAGGTGCAGCCCTTCGAGCAGCGCTATACGCAGTCGCAGGCCGGTGGTGGCGGCGGCGGTGGCGGTGGTGGTGGCGGCGAGGAAGACGGCGAGATCTCGCGTCGCCAGCGCGAGATCCTGCTGGCCACCTGGAACCTGCAGCGCAATGAGCAGGAAGCCGGCGCGCGCGAAAAGGAACGCGTCGCCGACAATGCGCGCATGCTGGCCGAGGTGCAGCAGACGCTGGCCGGCCAGGCGCAGACGCTGATCGAACGCACGCGCGCCCGTCAGCTCACCGGCCAGGACGCCAACATCGACCAGTTCGTGCGGGCCGTGCAGGACGCGGCCAAGGCGATGGAGCCGGCCGCGCGCAGTCTTGCCGGCATGGAACTGGCCGATGCCGTGTCGCATGAGCAGCAGGCACTGCAGCACCTGCTGCGTGCCGAGGCCGCCTTCCGCGACATCTCGGTGGCCATGCAGCAGCCCGGCGGTGGCGGCGGTGGCGGCGGACAGGCCGGCCGCGACGTCTCGGAGATGACCGAACTCGAGCTCGACCTGGCCAAGAACCAGTACGAGACCGAATCCCGCATGTCCTCCTCGCAGCAGCGCCAGCAGGCCGAGGACGATGCGCTGCGCCGGCTGCGCGAACTGGCGCGCCGGCAGGAGCAGCTGGCCCGCCAGGCACAGCGCCAGCAGATTCCCCCCGAGACGCAGCGCTGGCAGCAGGAGCAGCTGCGCCGCGAACTGGAGCAGCTGCGCCAGGAGCTGGAGCAGCTGGCGCAGAACCAGAGCAGCCAGGGCCAGCAGCAAAGTGGTCAGCAGCAGAGCGGGCAGCAGCAAAGCGGCCAGCAGCAGGGCGGCCAGCAGCAGAGCGCCTCCCGCCAGGGTGGCCAGCAGCAGTCCGGTGAGCGGCAGTCGGCCCGCGCGGCATCGGCGGCCGAGGCTTCCCGGCAGGTCGCCGAGGCCATCCGGCAGATGCGCCAGGCCGGTGAAGATCCGCAGGCGCAGGCACGCGCCAGCGAGCAGCTGAACCGTGCGCGCGAGCAGCTCGAGAATGCGCGCCAGATGGGTGACAGCGAGCAGTTCCAGTCGCTGGCCGACCGTGCGCGCGAGCTGGCCGAACGGCAGCGCACCGCCGAAGAGGAGCTGCGCGCCGCTGCCGGCACCACTGCCCAGGACAACGAGCGTTCCACCGGCCGCCAGGGCCAGGCGGGTGGCCTCAGCTTCGAAGAGATGGAACGCCTCGCACAGCAGCGGCGCGAACTGCAGCAGGGCGTCAGCGAACTGCAGCAGAGCATGGAGAGCGCACGGCGGGCTGCGCGCGAGACCGCGCCACGTGCCGCGCGGCAGCTGGCCGAGCTGCGCCAGCAGTTGCAGGAGCAGGACCCGGCCGGCAGCCTCGGCCTCAGCGCGCGCCAGATCGAACGCGGCCGCGCGCGCGATGCCGCCGGCCTCGACTGGCGCCGCACGCAGTTGCTCGAGCGGCTGGCCGAGGATCTGGAGCAGACCGCGCAGGTGGCCGCCTCCGAGGTGGGTCGCCGGCAGCAGCAGGCCGGCCAGCCCACCGCCGAGGACCTGCTGACCGAGATCGCCGACGTGCGCCGCATGATCGATCGCGCACGCGAGCAGGGCATTGCGCAGAACCGCAGCGGTGGCGATCCGGACACGTCATCGCCCAGTGCGCAGGAAGGCCAGCAGGGCCAGCAGGGTGGCGGCCAGCAGGGACAGCAGGGCCAGGGCGGCCAGGGCCAGCAGGGACAGGGTGGGAACTCGCCGGGTGAGCAGGCAGGTGCGCAGGCCGGCGCCGATGGCGGCATCGAGAATGGCCGCGCCGGCGGCGGCAACTCGAACCGTTCCGGCAGCGCCGTGCGCTTTGCCGGCGGCGGCAATCGCGGGGCGGTGCCACTGCTCGATGGCGGTGCGCGACAGCAGGCGGTGATCTCCGCCGACCGTCTGGCGCAGCTGCGCGAGCAGTTGCGCGGCCGGGTGCTCACCGATTCGGATGCCCGCACGCTGCAGGAGCTCACCAACCAGCTGCGCCGCGGCGGCACCGATCCGATGGATGTGGAATACCAGCGCATTTCCGCGCTGGTGAACCAGATCGAGCTGGCGGCGCTGAATTCCATCCGCGCCGGACAGGGCAATGACAGCGCGCCCACCCGGGCCACGGAAACCGTCGACGACTCGCGCCAGTACCGCGACAATGTCGCCGAGTATTACCGCAGGCTGGGTGGGGGGAATGACTGACAACGTACTGGCCGATCTGCAGGCCCTGGTCGGCGCCGACGTGGCGCTGGCGCCGACCACCACGCTGCTCGAGAAACACACCCGCGACTTCTGCGTGACCGGCGCGCCCGACGTGGGCGTGCGCGCACTGGTGTTTCCCCGCTCTACCGAACAGGTTTCGAAGGTGCTGGCTTACTGCAATGCGCATGGCATCGCGGTGCAGCCGCAGGGCGGCATGACGGGCCTCGCCGGCGGCGCGGTGCCGATCGGCCCCTGCGTCATCATCGGCATGGAGCGCATGCGCACCGTGCGCGAGCTCGACACCGCCGCCGGCGCCATCACCGTCGATGCCGGCGTGACGATGGAAACCGTGCAGAAGGCGGCCGAGGCCGCGGACCTGTTCTATCCGCTGGATCTCGGCGGTCGCGGAACCTGCCAGGTCGGCGGCAATGTCTCCACCAATGCCGGCGGCAATCGCGTGCTGCGCTATGGCATGGCGCGCGACCTGGTGCTGGGCGTCGAGGCCGTGCTGGCCGATGGCACCGTCATCGATGCGCTGCGCAAGGTCATCAAGAACAATTCCGGCTACGACCTGCGGCAGCTGTTCATCGGCGCCGAAGGCACGCTGGGCATCATCACCGGCGTGGTGCTGCGGCTGTTCCCGAAGCCGAAGAGTTCCTGCACCGGCATCTGCGCCGTCGATGACTACGCCGGCGTGCTCGAGCTGCTGCGGCGGGTGCGCAGCGGGCTCGGCTCGCAGCTGTCGGCCTTCGAGGTGATGTGGCCGGACTTCTATGAACTGGGAACCGTGGCGCTGGGGCGCAAGCCGCCGCTGGAGCAGGGTCATGGTGTCTACGTGCTGATCGAGACGCTGGGCACCGATCCGCAGGCCGACCAGGCCCGCTATGAAAGCGTCATCGCAGAGGCGCTCGAAGCCGGCATCGTGAAAGACGCCATCATTGCGCAGTCGCAGCGCGAGGCCACCGAGTTGTGGGCTGTGCGCGATTCACCCGGCGAGTGGCAGAAGGGCGTGCACTGGCCACAGCTCGGCTTCGATGTCAGCGTGCCCACCGGCGAGATCGGCCCGCTGGCCGAGGAGATCGGCGCCGAACTGAAGCGCCGCTGGCCGCAACTGGTGGCGGTGTTCTTCGGCCACGTGGCCGATGGCAACCTGCACGTGTCCGTTCGAATGTCAGGTCACAGCATTCCCGAGCTCGACATCGAGAACGCCGTGTATGGCATCGTCGCGCAGCGGCGCGGGTCCATTTCGGCCGAGCATGGCATCGGGTCGCTGAAGATCCCGTTCCTGCATTTCTCGCGCAGCGAGGGCGAGATCGCGCTGATGCGTGCGATCAAGCAGGCGATGGATCCGAAGGGGATCCTGAATCCGGGGAAGGTGTTGCCAGGCGCGGGTATCGCCGCTCACGGATAATCATTGCGGGCCGACGCGGGTCAACGACCTGCGTCGGCCGGATGATTGACGCCGTCATTCACCGGCACACCCTGCACGAGATTCGGATCCACCCCTTCCAGGCAGCCCAGGTTGAAGCCGTACTGGTCCGGCCGGGAGCGGCGGCGGTGATGGGTATAGATGCCGCAACGGGAGCAGAAGTAGTGCTCGGCGGTGTGCGTGTTGAAACGGTACTGCGTCAGCAGTTCCTGGCCCTTCACGATGCGCAGTCCCTGCATCGGGACCGCGCCCATGACGGCTCCCTTGCGGCGGCACATCGAGCAGGTGCATCGGCGCGCATCGACGACCCCGTCGGGCAGATCCAGTTCGAGGACAACGCCGCCGCAATGGCAGCTGGCGCGATGGGTGGGCTGGATGGTGGTATCGCCGATTTGCTTGATCGGGGGCAGGGGCATTGCAGTGACCTCAAAGCGGTGACGGGCGGAGTTCAGGGATCGCGATGAGCTTCCGCATGTTCATCATCCTCGCTGGAAATCAACGTACGACAGTGAAATCTAGCGCCTGAGCAGTGCCCAGCGCTCGTGATCCCGCCATCGGCCGCCGATCTTCAGGTATCGGGGTGAGTAGCCCTCCCGGCCGAAGCCGCAAGCCCGGACGAGCGCGATGGATGCGGCATTCTCCGGCCGCGTCGACGGATCACGAAGGCGAAGTTCTGCGGCGGTTGCATGCGCCGGAGTCGTGCGCGGAACGTCGCGGCAGTCGCCGGAGGTTGGACCCATGAAGCGTGAAGCCCGCGACTGGCTGCGGCCGATGAGATGAAATCCCGGCAATCGGATTGCGCGAGTGGAGCGATGAAGACCCGCCGGGCGCCAGTCACTGGGTGGTCCGGGGAGTACACTTTCTTCTCGTCGCCACGACCTTGCCGTCACTGGTTTCGTGCAGTTCCTGCCCATCCACGGAAAGCACGAATTTCCGTTCGCCAAGCTCGCGAAAGCCCGGCGGGCCCGGCTCGAAGCGTACATCCACGGTCTTGCGGCCAATGATGCGTCCGCCCATCACGTTGCCGTTGACCACTGCACCCCGCGCATGGAACCGCGTCACCGAGGTGCGGGAAATCGTCAATGTGGTCGGTCCGGGTCGCTCGCAGTCAACCGCGTTGGAAGCCCAGGTTCCCATCAGTTCAGGCGAGATGTCCGGCGCCTGGGCGATGGCCTGGGTGGCGAGGAGGGCAAAGGGCCATGATGCGACTTTCATCGGATTCCTCCTGATCCCCATGTTGCCGCCGCCCGGGCCGGTGCGGACGTGATCGCAAGCAACAGGCAGAGGCCCATGCTGCGGACGAAGCGAAGTGTCACGGCTGGCATCGCGCATTCCCTCGCGCAAGGCATGTCATTGCCGGGTCATCAATCGGCGCGCCGGCAGAACCATGCGTGCATCATGCCGGCCTGGAAGAACTGCACCGGCGTTTCAAAGCCGGCCGAAGCCATCAGCGCGGCGACGCGATCCGGTGGCCACACCGCCACATCCGTCGCATAGGCATCGCGCATGCGCGCCAGGCCCTCGGCCGTCATGCCGGTGGTGGACATCACGCCGAACCAGCACGCCAGCAGCGCATCGAAGGTGGGGGCTGCAAGGTCGCCGGCAAGATCGGCATTCGCCAGGATGGCGCCGGCGCGAAGGCGCCGGGCAATGGCGCGGAAGAAGTCGGCGCGCTGGCGCGGGTCGGTCATGAACTGCGACACCAGGAAGCTGGTGGCCGCGTCGTGAAGCGGCCCGTCTGGCAGTGTCTCCACATAGCCTTCGTGGAAACTGCAGCGCGCGTCGAAGCCTTCCGCCTGTGCGCGTTGCCGGCACACCTTGAGCATGGCGGGTGAAGGATCGACTGCGGTGAACCGCCAGGCGGGAAAGTGCGCCGCGAGAAACGAGATCTCGGCGCCGGTGCCGGCGCCGACGCACAGCAGGCGGGCGTCGTCAGGCAGGCCTGCAAACAACGAGGGCAGCAGGCAATGCAGTCCCTCGCGGATCGGCGCCATGCGCGCCCACTGTCGGTCGTAGCCTTCGGCCTGCTGGTCGAACAGTGCGTTGAGCTCCTGCTGCTTCATGGCATCTCCATCGCGAAGGCGGATCATTGCCGCACAGACGGGGCGGGATCAAGCAGGCGTCATGGCCCCCTGGGACCGAGGATGATGATGGCCATGCCGCACACCGCCACGGCACTGCCGATGAGATCCCAGCGGTCCGGCCGCACGCCATCCACCGTCCAGAGCCAGAGCACGGCCACTGCGACATAGATGCCGCCATAGGCAGCATAGGTCCGCCCTGCAGCGGTGGGGTGCAGGCTCAGCAGCCACACAAACAGCGCCAGTGACAGTGCCGCCGGCAGCAGCAGCCAGGCGGAACGGCCCTGGCGCAGCCACAGCCAGGGCAGATAGCAGCCGACGATCTCGGCGATGGCCGTAGCCAGAAAGAGCCCGCCGGCCTGCAGCAGCTTCACGGTTGCCGGGTTCGGGCGGCCGGATCCATCCGTGCCATTGCGCCCGGGCCTACAGGAAGTTGTTCGGCCAGATCATCGACCGCCACATGTGCGCGACGGGCGAGTTGTCGAAGCCCAGGCCTTCCTTCGGCTGCCTGAAGTGGCGGCCGATGATGTCGGTGAAGATTTCCGGATCGACCTCGACACCTTCCTGGAAGGCATACACGTCGTAGATGGTGATCAGGCGCGAGGTCATGTACCAGCGGTGGTTGCGCGCCTCTTCATGGGCCTGGTGCAGGTATTCGGGCGGCTCGAAGTCGGGCCCGAAGAACTGGTTGTAGGCGTCCGGATACCTGAAGCCCACTGATTCGTCGGCGAAGTAGCGCAGGGCCTGGTGATATTTCACCGCCCACGCCACCTCTTCGCTCACATAGGGCGCGATCATCTGTGCGCCCCAGTAGCCGTGGTCGGTGCGCAGCAACGCGCCGTTGGCGATGTCGTGCAGCAGGCAGGCGATGACGACGGTTTCGCTCTGGCCGGCATCGAGCGCGGTCTTCGCGCTCTGCAGCAGGTGGCGGAAGGCGATGTCGCTGAAGCGGTAGTGGAAGAAGTCGAGCAGCTGCGGCTTCTCGGGCATCACCGGCAGGTTGGGGTTCTGCCCCATCATGAACACGGCGCCATCTTCGCGCATGCGCTTGAGCAGCGCGGTTTCGGACTCGACGAAGCCTTCTTCCATGAAGCAGGCGATGGGCTGGCGCATGGCCATGCGCTCGCGGCCGGCCTGCGGGCATTGCTCGGGCGGAATGAAGGTCGGCTTCTTGCGGTATGGGATCATGGTTCGCTACGGGCCTGGCGTGGCGCCAGCGAGGCGCTCACCATCAGCTGCAGTTGGTGGTAAATCATGATGGGAAGGATCATGGCCCCAATCTCCGCCGAAGGGAACAGCACGCGGGCCATCGGCACGCCGCTGACCAGGCTCTTGAACGAACCGCAGTACTGCACCGAGCGCTGGTCGGCTTTCGAAAGCCCGAGAATGCGGGATCCGCCGATTGTCAGCAGCAATACCAGTGTGAGCACCAGCGCGCAGACTCCCGCCAGCGCAAGCAGCGTGGTCACCGGGAGCGTCGACCAGATGCCCGCGATCACCGCCGCGGAGAACGCGCTGTAGATCGCCAGCAGGATCGTGAGCCGGTCCGACCAGGTGATCAGGCCCTTGCGGCGGGCCGCCCAGCCGGCCAGGCGCACATGCAGCAGGTGGCCCACGACGAAGGGCAGCAGCAGCTGTACCACGATCTTCCAGATGCCGGTCAGCGGCACCGCCTCATCGCCCTGGGCCTGCAGCAGCGCACCGACCAGCACCGGCGTGATGATCACGCCAAGAAGGTTCGAGGCCGCGGCCGAGGCGACGCTGGCGGCCACGTTGCCGCGCGCCATCGATGTGAACGCGATGGACATCTGCACCGTCGAGGGCAGCGCGCACAGGAACAGCACGCCGGCCCAGAGGTTGGGCGGCAGCAGCGAGGGGAACAGCTTCACCAGCGCCAGCCCGATCAGCGGGAAGACCAGGTAGGTGGTGCCGAGGATCAAGAGGTGCAGCCGCCAGTGCGTGACCGCCGCGACCAGTTTCTCGCGCGGCAGCTTCACGCCGTGCAGGAAGAACAGCAGCATGATGGCCGCGGTGGCGGCGTTGTTGACGATGCCGGCGGCCTCGCCGGAAGCCGGCAGGAACGTGGCCAGCAGCAGCGTCAGCAGCACCGCCGGGATGAACGGGTCCGGGAGGAAGCGGTTCATCAGTGGCCGGCCGGTTGCGCGTTCTGGTGGCCCTCCGTGGCCCGTCTTTTTTTCTGGGCGCGCCGCGCGCGCATGTTGAGCATCTCCACCAGCACCGAGAAGGCCATGGCGCTGTAGATGTAGCCCTTGGGAATGTGCGCGCCGAAGCCCTCGGCGACCAGCATGGTGCCGATCAGCAGCAGGAAGCCCAGCGCCAGCATCACCAGCGTGGGGTTGTTGTGGATGAAGTTCGCCAGCGGCGTTGCGGCGACCATCATGACGA
Organism: uncultured Steroidobacteraceae bacterium; assembly: GCA_964417875.1. Classification (GTDB taxonomy): domain Bacteria; phylum Pseudomonadota; class Gammaproteobacteria; order Steroidobacterales; family Steroidobacteraceae; genus ZC4RG30. Next base: position 13,053 of record CAYQJU010000072.1, read on the forward strand.
TCACGGTGACCACCACCGCGATGACCATGATGGGCACATGCGGCGTCATGCCCACGGCGGTGATGATGCTGTCGACCGAGAACACGATGTCGAGCAGGATGATCTGCCCGATGGCCGCGCTGAAGCCCAGCGTGGCGCGCGGCGAGAACAGGTCGGGGTGCGGCTCAGGGTCGGTGTTGTGGTGGATTTCCTTGGTGGCCTTCCAGATCAGGAACAGGCCGCCCGCGATCAGGATGAGGTCGCGCCAGGAGAAGCTCTGGCCCAGCACCTCGAACAGCGGGGTGGTGGCCTTGACGATCAGCGCGACCATGCCCAGCAGTGCCAGGCGCATCACCAGTGCCAGCGAGATGCCGATGCGGCGCGCGCGGGCGCGGTGCTGTTCGGGCAGCTTGTTGGTGAGAATCGAGATGAAGATGAGGTTGTCGATCCCCAGCACGATCTCCATGGCGATCAGCGTGACAAGGGCCACCCAGGCGGTGGGATCGCTGGCCAGTGCAAGGAGCTCGTTCATGGCGGGAATCTGGACATGCTTTTGCGCGATTATCGCATGTACTGCAAAATGGCGTAATGCATGCGCTTTCCGTGAAGGGTCTGGTCAAGACCTACCGCAATGGGGTCCAGGCCCTCCGGGGCATCGAACTCGACGTGGAGGAGGGCGACTTTTTTGCCCTGCTGGGGCCCAACGGCGCGGGCAAGACCACCCTGATCGGCATCGTCACCTCGATGGTCAACAAGACCGCCGGCGAGGTGAACGTGTTCGGCCACGACCTCGATCGCGAGCTCGAGCGCGCCAAGTCGTGCATCGGCGTGGTGCCGCAGGAAATCAACTTCAATGTCTTCGAGACGCCGGAGACCATCGTCGTCAACCAGGCGGGTTTCTACGGCATCAACCGCCGGCTGGCCCGCCAGCGGGCGGAGAAATACCTGAAGCAGCTGCACCTGTGGGACAAGCGCCACGGCGTGGCGCGGGGTCTTTCCGGTGGCATGAAGCGCCGCCTGATGATCGCGCGGGCGCTGATGCATGAGCCGCGGCTGCTGATCCTCGATGAGCCGACCGCCGGCGTCGATATCGAGATCCGCCGCTCGATGTGGGATTTCCTGCGCGAGATCAACCGCCAGGGCACCACCATCATCCT
>CAYQJU010000073.1:0-12002 GCA_964417875.1 uncultured Steroidobacteraceae bacterium
CGCGAGGGCGGCAAGACGGTGGGCGCCGGCGTCGTCTCGAAGATCCTGAAGTAAGAGTTTTTTTACCAGTTGAGCGCAGGTCGAAAGCGGCCTGCGCTGGAGGCAGGGCAACCCCCTGGCAATACAGATGGCTAACCAGAATATCCGCATCCGCCTGAAGGCCTTCGACCACAGGCTGATCGACAATTCGGCGAAGGAAATCGTCGAGACCGCCAAGCGCACGGGCGCCACCGTGCGTGGCCCGGTGCCGCTGCCCACGAAGATGGAGAAGTTCACCGTGCTGGTCTCGCCCCACGGCGACAAGGACGCGCGTGACCAGTTCGAGCTGCGCACGCACAAGCGCCTGATGGACATCCTCGATCCCACCGACAAGACGGTGGATGCGCTGATGAAGCTCGAGCTGCCCGCCGGCGTCGACGTCCAGATCAAGCTGAACTGAAGCAGGCCTCTTTCGCGGCGACGATCCTCGTCGCCGCGGTCCGGCCGGCACAGCCCGGCCGCGTTTCCCCATCCATTCTTCCGCCGCCACCGCCACCGCGGACGCCACAGTCACAGTCACAGTGTCGCCGTGCCGTCCTCGCGATATTCGAAGAACTCGAAATCCGCCGGCTGGCGACGGCCACTGATGTCATGGCAGGCCATGCCGACGAATGCGCCGGTGAAGCTCTTGGAATAACCGCGCCCGGCCTCATCGGACACCAGGGAGTAGTCCAGCTCGCCTTCGCCGGCCGTCCAGCGCTCGCCATCCAGCGACCATGAGAAACGCAGCACCGCGAATTCCACCTCGGCGCGCAGCCACACCGCCTGGCCGCGCGGCAGCGGGATGCGGCGCGCGGAGCCGACCGGATAGTCGAGGTCGAAACGCTCGTCGCCGAGGCAGCTGATGATGGCCAGGTGCTTCTGGCCATCCTCGTCGCAGGTCACGTTCAGGTAGTGGAACTTGTGCGCGTTGTAATAGCAGATCAGTCCGGCGGCCTGCTGCAGGGTGTCCGGCTCGAACTCGACCCTGGTGGTGGCCGTGAAGCAGAAGGCCTGCTGCCGGCGCGCCACCAGCGACTGGCGGAACCACGAGCCGAATGACTCGGCGCCATACAGCCGCAGGAAGCCCGGCCGTGCCTGCAGCGAGAAGAGCTCCTCGTCCCATGGGTAGCGCAGCCACTGGAAGTCGATGGGCAGCCGCTCGCCGTCGAAGCACGTGGTCGCAGGCTCGCGCGGCCAGGGATGCGCGGGCAGGTCAGGGGCGGGGGTGACCAGATCCGGCAGGTTGGTGCCATTGGCCAGCCGCAGCCAGCCATCCTCGCTCCAGTAGCCCTTCTGGATCGCCGTCTCGCGGCCCATCGGGCAGCGCTGCTGGTCTGAATCCGCGTGCAGCGACAGTGGCCGGCCGCACAGGTGCACGATGTACACCTCGCCGTTCTGCGTCTCGACCCAGTCGCCATGCCCGGCGCGCTGCAGCGGCAGCGTGACATCGTCCTTCGAGGTGACGAAATGCTTCACCGGGTCCACTTCATAGGGACCTTGCAGGTGGCGCGAGCGCGCCATCGTCATCGCATGCGTGTAGCCGGTGCCGCCCTCGGCAGTCAGCAGGTAGTAGTAGCCATTGCGCCGGTAGATGTGCGGCCCTTCGGTGACGCGCAGGTCGGTGCCGCGGAAGATGTTGCGCACCGGTCCCACCAGGCGCTTCTGCACCGGGTCATATTCCTGCAGCAGGATGCCGTTGAAGGGATGCCGCCCGGGGCGGTAGTCCCATTCCATGTTCAGCAGCCACTTGCGGCCGTCATCGTCGTGGAAGAGGGAGGCATCGAAGCCGCTGCTGTTCAGGTACACGCGCTCCGACCAGCGCCCGTCGATGCTGGCGCAGGTGGTCAGGTAATTGTGCATGTCCTTGAAGCTGCCCTCGTGGCGCTTCACATCGGTGTACACCAGCCAGAACAGGCCATCGGCATGGGTCAGGCAGGGCGCCCAGATGCCGCCGGAGTCCGGGTTGCCGCGCATGTCGAGCAGATCGGCGCGGTCCAGCGGCCGCGCCACCAGCCGCCAGTTCACCAGGTCGCGCGAATGGTGGATCTGCACGCCCGGATACCACTCGAAGGTGGAGGTGGCGATGTAGTAGTCATCGCCGACGCGCACGATCGAGGGATCGGGATTGAATCCGGGCAGGATGGGGTTGCGGATGCTGCGCTTCATGCCGGGCCCATGCGCTGCTGCCAGCCGCGCGTCAGCCGGTACCAGCGCAGGCACAGGAAGGCCAGCAGGCCGCCGGCGATGGAGCTGCCGGCAAACGCAATCCTGATGCCGAGCAGTGCCGTGTCGCCCTGGGCGACATTGGCCTCGTATCCGAACAGCGCCAGCACGCCTCCGGTGAGGATCTGGCCGATCGCCATGCCGATGCTCAGCGCGAACAGGTGGCCGGCGCAGAACATCGCCATCGCACCCTTGCCGACGGTGCGCAGGCCGTAGTCCACCGTGTCAGGCACGGTGGAGAACAGCAGCGGGATGAACATCATGTGGAAGAAGTTCGACAGCATGGTCAGCGTCAGCGCCTGCAGGACCCACTCGCGCGGCATGACGAACAGCAGCAGGTTGATGGCCACCGTGCCCAGCAACGCCATCTTCATCACGCGCACCTTGCAGTGGGTGCGGATCAGGCGGTTGGCGAAGATCACGCCGGCCACGCCGGCCAGCATCGTCAGGCCCATGAACAGCGCGATCAGGTTCTCGGTGACCGCGAAGATGCCGGCCAGCCAGTTGATCCAGGCGGAGCCTGATGTCACCGACCCGTAGTTGTTGATCAGGTAGTAGTCGACGAAATAGGCCTTGGACGAAGCCTGCATGCCGCCGCGCACCTGGATGACCAGTGTGACCAGCGCGATGACCAGCCACTGCCGGTTGGTGAGCATGCTGCGGATGTCCTGCCAGACGCCCGGGCGTGGCAGGCTCGCGTCCATGTCCTGGTACACGCGCTCCTTCGTCAGCGCGAAGCAGCCGAAGAAGCCGAGCACGGCAATGGCGGCCAGGATGGCCATGGCCAGCGGAAAGCCCTTCTGCAGGTCCACCGGTTCGCCGCCACCTCCCAGCGCGCGCGCCAGCGGAAAGATCGCGGTGGTCACCAGGAAACCACCCACCATCGCCATCGCGAAGCGCCAGGTCTGCAGGTTGGCGCGCTCCTCGCTGTCCGCGGTCATCACCCCGTTGAGCGCCGAATAGGGGATGTTGATGGCCGAGTAGACCACCACCAGCAGGATGTAGCTGACATAGGCGTATGCCAGCCTCGCTCCCTCGCTGACGCCGGGAGTGATGAAGGCGGCCACGGCGATCACGCCATAGGGAATCGCCAGCCACAGCAGCCAGGGCCGATAGCGTCCATGGCGCGAGCGCGTGCGGTCGGCCATGGCGCCGATGGCCGGATCGATGACCGCATCGATGACGCGCACCACCGCCATCAGCAGCGTGGCCGCGGCCGCGGTGAGGCCGAACACGTCGGTATAGAAATAGAGCAGCACATTGCTCACCGCCTGGAAGACGATGTTGCTGGACAGGTCGCCGAGGCCGAAGCCGAACTTCTCGCGCGCCGGCAGGTTCTGCCGTGCCGCAGAGGCCGGCGCCACCGGCACCGCCCCGATGCCGGCGACCTCCGCGCTCATCGTGCGGCCTCCATCAGGCGGTGCCAGGCGGGCTTGGGCTGCAGGTTGCGATCGAACAGCAGCGGATAGTTGGTGCGCCCGGGGATGGGAAAGCCGTTCTTCCACGAAATGCCGTCATGCAGGCCCCAGAAGGTGACCCGCGCCACCGAATCGCGATGCCGCCGCAGGATGGCGAACACCTCGGCATAGCGGTCGGCAAGCTGTCGCTGCACCTCGTCGGGCAGGCCGTCGGGCCAGGGATCGTTCTGGCGCGAATAGGCAAAGCGGTTGGAGATTTCGGCACTGCCCTCATAGGGGCTGGGCAGCACGTCGACCTCGAGTTCGGTGATGTGCACCTCGAGCCCCAGCGCCTCGTAGGCTGCGATGCTGCGCTCCCATTCGGCCAGGTCCGGATAGGACAGGCCGACATGGCCCTGCAGGCCGACCCCGTCGATGGGCACGCCGCGGTCCAGGTAATCGCGCAGCACCTTCACCAGGAACGCGCGCTTCTGCGGGTTGTGCATGTTGTAGTCGTTGTAGAGCAGCTTCGCGGCCGGATCGGTCTGGCGGGCGAGGCGGAAGGCCTGCTCCATGAAGTCCTCGCCGATGATCTGCAGCCACGGCGAGCGCCGCCAGCCGTTGCCCTCGTCGATGGCCTCATTGACCACGTCCCAGTGGTGGATGCGTCCCTTGTAGCGTCCCACCAGCGTCGCGATGTGTTCTTTCATGCGCGCCAGCAGTGCGCTGCGTGACAGCGGCTCGCCGCCCGCATCGGTGAACACGGTGCCTGGAACCTGCGAATGCCACACCAGCGTGTGCCCCAGCACATGCATGTCGTTGGCGGCTGCAAAGTCCACCAATCGATCGGCCAGATCCCATTCCCAGTTCACCCCGTCCGGCCGGATCACGCCCCACTTCATCGCGTTCTCGGCGGTCACGGAGTTGAATTCACGGCGGATGAGTTCCAGGTGCGCTGGAATGCGTTGCGCCAGCGTTTCGTTGGCCACCGCCACGCCGATCAGGAAGTCATCCTTCCATGCGGCGGCAAGGCCGCGCGGCTGCGCGGCGGTGGCGGAATTTGACAGCGCCAGGGCACCGATGGCGGCGGCTGCCTGGCGCAGCACCGTGCGCCGGTCCATCGATGCATGCGAGGCGCGCGGCAGGCGCTCGTCTGCGGACATGACTCCCCCTTTTGTTCTTCTGCATGGAGGCGGCCGCGTTCCTGCAACCGCCCCGTCCGCAGCATATGCCAGGCGCCACGCTCAAGTCAGGTCCGGCGAACAACGGGCCACGTGACTGGCATTGATGTCGGCGCGCTCCCACATCCGATAGCGCTTTGCCGCGCGCCGCAGCAGTGACACGATGGTGCCCATGTTCAGTTCCGTGCCCTCGCTGCTCGCGCTGTCGATCCTGCTGGGATTGCTGCATGTGCTGCTGGCCGGCGCGCTGGTCACGCGCTCTCGCGGCGTGGCCTGGAACATGGGCAACCGTGACGGCGATGCGCCACCGGTGCCGCCGCATGCCGCCCGCGCGCAGCGTGCGGCGGGCAACTTCCTCGAGACCTTTCCGTTCTTCGCCGCGGCAGTCGTGGCGGCACTGGCGATGCAGCGCACCGGCGGCCAGGTCGAACTGGGCGTGCAGCTCTATTTCTGGGCCCGACTGGCCTACCTGCCCATCTACCTCATCGGCATCCCCGGCCTGCGCTCGCTGGTCTGGGGGGTATCGCTGGTGGGCATCCTGATGGTGGTGTTCGCGCTGTTCTGAGCGCCGCCGCGCGGCGTTTCCTGCAGCATCTTCGGTGTTGCGACGCAACATGCCGCTCCTTTGAAAAACATTCGTGAACGAGCTTGCCCCGCGCAGGGTGCCCGCCTATACTGCGCGCCCTTTTTGCCGTCGGCTGTTCCGGCGGCCCGCGTTTACGGATGCGGAATCGGGAACGGTTGGCCGCATCAAAAAGGCCAAGACCACTCGAGCCTGGCGACCCCACAGTCCTTGTGGGCGGTTGCCCGTCTCGCGTTCGTTCCCGGCTCCTTATCCCGCACGTCGAACTGAGGATTGCGAGATGACAATCGGTCTGGTCGGCCGCAAGTGCGGCATGACGCGAATCTTTACGGAAGCCGGCGAATCCGTGCCCGTCACGGTCGTCGAGGTGCTTGCCAACCGGGTAACCCAGGTCAAGGGCGAGGACAGGGACGGCTATCGCGCCGTGCAGGTCACCTATGGTGCGCGCCGCCCGCAGCTGCTGGGCAAGGCGCTGGCCGGCCACTATGCCAAGGCCAATGTCGCGCCGGGTCGCTCGCTGGTCGAGTTCCGCCTCGACGCCGGCGAGGCCGCCGATGTCGCCCCCGGCGCCGAGTTCACCGCCGAGATCTTCAAGGCCGGCCAGCTGGTCGATGTCACCGGCACCACCATCGGCAAGGGCTTTGCCGGCACGATGAAGCGCCACAACTTCGGTGGCGGTCCCGCCACGCACGGCCATTCGGTCACGCACCGCGCGCCGGGCTCCATCGGCATGCGCCAGACCCCGGGCCGCGTGTTCAAGGGCAAGCGCATGTCCGGCCACATGGGCGTCGTCCGCCGCACCACCGAGAACCTGAAGGTCATCGAGATCGATGTGGCCCGCAACCTGCTGCTGATCAGCGGCGCGGTGCCTGGCTCCGAGGGTGGCGAGGTCATCGTGCGTCCGTCCGTGAAGGCTGCGCGCCTGGCGCGCCGCAAGAGCATCACGCCGAACAAGAAGGCCGAGGCGAAGGGCAAGAAGTAAGCCATGAAACTCAAGATTGCCAATGGCGACGAGCTGTCGGTCTCCGACACGACCTTCGGCGCCGCATACAACGAAGCGCTGGTGCACCAGCTGGTCACCGCCTACATGGCGGCCGGCCGCGCCGGCACCAAGCGCCAGAAGAGCCGCGCCGAAGTGCGTGGCGGCGGCCGCAAGCCGCACTCGCAGAAGGGCACGGGTCGCGCCCGCGCCGGCTCGATCCGCTCGCCGATCTGGGTGGGTGGCGGCCGCGCCTTTGCCGCGCGCCCGCGCAACTACGAGCAGAAGGTCAACCGCAAGATGTATCGCGCGGGCATCCGCTCGATGCTGGCGCAGCTGGCCCGCACCGACCGCCTGGTGGTCACCGAGTCCCTCGCCGTCGCCGAGCCGCGCACGAAGCTGATCGCCGCCGAGCTGAAGAAGCTCGACCTGGCCTCGGTGCTGATCGTGATCGAGGCGCATGACGAGAAGCTGCTGCTCGCCGCCCGCAACCTGCCGCATGTCGAGGTGATCGCGGTGAGCGAGATCAACCCGGTGTCGCTGGCGGCCCACGACAAGGTGCTGATGACGGTCGGCGCCGTGAAGATGATCGAGGAGCGCCTGCAATGAGCCGCGAACGCCTCGCCACCGTGCTGGTGGCCCCGCACATCACCGAGAAGACCGCGCTGGCCATGCAGAACAGCAACCAGTATGCGTTCAAGGTGCGCCGCGATGCGGACAAGACCGAGATCAGGCAGGCGGTCGAGCTGATGTTCGACGTCAAGGTCGCCGCCGTGCAGGTGGCCAACGAGCCCGGCAAGGAGCGTCGCTTCGGCAAGCGCGTCGGCCGCACCCAGGACTGGAAGAAGGCTTACGTGCGGCTGGCCGATGGCCAGGCGATCGACTACGAAGCCCGGGCGATGCAGAAGTAAGGACTGGCACCGATGGCACTCATCAAAATGAAGCCCACGTCGCCGGGCGCGCGGTTCGTCGTCAAGATCGACCGCTCGCACCTGCACAAGGGCGACCCGTACGCTCCGCTGACCGTTTCGCAGGGCAAGACCGGCGCGCGCAACAATGCCGGCCGCATCACCACGCGGCACAAGGGCGGCGGTTCGCGGCAGAAGTACCGCATCATCGATTTCAAGCGCGACAAGGACGGCATCGCCGGCGTCATCGAGACGCTCGAGTACGATCCGAACCGCACCGCGCACATCGCACTCATCAAGTATGTCGACGGCGAGCGCCGCTACATCCTCGCGCCGCGCGGCGTGGCGGTGGGTGATGAGGTGCGCTCCGGCGCCGACTCGCCGATCAAGCCCGGCAACTCGATGGCGCTGCGCCACATCCCGGTGGGTTCGGTGGTGCACAACATCGAGCTGAAGCCCGGCAAGGGTGGCCAGATCGCGCGCAGCGCGGGCGCCTCGGCGCAGTACACCTCGCGCGAGGGCATCCACGCCTACATCCGCCTGAAGTCCGGCGAGACGCGCAAGGTGCACATCGACTGCCGCGCCACGCTGGGCGAGCTGTCGAACGACGAACACAGCCTGCGCAACTACGGCAAGGCCGGCGCGAAGCGCTGGCGCGGCATCCGTCCGACGGTGCGTGGCGTGGTGATGAACCCGGTCGACCATCCGCACGGAGGCGGCGAGGGCAAGCCCGGCCAGGGCAACCCGCATCCCGTGTCGCCATGGGGCTGGCAGACCAAGGGTCTGAAGACCCGGCGCAACAAGCGCACGAGCAACATGATCGTGCAGCGGAGGAAGTAAGCAGTGCCACGTTCACTGAAGAAGGGCCCGTTCATCGATCTGCACCTGCTGAAGAAGGTGGAGACGGCCGCGGCCAAGAACGATCGCAAGCCGATCAAGACCTGGTCGCGCCGCTCGATGGTGATCCCCGAGATGGTGGGCCTGACGATTGCCGTGCACAACGGCAGGCAGCACGTGCCCGTGCTCGTGACCGAGAACATGGTCGGCCACAAGCTGGGCGAGTTCTCGCCGACGCGCACCTTCAAGTCGCACGGCGGCGACAAGAGGGTTGGCTGACATGCAGACCTACTCGAAACTGAAGTACGCGCACATCTCGCCGCAGAAGTGCCGCCTGATCGCCGATGCCGTGCGCGGCAAGCGTGTCGGGCTGGCGCTCTCGCAGCTGCGCTTCATGCCCAAGAAGGGCGCAGGCCTGGTGCTCAAGGCGCTCGAATCCGCCGTTGCAAACGCCGAGCACAACCATGGTGCCGACATCGACGAGCTGAAGATTTCGGCCATCCAGGTCGATGCCGCGCCACTGATGAAGCGCTTCCAGGCCCGTGCCAAGGGCCGCGGCACGCGCATCGTCAAGCGCACCAGCCACATCACCGTTCACGTCAGCGACGGCAGGAAGGAATAGCGATGGGCCAGAAGGTCAATCCGGTCGGCATCCGCCTCGGCATCACCCGCGACTGGGTGTCCAAGTGGTACGCCGGCAAGAAGCAGTTTTCCGAGCAGCTCATCGCGGACCATGAGGTCCGTCAGTTCCTGGGCAAGAAGCTCTCCGACGCGTCGGTGAGCCGCATCCACATCGAGCGCCCGGCCCGCAAGATCAACGTGACGATCCACACGGCCCGTCCCGGCATCGTGATCGGCAAGAAGGGCGAGGACATCGAGAAGCTGCGCGCCGAGACCGCGCGCCTGGTGGGCCTGCCGGTCGGCGACGTGCGCCTGAACGTGGCCGAGATCCGCAAGCCGGAGCTCGAGTCGCAGCTGGTTGCCGAAGGCATCGCGCAGCAGATCGAGAAGCGCGTGATGTTCCGCCGCGCGATGAAGCGCGCCGTGATGAGCACGATGCGCTCCGGTGCGCTCGGCGTGAAGGTGCGCCTGTCCGGCCGCCTGAACGGCGCCGAGATCGCGCGCACCGAGTGGAGCCGCGAGGGCCGCGTCCCGCTGCACACCTTCCGCGCCGACATCGACTACGGCACGGCCGAGGCGCGCACCACCTATGGCGTGATCGGCGTGAAGGTCTGGATCTTCAAGGGCGAGGTCTTCGACCAGGCGCCGGAAGTCGTCGAAGAGTCCGCCGAGGCCCCGGCCGCCGACAACGCGGCGCCGGCCACGGCCTGAAGGGTTGGATTAGCACATGTTGCAACCGAAGCGAACCAAGTATCGCAAGCAGTTCAAGGGCCGCAACACCGGGCTTGCGCAGCGTGGCGCCACCGTGGCGTTCGGCGAGTTCGGGCTGAAGGCCACCGAGCGCGCGCGCATGACTGCGCGCGAGATCGAGGCGGCCCGTCGTGCCATGGCCCGCGCGGTGAAGCGCGGCGGCCAGATCTGGGTGCGGGTGTTCCCCGACGTGCCGGTCTCGAAGAAGCCGCTGGAAGTCCGCATGGGCGCCGGCAAGGGCAATGTCGAGTACTGGGTCGCCAAGGTGCAGCCCGGCAAGGTTCTGTTTGAAATGGAAGGCGTGCCCGAGGCCCAGGCGCGCGAGGCATTCCGCCTCGCCGGCGCCAAGCTCTCGGTCACCACCTCCTTCGTGAAGCGGCAGGTGCGCTGATGGCCAAGGAATCCCAAAGGGTCGGAAACCTCCTGAAGGAGGCGCGCGGCAAGAAGTCCGCCGACCTGAACATCGACCTGATCGAGCTGCGCAAGGCGCAGTTCTCGCTGCGGCTGCAGCGCGCCACCGGCCAGGCCGCGAAGCCCGACCAGTTCGGCAAGACGCGCCGCGACATCGCGCGCCTGAAGACCGTGCAGCGCGAGCTGCATGTCAAGAACGGAGAGAAGTGACATGGCCGAAGCAGCCGAAAAGGCCCAGCGCACCCTGCAGGGCACCGTGGTCAGCGCCAAGACTGCCAAGACCATTTCGGTGGAAGTCGAGCGCGTCGAGAAGCACGAGCGCTACGGCAAGTACATCCGCCGCACCACGCGCCTGCTGGCCCATGACGAGGCCGGCGAAGCGCGCGAGGGCGACACCGTGACGATCGCGCAGAGCCGCCCGATCTCGCGCCGCAAGAGCTGGCGCCTGGTCCAGGTGGTCGGTCGTGCGAGCACCATCTAAGAAAAGTATCAGGCAGGTATCGACATGATCCAGATGCAGACAGTGCTCACCGCCGCCGACAACAGCGGCGCCCGCACCCTGATGTGCATCAAGGTGCTGGGCGGCTCGCACCGGCGCTATGCGACGGTGGGCGATGTCATCAAGGTGAGCGTGCAGGACGCGATCCCGCGCGGCAAGGTCAAGAAGGGCGAGGTGTACGACGCCGTGGTGGTGCGCACCGCGTTCGGCGTGCGTCGTCCGGATGGTTCGCTGATCCGTTTCGACGGCAACGCGGCCGTGCTGCTCAACCAGAAGCTCGAGCCGATCGGCACGCGCATCTTCGGGCCCGTGACCCGCGAGCTGCGCAACCAGCGTTTCATGAAGATCATTTCCCTCGCACCGGAAGTGCTCTGAAGAGCAACAGGATTCCAAGGCCATGAAGAAATTGCGCAAAGGCGATGAAGTGGTGGTCCTGTCCGGCAAGGACAAGGGCCGCACCGGCATGATCGGCGAGATCCTGCCGAACGACACGGTGATCGTGGCGGGCATCAATGTCGCGAAGAAGCACACGCGGGGCAATCCGCAGCAGAACCATCCGGGCGGCATCGTCGACAAGGAAATGCCGATGCACATCTCGAAGGTCGCGCTGTGGAACCCTGGCGCGAAGAAGGCTGACCGCGTGGGCATCAGGACGCTGGCCGACGGCAAGCGCGTGCGTTTCTTCAAGTCGACGGGCGAACAGCTCGACGTCAAGTAAGCGAGAACGGCAATGAGCAGGTTGCAGGAATACTACAAGTCCACCGTCCAGCCGAAGCTGGCGGCGGATCTTGGCATCAAGAACCCGATGCAGGTGCCGAAGATCAGCAAGATCACGGTGAACATGGGCGTGGGCGAGGCCGTGGCCGATCGCAAGATCGTCGATGCCGCCGCCGCCGACCTGGCGAAGATCACCGGCCAGAAGCCGATCATCACCAAGGCGAAGAAGGCCATCGCGTCCTTCAAGCTGCGTGAGGGTCTGCCGATCGGCGCGAAGGTCACGCTGCGCGGCCCGCGCATGTACGAGTTCCTCGACCGCCTGGTGTCGATCGCGCTGCCGCGCGTGCGCGACTTCCGCGGCGTGTCGCCGCGTGCCTTCGACGGCCGCGGCAACTACACGCTGGGCGTCAAGGAACAGATCATCTTCCCCGAGATCCAGTACGACCAGATCGACCAGCTGCGCGGCATGGACATCACCATCACCACCACGGCCACGACCAACGAGCATGGCCGGGCGCTGCTGGAAGCTTTCAACTTCCCGTTCCGCAAGTAACGGGCGTCAAGAGGACCGAACGGCATGGCCAAGACAAGCATGGTCGAACGCGAGAAGCGCCGCGCGCGCACCGTGAAGAAGTACGCCGCGAAGCGTGCGGAGCTCAAGGAGCTCATCCGCAATCCGCGCACTTCCGATGAGACGCGCGCCGAGGCGCAGGCGAAGCTGCAGAAGCAGCCGCGGGATGCAAGCCCGGCGCGCGGCCGCAACCGCTGCCAGATGACGGGCCGGCCGCGCGGCGTGTACCGCAAGTTCGGCCTGGCGCGCACCAAGATCCGCGAGGTGGCCAATCGCGGCGAGATCCCCGGCCTCGTGAAGTCGA
>CAYQJU010000073.1:12102-13809 GCA_964417875.1 uncultured Steroidobacteraceae bacterium
ACCAAGATCCGCGAGGTGGCCAATCGCGGCGAGATCCCCGGCCTCGTGAAGTCGAGCTGGTAGGAGACGAGCACACATGAGCATGACCGATCCAGTCGCCGACCTGCTGACCCGCATCCGCAACGGGCAGAGCGCGGGCAAGGCGCACATCAGCGTTGATTCGTCGAAGATCAAGACGGCGATCGCACGCGTGCTGAAGGACGAGGGCTACGTGGTCGATTTCCACGTCGCCGACGAGGCCGGCAAGCCGCGCCTGGTCATCGACCTGAAGTACTACGACGGCAAGCCGGTGATCGACCGCCTCGAGCGTGTCAGCCGTCCCGGGCTGCGCATCTACCGCGGCAAGGACGAGCTGCCCAAGGTGCTGGGCGGCATGGGAACCGTCATCGTCTCCACGCCCCAGGGCGTGATGACCGACCGCCAGGCACGCGCCATCGGCCAGGGCGGCGAAGTCCTCTGCATCGTGGCGTAAGGATTGAAGAGAACATGTCGCGAGTAGCCAAGAATCCGGTCCCGTTGCCGCAGGGCGTCACCGCCACGATCGCGGCCGGGCAGGTCACCATCAAGGGCGCCAAGGGCACGCTGAGCCTGCCCCTGGGCCGGGACGTGATCGTCGAGGAAAAGGACAAGGCGCTGCAGGTGACCTTCACCGGCGCCGAAGGTGCGCGCACGCGCGCCGGTTCCACCCGCGCGCACCTGGCCAACATGGTCACCGGTGTGACGACGGGATACGAGCGCAAGCTCGAGCTGGTCGGCGTGGGCTTCCGTGCCGCCGTGCAGGGCAAGACGCTGAACCTGACGCTCGGCTTCTCGCACCTGGTGAACTTCCCGATTCCCGATGGCATCACCATCGAGGCGCCGAGCCAGACCGAAGTGCTGGTGAAGGGCGTCGACAAGCAGCGCGTCGGCCAGGTGGCAGCGGAAATCCGCGGCCTGCGTCCGCCCGAGCCCTACAAGGGCAAGGGCGTGAAATATTCCGACGAGAAGATCATCTTGAAGGAAGGCAAGAAGAAGTAAGCCTTCCAGGAAACAAAGACATGGCACTTACCTCCAAGGAACGTCGTCAGCGCCGAGCTCTGAAGAGCCGGCTGCACATCCGTGAGCTGGGCGTGGCCCGCCTCACGGTGCACCGCACGCCGCGCCACATCTACGCGCAGGTGTTCGACGCCAGCGGCGCGAATGTGCTGGCGGCCGCGTCCACCGTCCAGGAGACGGTGAACAAGGACCTGCCGGGCACGGGCAACGTGGACGCGGCGAAGGCCGTGGGCCGCGCCATCGCCGAGCGCGCGAAGGCCGCCGGCATCGACAAGGTAGCGTTCGATCGTTCGGGCTTCCGCTATCACGGTCGCATCAAGGCTCTGGCCGATGCGGCGCGCGAAGCCGGACTCGAGTTCTGACCACAGGCGGGATCAGCAGATGGCAAGAGTTGAAAGAAAGGATCAGCCGGCGGACGAGTTCACCGAGAAGCTCGTCGCGGTCAACCGTACCGCGAAGGTGGTCAAGGGTGGCCGCCAGTTCGGCTTCACCGCGCTGACCGTGGTCGGCGACGGCAGCGGCCGCGTGGGCTTCGGCTTCGGCAAGGCCCGCGAAGTGCCGGTGGCGATCTCCAAGGCGATGGCGCATGCGCGCAAGAACCTGGTGAACGTGAGCCTGAAGAAGGACACGCTGCACTACGCGGTGCGCGGCACCCATGGCGCCACGCGCGTG
>CAYQJU010000074.1:0-13599 GCA_964417875.1 uncultured Steroidobacteraceae bacterium
AGCCGCACAAGCAGGCCGAGATCCGCGCCATCGTGTCGCCGGTGCCCTACGCGGTTGCCGCGCGCACCGCGTACGCCGAAGGCTGGCGCACGGGCAAGAAGTAACGCTACAAGGCGCGCTTCGAGTCCTGATGATGTAGCAGGGGCGGGTATTTGGCGGTCGAACGACCGGTTCAGATACCCGCCCCGTTTTGTTTCTGGCTTCATTCAAATCCAATCCGCGCCACACGGCATGCCGGCGGCGCATTCGACGGAGTAAACATGGCCGTAAAGAATCTTGAAGACCGCATGAAGGCCGCTGGCGGCGCGCTGAAGCTGCTGCGCGACTCGCAGACCGGTCCGAACCCCTATCCGGTGGTGAAGCCGGAATACACCAACTGGCGCGATGAGCAGTGGGCGTGGCAGAACGCCGCCATCCTGTTCAACCAGACCTTCCACATGTCCGACCTGTTCGTGTCGGGACCGGAAAGCTTCGACTTCCTGAACTACCACGGCATCAACACCTTCAAGGGCTTCGAGCCCGGCAAGGCCAAGCAGTATGTGCCGGTGACCTGGGACGGCCATGTGATCGGCGACGTGATCCTGGTCTACCTGGCCAAGAACAAGTTCGACCTCGTCGGCCGTCCGCCGGTGATCAACTGGATCACCTACCACGCCGAGACCGGCAAGAACCCGGCGACCGGCAAGAAGTGGCAGGTCACGCTGGTGCGTGACGACCGCTCGGCCGACCGCAAGAACCCCTGGGCGCGCAAGTTCTACCGCTTCCAGATCCAGGGCCCGAACGCGATGAAGGTGACGACGAAGCTGCTGAAGAAGGCTCCGCCGGAACTGAAGATGTTCAACTGGACCTACCTGAAGATCGCCGGCTGCCAGGTCGGCGCGCTGCGCCACGGCATGGCCGGCCAGCCGGGCTTCGAGCTGTTCGGACCGATGAAGGACTACGAGACCGTGCACAGCGCCATCGTGAAGGCCGGCGAGGAGTTCGGCCTGCGCCTGGTCGGTGGCCGCGCCTACTCGTCGAACACGCTGGAGTCCGCCTGGATTCCCTCGCCGATGCCGGGCATCTACTCGGGCGACGAGAAGTACACCAAGTACCGCAAGTGGCTGCCGGCCGATTCCTTCGAGGCGATGGCCTCGCTGGGTGGCAGCTATTACGCGAAGAAGATCGACGAGCACTACGTCACGCCGTACGACCTCGGCTATGGCTTCATGATCAAGTTCGACCATGACTTCATCGGCCGCGAGGCGCTCGAGAAGATCCAGAACAAGAACCATCGCATCAAGGTCACGCTCGAGCTGAACTCGGCCGACGTGCAGAAGGTCATCGCCTCGCAGTACGACAACAAGGACAACCCGGGCGAGCGCGGCAAGTTCTTCGAGTACCCGTCGGCCGTGTACAGCATGTACCCGCAGGACAAGGTGCTGTCGAAGGACGGCAAGCAGGTCGTGGGCATCTCGACCTGGGTGGGCTACAGCTCGAACGAGCGCAAGGAGCTGACGCTGGCCTATGTGGAGCCGGACTTCGCGAAGGAAGGCACCGATGTCATCTTCGTCTGGGGCGAGGAGAACGGCGGCTCGCTGAAGCCCACCGTCGAGCGTCCGCACAAGCAGTTCCAGATCCGTGCGAAGGTCGCCAAGGCCCCGTACGTGCAGGAAGTGCAGAAGGCCTACGCGGGCGAGACCAGCTGGCGCGCGCAGGGCATCAAGTAAGCCCCGTCGCTTAGCGAACAAGAAGGGCGCCGTGGCAACACGGCGCCCTTTTTCTTTGCGCTGGCGGCGCGGCGATACCGGGGCGCGAAGGCTCGCCGGCAGGCCCATCGGGGCGCCGCTGCCGGTTTGCAAGGGGGTGCCGAACCGCCTCCAACGCGGGTAACCTATCGGGCCTTTCGCGCCGCAAGCGAATGAATTCCAAAAGAGGGGTAGAACATGGCCACTCCAGCCACGCAGATGTCCGACACCGTCACCACCGCCCTGTACATCGGCGGCAAGGTGCGCCAGACCAAGGAACAGATGGCGATCGCCGATCCGGCCAAGCCCGGCCGTGTGGTCGGCTATGCCGCCTCCGCCACGCCGCAGGATGTGAGCGATGCCGTCGCCGCCGCGAAGGCCGCCTACCCGGCCTGGTCCGCACTCACGCCGCAGCAGCGCGCCGAGAAGATGAAGGCCGCCATCGAGGGCGTGCCCGATTCACCGAATCCCTTCGCCTCCGAAGACGGCGCCATCCTCTCGCAGGAGAACGGCAAGGTGCGCATCGAAGGCTGGGTCGATGCGCTGGTGCTGCAGATCCGCTGGAACCTGGCGCTGATGCATGCCGATGAAGTGGCGCAGGCCAAGGTGCTGAAGCCGGTGCCGGGCCACATTCCCACCGAGACCACGGTGGCCTACCAGCCGCTGGGCGTGTGCAGCATCATCGTGCCGTTCAACTGGCCGATCGCGATCCTCGGCGCAGCATTGCCGCATGCACTGCTGGCCGGCAACACCGTGATCGTGAAGCCCGCGCTGACCGCGCCGCTGGCCACCGCGCGCGTCGTGCAGCGCATCGCCGAGAAGCTGCCGCCGGGCGTGCTGAATGTGGTCACCGGTCCCGATGCCAACATGAGCGCGCTGATCCGCAACAACGACGTGGCCAAGGTGTGCTTCACCGGCTCGGTCGGCGGCGGCAAGAAGATGATGGAAATGGCCTCCGGCTCGCTGACGCGCGTCACGCTGGAACTGGGCGGCAACGACGCCGCGATCATCCTGAAGGATGCCATCATCGATGACACGCACCTGGATCGCCTGTTCGCGGCCATCTATGACACCACCGGCCAGATCTGCATGAACGCCAAGCGCGTCTACGTGCATCGCTCGCGCATGGATGAAGTGGTCAATGGCCTCGCCGAGCGCCTGAAGAAGACCAGGCTCGGTTACGGCCTGGAGCAGGAGACCACCATGGGTCCGCTGCATTCGCCGGCACAGAAGAAGTTCGTCGACGAACTGATTGCCGAAGCCAAGGCCGCTGGCGCCAAGGTGATGGAATTCGGCGAGCTGCCGGGCGGCGAGCTCAAGGGCGGCAACTTCGTGCGCCCGGCCATCGTCGTGAACCCGGATCCGAAGCTGCGCGTGGTGACCGAGGAGCAGTTCGGCCCGGTGATCCCGATCCTGCCGTTCGACACCGAGGAAGAGGCCATCAAGGCCGCCAACGACACCTGGGCCGGCCTGGCCGGTTCGGTGTGGACCGCGGACAAGGAAACCGCCAACCGCGTCGGCGGCCAGCTGGTCTGCGGCTATGTGTGGGTGAACGACCACGGCGCCACGCGTCTGGACCTGCGTGCGCCGTTCGGCGGCATGAAGGCCTCGGGCATGGGCCGCGAGCAGGGCATCGAGGGCATCCGGGCCTTCCAGGACACCCGCTCGATCTCGCACCTGGACGCCGAAGTGCTGGCTTCGATGAAGCACTGATCGGAAACGGAACGTTCCGGAAATGGGGCCCGCAGCGATGCGGGCCCTTTTTCTATGCGGCGCGATCCGCGCGCGCGCGCTTTGCTTGCCCGGGCTGAAATTGCCCCAGCCGCAAATAAAAGTGCATTCGACAATCGAACCTCTCCGCCATTGCGCTGTCAAAAGTTCGCAAGGACCCCGTTTTTGCGGGCGTTACGACTGCAGGGGGAAGTTAGATGTCGTCCATGCCACAGAATGTTTCGCCTTCCGGAAGGCGCGAAGTGATGGGAGGCCTCGCCAAGGGGCTGGAGGTGCTGCGCACCTTCTCCCGCGCGAAGCCGCACATGACCTTGAGCGAGATCGCCGCACGCGCCGGGCTGCCGGCCGCCACCGCGCGGCGCTGCCTGAATACGCTCGAAGAGCTGGGCTATGTCGCCCGCAATGGCCGCCAGTTCCTGCTGCGGCCGCAGGTGCTGGAGATCGGCGCGGTGTACCTGGATTCCATGGGCATCCAGACGCTCGCGCAGACCAAGCTCGAGGAGCTGGCGCTGGCCACCGGCGGTTCCGCCTCGCTGGCGGTGATGTCCGGCACCGGCGTGGTGGTCGCGGCCCGGGGCTCGGTGCGCACGCAGGCGCTGGCGCTGGAGCCGCATGTGGGTTCACGCCTCGCGGCGCACGCCACCTCGCTGGGCAAGGTGCTGCTGGCCGGGCTGGGACCGGAGCGACTGGCCAGCTGGTTCGAGAAGGCCGAACTCACGCGCTTCACCGACCGCACCATCACCGATCGCTCGCAGCTGATGCAGCAGATCGATGCCGCGCGCCGCGATGGCTATGCCGCCGCGGAGGAAGAGATCGTGCAGGGTGTGGCCGCGCTGGCGGTGCCGGTGCGCGATGCCGCCGGCCGCGTGGTCGCCGCGCTGAACGTCGGCGTGCATGTGAACGAGGCCAGCGCGCAGGATCTGGTCACGCGTCACTTGGCGGCGCTGCGCGACGCCAGCATGGCGGTGTCGGCCGAGGCGGCGCGGATGCCGGTGATTGCGTTGAGTGCGCAGGTGTCCTGAGGCGCAAGGCGGAGCAAGCGTGGAATATTCACGCTTGCTCCAGGAAGCTCACCACTGCCGGATAGTCGTGCCGTAGCCTGCCCAGCGCACGTTCGAACTTGTCCGTCCATCCTTTGCCGCGCGACATCAGGTCGGCCCTGGCAGGTGCAAGGCCATCCGGCGATTCGCCAATCAGAACCTCGAGCATCTGCGCCGCCTGCAGGCGATCCTTTCCTGCCTTGTTGGCGAACGCAGCAGCGCGCGACTCGGAGACCAGCAGCTTGTGCAGGGCAAACCGTTCCGGGGCCGGAAGGTTCAGCAGTAATAGACCACTCCGGCCGAGGGCTGCCACTGGCACCGGATCCTCCAGCAGGTAATCCAGAAACCGCAATGGCTGCGCCATGCTGTTGAGCGCAGGCACGTAAACTGGTGTCGTGCGTGGTTTGCCGGTCAGCGGCGTCAGCAGGTCGACACGCAGATCCTTCCCTCTGACACGGAAAGAGGTCGATGGCGATCGCGGGTCCAGAGTGGGCACCGGGATGAACCCCATGCCAAGCCGGTCGAGGATGCGGGGTGCCTCGGTCTCTGGCCGAACGATGGCAAGGTCGATGCTGGTGTCACCAGCGAGGTCGATGTCCTGGGTCTGCATCTGGCTCGCCCAGCGGACGCCAAGCAGGTTGCCCAGCAGGTTGAACGCATGCGTGCCGATGAGCACGGCCCTCCCGGGGTGTGGCTGCAGCACACCTGCATCCGCGAACCCCCGCAACACGCGCATCGGCGCATGTTCCATTGCGTAGCCGCCGGCAGCGATGAAGGCCGCGCGCAGTTCATCAAGGAGGCGCATGTCTTCAGCATGGTCGGTGGAACGGCCAATGAGTTTTTCCGCCAGCTCGCAGGTCCCGGCCTCGTCCGGTCCGATATAGGTCTGACGGGTATGACCGGCAAGGTCACGATGCTGGTAGTAAAGATAGTTCCGGCCTTTGAGCGTCTTCTGCACCACCGAGCCCGGTGCCTTCCCCAGCGGCTCACGCAAGCCGACCGCCAGGGCCATTTCCCGAAGCTCGGCATAAAGCGTGCGGGCAGTCAGGGAGAGGAGGGAGGCCTGCATCGAACTTTCCCGTTGAGTTATACGCAATATAAATTGATGTTGCGTATAACTCAACGCGCGGTCCGGGTCCCGCCCTCGTCGCTGCGCGGGCGCTGGGGGCGCCGGCGCATCCCCGCCGAATCCGGTAAGCCCCGCCCCCTCCGGCCTACAATAGAAGCATGTACCTGGCCGGCTCCTACAAGGTGATCGTGGTCGGCGGCGGCCATGCCGGCGTCGAGGCCGCGCTGGCGGCTGCCCGCCGCGGCGCACACACGCTGCTGCTCACGCAGAGCATCGAGACCGTCGGCGCGATGAGCTGCAACCCGGCCATCGGCGGCATCGGCAAGGGCCACCTGGTGCGCGAGATCGACGCGCTGGGCGGCGCCATGGCGCGGGCCGCCGACGCGGCCGGCATCCACTGGCGCACGCTCAATGCCAGCAAGGGCCCGGCGGTGCGCGCCACGCGCGCGCAGGCGGACCGCGCGCTGTACCGCCGTGCGATCCGTCGCATCGTCGAGAACCAGCCGGGCCTTGCGATCTTCCAGCAGGAAGTGGCCGACCTGATCGTCGAGCACGGCCGCGTGACAGGCGTCGTGACCACCACCGGGCTGCGCTTCGTCGCGCCGGCCGTGGTGCTGACCACCGGCACCTTCCTCGGCGGACGCATCCACCAGGGGTTGGTGAATTTCTCCGGCGGTCGCGCCGGTGATCCGCCGTCGATGGCGCTGGCCGCGCGCCTGCGCGAGTTGATGCCGCGCACCGGACGGCTGAAGACCGGCACGCCGCCACGCATCGACGGACGCAGCATCGACTTCGCGCGTCTCACCGTGCAGCCGGGCGATGTGCCGCGGCCGGTGTTCTCGTTCCTGGGTCGCCGCGAGGAGCATCCGCCGCAGGTGAGCTGCCACATCACCGCCACCAATGCGCGCACGCACGAGATCATCCGTGCAGCCAGCGACCGCTCGCCGATGTTCACCGGCATGATAGAGGGCGTGGGTCCGCGCTACTGCCCGTCGGTCGAAGACAAGGTGGCGCGCTTCGCCGATCGCGACGCGCACCAGGTGTTCCTGGAGCCGGAGGGACTCGACACGCACGAGGTGTATCCGAACGGCATCTCCACCAGCCTGCCCTTCGATGTGCAGCAGGCCTTCGTGCGCACCATTGCAGGCCTGGAGAATGCGCACCTGACGCGGCCGGGCTATGCCATCGAATACGACTTCTTCGATCCGCGCGATCTTGCGCCCACGTTGCAGACCAAGGCGCTGCCGGGACTTTTCTTCGCCGGCCAGATCAATGGCACCACAGGCTATGAAGAGGCTGCCGCGCAAGGGCTGCTGGCCGGCATCAACGCGGCCGCGCTGGCCTGCGGTCTGGCGCAATGGACGCCGCAGCGCGCCAGCTCCTACCTCGGCGTGCTGGTGGACGACCTGACCACGCAGGGCACGCGCGAGCCCTATCGCATGTTCACCAGCCGCGCCGAATACCGGCTGCTGCTGCGCGAGGACAATGCCGATGCGCGGCTCACGCCGCTGGGCCGCGAACTGGGTCTGGTCGATGATGAGCGCTGGCGTTTCTTCAACGACAAGCAGGAAGCGGTCGAACGCGAGGTGGCGCGCCTTGGTGCCATCCACCTGCGCGCCGCGGCCGTCCCGGACGAATGGCAGCAGCGTGTGCTCGGCAGCGCGCTGTCGCGCGACACCCACGCCTTCGAGCTGCTGCGCCGTCCCGAGGTGGACTACGCCGCATTGCTCGAACTGACCGGCGCGCCACCCGATGCGCAGGATCTTGATGCCCGCATCGCCGAACAGCGCGAGCTGGAGCTGGTGGTCCGCGCCCGCTATGCCGGCTACATCGAACGCCAGCACCTCGAGATCGAACGCACGCGCGAACACGAATCCGCGCCCCTGCCCACCGACCTCGACTATGCCGCGGTGAATGGCCTGTCGAACGAGGTGCGCCAGCGCCTGGCCGAAGTGCGGCCGCTGACGCTGGGCCAAGCCGCACGCGTACCAGGCGTCACGCCGGCAGCGGTGTCGCTGCTGATGATCCACATGAAGCGCAGGAGGGCATTGGCCTCATGAGCTATGGTTCAGAAGAAGACAGGAGGGCCGGCCGCATCGCGATCGGCATCGTGCTGGTGCTCGCAGTGGCCGCGGCCGGCTGGTGGTGGTGGTCGCAGCGTGGCGAACCGGTGGAGGATGCGCCGCCGGCGGTGGCTGACGCAGGCACCACGCCGGTGATCGCAACGCCGTTCGAGGAGGAGCAACCGCCGGCCATCCAGTATCCCATCGAGACACCCCCGGAAGAGGCGCCCACCGAAGCTGCGCCGCAGACCGATCCGGACGTGGCCGCCCAGCAGGCCTTCGGCGAGGTGTTCGGTCCCACCATTGCCGACTGGCTGGTGAACGAGCAGCTGGCGCGCCGCCTGGTGGCCACGGTGGACAACCTGCCACGCAACGCGCGCGTCGAGCCACTGCGTCCGCTGCGCCCGCCGACCGGTCCCTTCGTGGTGGAGCGCGAGACCATCGATGCCGCGGTGGGCGAGGAGCGCATCGTGCTCTCGGAAGAGAACTTCGACCGCTACGACGCCATCGTCGGCATGCTGGCGGCGGTGGATGCGCAGCAGGCCATGGCCACCTACCGCAGCCTCTATCCGCAGCTGCAGGCGGCCTATGAGGACCTGGGTTTCCCGGGACGTTATTTCAACGACCGGGTCGTGGCCGTGATCGACCACCTGCTGGCGACACCGACGCCCGAGGGGCCGCTGCTGCTGGAGCAGCCCAAGGTGCTGTATCGTTTTCAGGATACCCGGCTGGAGGAACTGTCGCCGGGACAGAAGCTGCTGCTGCGCATCGGTCCGGAACATGCGCGGGTCGTGAAGCAGAAACTGGGAGAATTGCGCGCCCTGATTGCGGCCGATGCGGCCGGCAACGAGGCGCAGTGATCAAAATAACAAGGAGTCCAGCATGTCCCTGATCGAGTACCTGCCGTTTGTGATCCTGGCCGCCATCATCGTCGTCCTGGTCCGCGCGCTGGTCACGGTGCGGCAGGGCTATGAATACACGCTCGAGAAGTTCGGGCGCTACAAGCGCACCATGGGGCCGGGGCTGCACTTCATCGTGCCGTTCTTCGAGCAGGTGGGCCGCAAGATCAACATGATGGAACAGGTGCTCGACGTGCCGCGCCAGGAAGTGATCACCAAGGACAACGCCATGGTCAGCGTCGATGCCGTGGTGTTCTTCCAGGTGCTCGATGCCGCGAAGGCCGCCTATGAAGTGGACAACCTGCGCCTCGGCATCACCAACCTGACGATGACCAACATCCGCACGGTGATCGGCTCGATGGACCTCGACGAGACGCTGTCGAAGCGCGACGAGATCAACCATCGCCTGCTGAAAGTGGTGGACGAGGCGACCACCCCCTGGGGCATCAAGGTCACCCGCATCGAGATCAAGGACATCCAGCCGCCGCAGGACCTGGTCGATTCGATGGGCCGGCAGATGAAGGCCGAGCGCGACAAGCGCGCCAACATCCTCGATGCAGAAGGCTACCGGCAGGCGGCGATCCTGAAGGCCGAGGGCGAGAAGCAGTCGGCGGTGCTCGAGGCCGAGGGTCGGCGCGAGGCCGCGTTCCGCGATGCGGAGGCCCGCGAGCGTGCCGCCGAGGCCGAGGCCCGTGCCACCGAGATGGTTTCCCAGGCCATCGCCAACGGCAACACCAACGCGTTGAACTACTTCATCGCGCAGAAGTACATCGAATCGCTGAAGGAGTTCGCCAACTCCAACAACCAGAAGGTGTTCTTCCTGCCGATCGAGGCCACCAGCGTGATCGCATCCATCGGCGGCATCGCAGAGCTGGCCAAGGACGCAATGCAGAAGAAACCCGCGGGCTGACGGAGCACCAACCCATGCACGATTTCCTGCAGGGACTCACATGGTGGCACTGGTGGATCGTCGCCGCGGTGCTGGCGGCGGTCGAAACCTTCGTGCCCGGAGCGCTGGCCATCTGGTTTGCCGCCGCGGCCTTGCTGCTGGGTGCGCTGCTGCTGGCGGTGCCGATCCGCTGGGAACTGCAGCTGGTGTTGTTCGCGGTGCTGTCGGTGATTGCCACGCTGCTGTGGTGGCGCTTCGGCCGCTTTCGCGACGAGGTGAGCGACCAGCCCACGCTGAACCAGCGCGGCGCCCAGTACGTGGGCCGCATTTTCCCGCTGGCCGAGCCCATACAGGGCGGCCGCGGAAAGGTGCAGGTCGGTGATACGGTGTGGCTGGTGCAGGGCGGCGACGCGCCCGTCGGCACGCCGGTGCGGGTGGTTGACGTGAAGGGTTCGGTGCTCATGGTGGAGACCGCCTGACGGTGCGCTGATGCAACCGCGCCAACGCGGCGCGAAGGGGCGAACGATGACGATGCTGTCGCAATTGCTGGATGCAAAGGGAAGCAACGTGTATTCCGTGTCGCCCGATGCGTCGGTGCTCGATGCGATCCGGCTGATGGCCGAGCGGCATATCGGCGCGCTGCTGGTGATGGAAGGCCCGCGCCTCACCGGCATCGTTTCAGAGCGCGACTATGCCCGCAAGGTGGTGCTGAAGGGGCGCTCATCCACCAGCACGCAGGTGCGCGAGATCATGAGCGCGCCGGTGTTCACCGCCGAGCCGGGCCAGACCGTCGACGACGCCATGCGCACGATGACGGAGCGGCGCATCCGGCACCTGCCGGTGGTGCGTGATGGCGCGGTGGTGGGCGTGGTGTCGATCGGCGATCTGGTCAAAAGCGTCATCGAGGACCAGCGGAATACCATCGAGGATCTGAAGAACTATATCCAGGGTTGAGGCGGTTTGGTTGTTACCCGGGCGATCGTGGGGTTTGGTATGCGGGTGACGCACTGGTGGCGCAACGAGTCAGTCACATGAAGCCCTGCATTCCAGGCATCATGGCCACTCTCACCCCGATGCTTGCATTGGCCGCGATGCCAGCCTCAACGCCAACGGAAGTCTCCTTCACCGGACAGTTCCGCGGCACCGGACCATTCCCGGAATCCGGGACGGCCTGGTTTGTCCTCACGCCAGTCAATGATCGGCTCGAGCTGATGGAGACGCGGGTAGATGTGCAGCGCGTGCCTGATCGTTGCGCGGGCTTTGCCACGCGTGTGACTGCTGCAGATGTGCCGATTCCACCGGAAGGGAGTCAGGATCCGCGGCTGATGGTGCGCGGCTCCACGGCCTTCAGGTCCGGCGCGGTAGACACGGCCTTCTTCGGCAATCGGTATATATTTCCTGGAGAGTACGTTTCGTTCCGCCTCAAGGCGGGCGAGCCGTTCGGCTTCGTCGCGTACGGCTCTGCAATGCCTGACTCGCCGGTAACAAATTACGCCATTCACATGACAATTGGCCCGACCAGACAGGTGATAGCTGAATTCCCGATCATCGACACCGATGGTCCGCCGCAGTTGCTATGGGCCGGGGACCTCGATCGGGACGACAAACCCGACGTCCTGTTCGACCTCACAACCTCGTATGCGGACAGGCTGTATGTCCTCTTTCTTTCATCCCACGCGGCTGGTGAGCAGCTGGTCCGGGAAGTCGGAAGGTTCCGTGTTGCAGGTTGCTAGTCTCGCCGCGCCCGGTCGCTGAATTAAGAGTGCCAGGATGGCAAGGAGATGCCCATGGATATCGACAAGAACAAGAGTCCCGCGGAGTTGGTGCTGGACCAGACATTCGTTGCACAGAAGCAAAGAGTCCTCAGAAACCTGAAGTGGCGAATGACTCTTCTTTGTGTGGTTCTCGTCGTGGGTATCGTCTTGTATGTCGCCTCGTTCCTGCGCGGTCAGGCCAAGGCCCCATTCGTGATCCCGATAGTCTTATCGTTCATATTTGTGCCGGCTCTCATGACTCTTCGCAGAAGACATGACCAGGTCGCCGCCGAACTGGAAATGGCCTTGAGGCATGGCGTATCCGCCGCTTGAGCTGGCAGCAAGGCAACACCCGTGCACGCTGCAATCTTCGACATAGACGGAACCCTGATCGATTCCTACGGCGTCGACAACGCGATGTACGCAGACGCGGTCAGGCGCGCGCTCGGCGAGGTGACGATCAGAGATGGCTGGCACAAGTACCCTCGTGTCACCGACACCGGGGTTCTGGCGGATATCTGCGGTGATAGCGGCTTGTGTTACGACGCATCCGTATCCGATGCGGTCATGAATGTGTACTTTCGGTCGCTCATCGCTCACATGGACGCTCACGGTCCCTACCGGGAAATTCCCGGTGCGCTTCAGTACCTCAAGACACTCCTCAGCAGAACTGACGTCCAGGTTGCCTACGCGACGGGTGGTTGGCGAAGGACGGCGCAGTACAAGCTGTTGAGCGCCGGCTTTCCGACCGAGAACATTCCGTTGGCAAGTGCCGATGACCACCAGGATCGCGCAAGGATCATGCTTCACGCTCTTGAGCGCCTGCGGGGGCCGTTCCGCTCGATTACATACTTCGGTGATGGAATCTGGGATCAAGAGTGTTCCGCCCAGCTCGGCTGGGAGTTCGTGGCCGTTGGCCCGAAGCTCGGTGGAATCCTCGATTTTGCGTCGGTGTCGCCAAACCATGCGTTGCAGCGAACCGCATCACCGTGAAGTGCTCGGGCGCGGGCGCCGAGCAAAAATCGCGTACGAGCGTTCGCGCGCTGACACTTCGTCGTCGGTCGCTGACTTAGTGGGCGGCCGCTTCTGAGGTTGTGCCAGAATTGAACGTCCATCGAGAGGGGCAATGGATATGCGGTACCTCCACCGAGCGTTCATGATCGTGCTGGGGCTTGGCGTGGCGTCCTTCAGCCTGAGGTTCCTAAGTCAGGAGAGGGCATTGAGCCCGATAGATCTCCTCGGATTTCTCTTGTATTTCGGAATTGGGTGCAGCTTTCTCTGGGAGGGAGTGTGGGCAAGGCGCCAGAGCTTGATGCCAGCAAGTCCTGCGCTGGGTCGGGTTTACATAGCGCTTGGCGGCGCTTGTGGGATTATGGGGATCGCTTCCCTTATCTCGTTGCAACGCTTGGAAACCCTGGCGCAACTGGCTGCTGGCATTTCCCTTGTTACCGCTTTAGCTCTCATATCTCAGGGTCTCGAACGAGTACGGTCCAGATCGAAGCAGGCGATGACTTGAGTCCGTCGCGTCTCCCGTCCGGCTGCAACCAGGGGCTGCAGCGAGCGGCGTTGGCCATAAAGTGGGCGTCCGGTCGCTGAAATTGGTAGTTAGCCGACACTCTGTGAGGTTTTAAAATGAACTCAGGCCCGACGATTCAAGCTTCGTTTTCGAGACTCGCCGTTCGAATTGGATGGCTCACCACTGCCGCAATTGGGCTCTCGTGGGTCGCAATTGTGATGGGGTCGGGCAGCATGATCCCTCGAGGCACCCTAATAGGCGCTCTTCTGGCAACGGTCGTGGCAATCTGCGCATATCGATTTATTCGGAGGAGCGAGGTTGTCGTGCTGGGCATTCTGGTTCCTTTCGGGGCCGTTATCCCGGCGCAGATCGGCGGCGCACCAGAGCTATTGCGCTACGTGGGATTTCTTTCTTTCGGTTACGTTGTTGCGGCCCTTCTTCTGATCGCCGCCACAAGGCTTCCTCGACGTGTCGGCTAGAAAGGCGCTTCAGCGAGCGAAGATCGGCATAAAGTGCTCGGCCGCGGGCGACCCAGCCCGGCGCGCGCCTCAGCGCTGGTACACCCGCGTGCTGAGAGGTCATCTCGCCGTCGCTGAGCTGGTAGTTAGCCAACCGAACTGCCAAGCACGATGAACCCAAGAACGGAATGTGGTTTACGGACGTAATGGAGCAGATTTGAAAGCGCCCGCTGTTCAACATCCGTGCCATACCGAAGCAAAAACGCTGTCGCTCAACCTTCGTTGGAGCGAACAGCGTCTTTGCTTCGGTATAGGAATGGAGTTGTCGGAGGCTAGCATTGCCGGCGCAACGCCGGTCCTCAGCGCCCTCCAGCTCAAGCGCCGCGTGGGTCGTCTAACTAGTCACTTGAGTGCGCGCGATCACCATAAAGTGCTCGCACCTGCTGCGGTGGC